>JBBQRS010000007.1:0-76274 GCA_038214535.1 Anaerolineae bacterium
GGTCACGCATAATCACTTGTTCGCCAGTATTACCGACCTGGTCGCCGCCGTCGAACAGTTCCTAACCGATCTCGACAGCCATCGCGCCGAAGTGCTGTCTGTCATTGGAAATCCCCAATGACTTTTGTGGACTTATTTATAGTCACGCCGTAACGAGTGTCTTAAGGTTGACCCGCTCAGAAAGACAAAACTCACCTTTACTGACTACTCTATGTGGCACGTGTTGCGCAAGACGCCGATGTGCTCGACTTGCACCTCGACTTTGTCGCCATCTTTCAGGTAGCGCGGCGGGTTGCGGAAGTGCCCCACGCCCGGCGGCGTCCCGGTCAGGATGATGTCGCCGGGAAGTAGAGTGAACGCGCGCGACAGAAACTCGATCAGGGTCGGGATGTCGAAGATCAGTTGGTCGGTGTGCGAATCCTGCACCGTTTCGCCGTTGACGCGGGTACGGATTTGCAACCCGTGCGGTTCGGGAATCTCGTCGCGCGTGACGATCCACGGGCCGAGCGGGCAGAAGGTATCCAGCGACTTGCCGCGCACCCACTGGCCGTCGTCATGTTGGATGTCGCGCGCCGTGACGTCGTTGGCGCAGGTATAACCGAACACGTAGTCATACGCGTCGGCGGCGGCCACGCGCCGGGCCGCCCGGCCAATCACGACCGCCAACTCGGCTTCCCAATCAATCTTATCGGAGAGCGCCGGCTCCCAGCGGATTTCATCGTCGGGGCCGATGATCGTCGTGGGGAATTTGGCGAAGACGATGGGTCGCTCCGGCAGTTTGCCGCCCTGTTCCTTGACGTGATCGGCGTAGTTCTGGCCGATGGCGACGACTTTGGACGGCAACACCGGCGCGGCCAGCTTGAGTCCCTTGAGCGGCCAGGCGAACGCGGAGAAGTCGGCGTGCTTGAGGTCTGCCGCCAGGCGCGCCCACGTTTCGGGGCCGGCCTCGATGATCTCGCGCACGCTCGTCAGGGTGGGCGGCGCGCCGGTGTGCGCCTGCTGCGCGGCTGCGAGGTCAATCACCTGGTCTTCGATCAACACGCCCGCGCGGCGTTCCCCGTCTCGCTCAAAGGTCAGTAGCTTCATGTTGTCTCCTGCGATGCTTTCGCTTGCCGTCCAATGCTGTAGTCTAGCCCCTTGTGGGCGTTCGTGTGCCCCGACGCCCACAAGGGGCTAGACTACAGGGGTTAAGAATCTGCGAAGATCAGCCGCGTCCGAGTGATTTGCCGGGCCGCTTCGCCGTAGCCCAGCTCGGCCAACAGCTCATCGGGTCGCCCGGTCGCGCCCGGCGCGTTGCACATCAGCGCCTCGAACGACTGGCCGATTTCCACCGGCCCGGTGTAGTTGATTTCCAGCATCAGCGGGCGCAAGTCATAGCGGACGTTCTCCTTACCCTTGCGCCGTTCGCGCCATGCCTCCGGCCGCGCCATGAAATCCGCCAACCGTTGACGGAACGCCTCGCCGGCTTCATCGGTTTCGACCTCAACGTGATAGTGCGCTTCGGCGACTTGCGCCTGCAAGGCGGGCAAGCCCATTTCGACGCGCACTGCGCTCACCGGCGCGACGCCGCGCGGCAAGGCCGCGCGCAAACGCGCCAGCGCCTCATCAGGATCATAGACCTCGGTGAGGTAGATGTCTATGATCTCGGCCATACCGGTGAACCCCAGCGGCAGGGCGGCGGCGAATTGGATGCGCGCCTGGGGATTGAAGCCCTGGCTATAGGCCAGCGGCAGCTCGCTGCGCCGGATGGCGCGCTCCCACGTGCGCGCCATATCGAGATGCCCCACGTACTTGACTTCAGCGTTCGTGGCGAAGGTCACTCGCAGCCGCTCTTCCGCGGGCGGCCCCGGGTTGACGGCCTTAGCGGCCATGTCGCATCTCCGGGGTGAACGGATCCGGCCCCTGCGGGACGCGCGACTCGATCACAATGTCGCCGGCGTCCATCGCTTCCCAGATGGCCTGTAACGGGGCCTTGCCGGGGACCCATTTCTCGACGATGAACAACCCGTGGGTGGGCAGCAGCGTGAAGACGAGCCGGCGCGGGTCACGCGGGTTACGCAGCGCTTCGGAACGGGCAAACGCCGCCTTCACGCCCTCGGCCTGGCCGCGTGTGCCACACGTGACCGGGTAGCGGGAAAAAGTCGGGTCCATCGGCGCATACTCCACGCAGTCGGGGTTATAGGCCGCGACGCCGCGATGCCCGTGCAGTTTCGAGCGCACGACCGGCGCGGGCTGCGCGATGCCGAAAGAGGCGTCGGGCTGCACCCAGGGTAATGACCGGTCAATGTCGGCCATCTCGAAGGCTTCGGAGCTGGGCGGATCGTTGCGTTTCCCCAGGACGTTGCGGACGTTCACGCCCGTATCATCGGCGCGCACGCCCACCACGACGGCCAGTTCGTCATCGGTGATGTTGCCCTTATCCACGGGCCGCGCGCTGCCGGTGATCGTCGAGATCAGCGCGCCGATTTCTGATTCCCACGTCGCAAAACACCCTTCGCTATACTGATTGGCGATAGCGCCGGACAGGGCGGGGACGTGTACGAGGTCATGGACGCGGACCGTCTCGGTGAAGAAGTTGCGCCGGTCGAGTTCGAGGCTGGCCCGGCGCATGGCGGGGGGGGCGCCTAGCCGCTGCCATGTTTCCGCCGCGATCGGGTCGCCGGTCACGGTGTAGGCCCCGATTTCTTCCGCGCTGGCGGCCGTGGCGACTCGCATCACGATATCGTCGTACAGCGCCGCGTCTGAACCTTCGCTGTAGGCCAGCGAGCCGACCAGGTCGAAGTGATACACGCGCTCGGGGTGGTCGTCGCCGACGACGAGCAGGATGCGCAGACAAATCACCTGGGCTTGCAGCAGGCGTTGCGCGGCCAACACCGCGCCGCCGCGCCGCCCCTGTTCGACCAGCGTCCGGTAGGCGGAAGGCGCTAACCCGGCGTATTCGAAATCGCACGGGTCGGGCGGCTCTTTGTTCACCGCCGCGTCCAGGTGATCCAGCAACCGGCTCCATGCTTCGCGCCCGACGTTCAAAATCATCACGACGGTCGGCTGGCGCTGCAAGCGATACAATCGGCGCGCCTGGAGGAACGGGGCCTCGCGCCACGACAGCGGTTCGCCGAAGCGCGCGAACGCAAACAACAGGTCGGTCGTGTCGTCCGGGGCGGCTTGCACGATGTGGCCGTGAGCGCCAAAGGCCGCGCGCATTCCTTCGGCCAGCGTCGCCTGCACCGGCGAGGATGGTTCGGGCAGGAAGGCGATGTTGAGTTGTTTCAGCCAGGCGTGGGCTTCACCCACAGACCGGGGAACGGTCATAGATCGGTTGATGGCGTTCATCATGCTTTCTCCCAACCCTCGAGTCGGAAAAACCGAATGATCCAATCGCTGAGGTGCGGGGATAGACGATCGGCCCACAGGAAGAGCCGGGAGCTTGCGGGCAAGACAACTTCCGGCGTGCGCCGCCCGATCGCCTTGACGATGGCCCCGGCCACGGTCTCCGGTGAAGTCTTGGCCGAAATCTTCGGCACCTCGAGTGTTTCGATGAGGGGCGTGTCCACGCGGCCGGGGAAGATCACGGAAACCCCCACCCCATACGGGCGCAACTCTTGCCGTAGCACATCGCCCAACCCCGCCTGCGCGAACTTCGCCGCAACGTAAGGCCCGTCCGTTGGCAACCCCTTCTTACCGTCTACGGAGGAAACGATCACGATATGGCCGCCCCGCTGCGCCTTCAGGTGCGGCAACGCAGCCTCGATCAGATAGAGGGTCCCGTAAAAATTGACGGCCATAGATTGCTCGAATGCCTCGCTGCACCCCGGCTCGACCGGCGAGCGCACGTATTGCCCCGCGTTGGCGATGACGATATCCAGTCCGCCGAAGGTCGCCAGCGTTTCGTCAATCAGATGCTCGACCTGACCGCGGTCGGTCACATCAGTGGGGATGGCGACGGCGCGGCGGCCTAGCGCACGGACGGCCTTGGCAGTTGCTTCCAACTCCGCGACGCGGCGTCCGGCAAGGGCAATGTCGGCCCCATTCTGGGCCAACGCGAGCGCGGTGGCGCGACCAATCCCCGTCGCCCCGCCCGTAATCACGGCCACCCGATCACGAAATGCCGGATTCACTGCCATGCGCCATTGCTCTCCATGGATTAGCGTTCCCCAAATACCGTCTAGCCGGATTGATCCGGCGCTGTTGGTTAGCCGGACGATTTATCGTCGGGCGGTCGTGCATGACCGGACATCGCGCTCCGAACGTGAGCCGGTCGGCGGCGCCGATCCGCCCGGCGATCAAATCGTCGGGCTACGGGAACTGCGCCCCGTGAACGGGGCTAAACGGATCGCAGAACAATAGATGCCTCTCAGCCGTCGGCGAGCAGTGTCACCTTCGCGCGCTTGGGTTTCAGGGGCGGGCAGCCCCACGCGTCCGCGACGGTTTCGCGCCGTTCGTCGCGGAACTGGGTCAGGATGCCGCAGGCATAGCATTTGCCCTGCTCATGCCCGCTCGCTTCGGGATAGCGCCGGCAGTCATCTGTTGAGACGGCGGCCAGCGCGTTTTCATACTCCTGCACCATGAAGCGTTTCGTCACGGCGACATCAATGTGATCCCACGGCAGCGTTTCATCGGTGGCGCGTTCGCGACGCGCGTACCAGTCGGGGTCGAGACCGTTGCGCGTGAACGCCTCGCGCCAGGCGCTCTCCTTGAACTGATCGCCCCAACCGTCGAAGCCCGCGCCCGCTTCCCAGGCCTGTTGAATGACATCGGCCAGCCGGCGGTCGCCGCGGCTGAGGGCGGCCTCCAGGGTCGTCTCGCGCGGGCTGTTCCAACTGAATTCGATCCCCGGCCCGCGCAGCCGCCGCTCCAGCAGGTGGATTTGATCGTAGAGCATCGTTTCATCGGCCACGGCCACCCATTGGAAGGGCGTGTGCGGTTTCGGCACCAGCGTGCTGACGCCGACGCGCACGCTGGCCTTCCTGCCAAGCGTCTTAAAGCCGATCTCGCGCACCTCGTGTACCAGGTCGGCAATCGCTTCCACGTCTTCGAGCGTCTGCGTGGGATGCCCGATCATGAAATAGAGCTTGATGGTCGTCCAACCGCGGCCATACACCTCGCGGGCGACATCGAGCAGGGCCTCGGTGGCAATCGGCTTGTTGATCACGTCGCGCAGCCAGTCGGTCGCCGCTTCCGGGGCAAACGTGAACCCCGACCGGCGCCGGCCCTTTTCCAGGCTGTCCATCAGATCTATGCTGAAGGTCTCGATGCGGAGGCTGGGCAACCCGATGGAGAGCTTCTTTTCGCCGTGCCGCGCCCCGACTTCCCTCACCAGCTCGCCCACGGCGCTGTAGTCTGATGAACTGAGCGAGAGGAAGCCGATCTCCTCGAACCCGGTCTGTCGGACGATTTCGTCCACCGCGACCAGCACTTCGTCAAGCGGGCGTTCGCGGACGGGGCGATAGACCATACCCGCCTGGCAAAACCGGCAACCGCGCGTGCAACCGCGTTGAATTTCCAGCGCGGCGCGATTATGCACGATGTCAATGAACGGGACGATGAAGCGGGTCGGCGGCGGCGGCAGCGCCGGCACGATGCGTTTGGTGATGACTGCGGGCGCGGCGTCGGCGTACTCCGGTTTCGGCGTCGTTGCTGCCAGCACGCCGTCCGGGTGATAGGCGGCTTCATAGAATGACGGGATGTAGACGCCCTCGATCTGCGCCAGGCGCTTCAGGCTCGCCATGCGATCCAGGCCGGCGCGCCGCGCGTCGGTCCACGTGCGCACGATTTCAGTGATCGCCTCTTCGCCTTCACCGATGAAAAAGGCGTCGAAGAAGGCGTACATCGGTTCAGGATTGAGACACGCCGAACCTCCGGCGAGGATCAGCGGCTCGTCCACCCGATTGGCGGCGCGCAGCGGGATGCCTGCAAGGTCCAGGGTCGTCAGGACGTTGGTATAGAGTTGCTCGTAGGGCAGGGAAATGCCGATCACGTCGAACTGGTCGAGCGGATGGCGCGTTTCCAGCGAGTAGAGCGGGATGCCCGCGTTGCGCATGGCGGCCAGCATGTCTACCCAGGGCACGTAGGCGCGTTCGGCCAGCATGTCGGGCCGGCTGTTCACCGTGTCATACAGAATGGCAAGCCCGAGATTGGACATGCCGAGATCGTAGATGTCGGGGAAGACGAGCGCCACGCGATAGGCCATATCATCCCACGCTTTGACGACACTGTTATACTCGCCGCCGGTGTAGCGGGCGGGTTTCTGCACGAACGGCAAGACTCGGTCGAGCGTTCGGGAGATTTGCTGAGGGGTGTTCAATGGACATTCTCCTGGATACCCACAATCCATCCGCATACGGCGGAGCTTGCAGGGCGGGATTTGAACCCGCGGGTCGGTTTGCGCCGGGCTGGGCGACGAGCGTATTCTAGCATACACAAACATCATGGGGCAAGCTTGAAGCCATCTGACGACACCCAGACGGGGAGTGAAAGACAGGAAGCACAAGATTTACCGATTTTAGATAGAAGCGCCTGGAATCCATCCGGTCAATCCTGTAAAATCTTGTCCATTCCGGGAAGATATTGCTCGCTGGTGGTTAAGCTCACGGAAAACGCGCGCCATGTGCGGTAAAGTGTTGAAGCGTGTGAAACGTTGTACATGCCTTAACTTGACAGACGGCAGATCGTACATATAATCGGGGTAATTGTGTGGCGGATTCGTCTAGAGGCCCAGGATATCGCCCTCTCAAGGCGGAGACACGGGTTCGAATCCCGTATCCGCTACCACAGGATGCAAGCAGCCCCGGGGAAGTGGTTCCCGGGGCGCTTTTTTTGGTGAATCATCATGAGTCCACTCGTCATGGAACCGTTCAACAACGAGGCTGCTGAACGTCTAAATTCAAAAGAACATTTTATCGCGGCGCACCGCAAGGCGCTCCGCGAGGATCTGACCGCGCGCCTGAGCGGCCGGCAGAATGACCTGCTGCCCTTCGATGAACTGATGAATACGCTGCAAACCTTTGAGCAGATCACCCACCGCGAACCGCAGATGATCCCGCTCGACAAGATCGTGGGGAGTGTGGGGCGCTACAAAGACTTCACCAGTTCGTTCTTGCCGCGCAGTGGGGCGCTGTCGGAGCGCTGGGCGCGCGTCGAGCGTTACATGGATGACCCGAGGGGCCTGCCGCCCATTGATGTGTTCAAGGTTGGCGACGTCTATTTCGTCGCCGATGGCAATCACCGCGTGTCGGTGGCGCGCGCGAACGGGTTTGACCAGATCGAAGCCTACGTCACGGAGTATCCGATTGATCCGGGTCTCGAGCCGGGCGACACCCTGGATGAAGCGTTAATCAAGGCTGGGCGCGCCCGTTTTCTGGCGGAGACGCGACTGGACGAGCATGTTCCCAACCTCGACATCTACCTGACGCGCCTCGGCGGTTATCGCCAACTGCTGGACCACATCGAGGCTCATCGCCATCAGATGATGGAGGGTCAACCCGACGCGCCGGTCAGTTTAAAGGATGCGGCGCTGGACTGGTACAATACCCGCTACCTGCCGATCATCGCGGCGATACGCCACCGTAGATTGCTGGAGCGCTTCCCCGGTCAGACGGCGGCCGACCTGTATATCTGGGTCTGGAACGTGGTCATGGAGATGTATAGCGCCTTCGGGGAACGCATTTCCCCGGAGGAAGGCGCGGCGTTGGTGGAATTTCGCGCCCCGCAGACATTCCGGCGCGCCGTGCAGGATTTGATGGGCCGTTTGGGCGGCGGGACGAAGACGCCGGAGGCCCGGCTGGAAGACGAAATCCCCGAATGGGCGCAACCTTCGCTCGAATGGGGCGACAATTCACGGGGATCTGGACCCGAAGGAGACTGACTTGGCGGATAAACCGACTCGCGTGCTGCTGGTACGGCACGGCATGAACGACTACGTAAAGACGCATCGCCTGGCCGGGTGGACGCCGGGCGTGCATCTCAATGACCACGGGCAACGACAGGCCGAAGCGGTCGGCGAACGGCTGGCGGCGGAACCGGTCGCCGCGGTGTATTCAAGCCCGCTTGAGCGCACGGTGGAGACCGCGGAAGCGATTGCGGCGCGGCATCAACTGCCAGTAGTGACCGTCGAGGGCATCGGTGAAACGCATTGCGGCGACTGGACGGGGCAGCTTGTTGAGGACCTCACCAAGACGGACCTCTGGAAAGTGATCCAGGGTACGCCGAGCCGGGCGCGTTTTCCTGCGGGCGAAAGCTTCGCTGAAATTCAGCATCGTCTGGTTGCAACGTTGGATGAACTGGTCGTAAAGCACCCGGAACAAACCATCGTCGTAGTATCGCACAGTGACCCGATCAAGCTGGCGGTCGCGTTCTACATCGGGCAGCCGCTTGACCTGTTTCAGCGGTTGGTGATCCAACCCGCGTCTATCACGGAACTGGAATTTCACTCGATGATTCCCCACCTGATGCGGACCAATGATTGCGCCCACCTGCCGCCCGAACCGCAAGCAGAAGAGACGCAGGAGCAGGGTGAATCCGCGGCGGCCGAGCCTGTCGCGCCGGAGGTCGAAGCGTAGCATGGCGCATTATGATGATAATGACGCGCTGCCGGTGACGCGCATCACGGCCGGCGCGGTCGGCCAACCCGGCACGCGTATCTTCATCTTGCAGGCGCATTATGGCGAAGAGGTCGTTTCCTGGGTCGTCGAGAAGGCGCAGGTCATCAGCCTCAGCCGGTCTATCCTGCAGTTGCTTGCCGGCGTGCATGAGGAGTTCCCCGAATTGCGCGCTCCGTTGGTGGCGTCTGAGCCGAGTTTGAGCCTGCGCGAACCGCTGATGCCCGAATTCCGGGTCGGCGGCATTGACCTCGATTATGACAGGCTACATGATCTGGTGGTCCTCACCCTGGTGGATGCCATGCCTCAGGACTTCGACAGCATTGATGAGGATCTTGATTTGTCTGAAGGCGTCGAGTTACTGATTTACACGACGCGCGGCCAGGCCCTGTTGTTGGCGCGCCAGGCCGAAGATGTTGTTTCCGCCGGGCGGCCGCTTTGCCCGATGTGCGGTGAGCCGATAGACGACTTCGGGCACTTTTGCCTACCTACTTCGGCGAGCAAAGCGCGCGGTAGTTTTCTTTTGCAATAAGAATCAATCCGAATATTCTCAGATCATCATGTCTTTCCTTCGTAGTGACGGCTTCAGCCGTTGTCGTGTCGCCCAACGGCTGAAGCCATCACTACGAAGGAGGGCGAAGTGCAGTTTTCGGATAGACTCTAATTCTTACAACCGGTGACCATGACACTTCCTGAGTTCCCTCAAATCGAAGCGTTGCTGAAGCTTCTGCGTGACGGCGAGATGACCCTCAAGGGGCTGTTGCCGTGGAGTTCCAATTATACCTTTTTGGGGCAGGTCGCCGATGACGAGACCCGCGCGCCGGTGGTGTATAAGCCTGTGCGCGGGGAACGGCCCCTGTGGGATTTCCCGCGCGGCACGCTGGCGAAACGCGAAACGGCGGCTTATCTCGTGAGCAAGGAGCTGGGTTGGAACCTGGTCCCGCCGACCGTTTTGCGCGACGGCCCGCATGGTGTCGGTTCGGTGCAATTGTTCGTGGAAGCCGATCAGGACGATCATTTCTTCACGTTTCACGAGGAGCCGGGTTTTCGCCGGTCATTGCAAGCGCTGGCCCTTTTCGATGCCATCACCAACAACGCCGACCGGAAGGGCGGTCACTGTTTGCGCGTGGAAGATGGACAGGTCGTCGCGATTGACCAGGGGCTTTGCTTCAACGTCGAACCGAAACTCCGTACCGTCATCTGGGACTTTGCGGGCGAGGAGATTCCTCCCGATCTGCTGCGTGACCTGCTGAGGCTCGAAGACGGCATAACCGATCCCGGCTTCGCACTGGCGCGCGAATTGCGCAGGCTACTTTCGACCAATGAGATCCGCGCCTTTCGGGCGCGGATTGCCGCCTTGACCGACGCCGGTTGTTTTCCCGATCCCCCGGAAGACCGCAGAGCCTACCCCTGGCCTCCAGTTTGATGCAATAAACTCACATCCTTCTTGCGAACTATTTTCAAGTATAGTACAATATCATATGTCACTTAACGGCAGCTTATAGCCGCCGCTCTGGGTTGCTGTTTGAATTGCTATTTTGGACGGTCGGAGAAGAACACATGAAACCGAGCACATTGACCCGGCGCATTCTGCGCATCCGACCTCATTGGGCGATCATTCTACCCATCATCTTGCTCCTCGCGCCGATGACGGTTGCGCCACAGGTCGTTGTCGCGGCCACGCCGATCACCGTAAACACCTTTGAAGATGCTGTTGCCAACGATGGTCGGTGTTCGCTGCGCGAAGCCGTCATCGCTGCAAACAGCAACGTTGCGTCGGGCGGTCTGGCGGGCGAGTGCCCGGCCGGGTCAGGCGCGGACACGATCCTCCTGCCGGCGGGCGAATACAGCCTGACGCGCAGCGCCGCCGACGCCGAAGATGCGAGCGCGACCGGGGATCTGGATATCCGCGAAAGCGTCCTCATTCAGGGCGAGGGCAAAGTGAGCATCGCCGCGGGGCCGGGTTTCAACGACCGCCTCCTCGAGGCGATCACGGGCAACGTCACCGTTAAAGATGTCACTATCCGCGGCGGCAACGCCTCGCTGGACGGCGGCGGCATTTCGAATCGCGCGATGTTGACGCTTGACGGCGTTACCCTGACGGGGAATCGGACAACCGGTCAGGGCGGCGGGTTATTCAATCGCGGCGTCGCCCTGTTGACCAACGTGACGGTGAGCGGCAACTTCGCCAATGGGTCGGGCGGCGGCATTGCGAACGGGGCCGGCTCGGCCAAGTCGAATAATGTCACGGTGACGGCGAACACCGCCGACGCCGATCAGGATGGGGTGGGCGACGGCGGCGGCATTGCGATCCTCCAGGGTGTGTTTGGGGTAGGCAACAGCATCGTCGGCGGGAACCTTGATGCCAGCCTCGTCACGCGCCATCCCGATTGCAGCGGCGTGCTGGCCTCTCAAGGCTATAACCTCATCGCGGACCCCTCCGGCTGCACGCTTGGCGGTCGTCTGGCGGGAAACATCCTGGGGCAGGACCCCGCGCTCGGTCCCTTGCAGGATAACGGCGGCCCCACGGCCACCCACGCGCCGGCTGCGCACAGCCCCGCGCTCGATGCGGCCAATCCCCTGACCCCCGGTAGCGGCGGGCTGGCGTGCGCCGCAGTAGATCAGCACGGTCTGGCGCGACCGGTGGGCCCGCGCTGCGACATGGGCGCGTTCGAAGGGCTTAATGACGTGCAGAGCGGCCCGGTCTATCAGGTGATTGCGACCGTCGGCGTGAATGATGACGTGGATGATGGCGTGTGCAGCAACACGCACTGCTCGCTGCGCGAGGCCATCGTGGCAGCCAACGGCCGTCTCAACGACGCCGCGCCCGACGCGATCCACTTTAACATGGTCAACCCTGCCGGGGGGCAAGCGACGATTCAGGTCGGGTCGCCCTTGCCTGCCATCACCGATCCCGTGGTCATTGACGGCTCGACCCAGCCGGGCGGCGCGCTGGTCTTGAACGGCGCAAATGCCGGAGCCGAGGTGGCTGGCCTGGTCATTCAAGGCGGCGCGGGGTCTGCGCTGGTGAGCGCCGCCGATGTCGGGGCGGGTTCCACGCTGCGCGGCCTGGTCATCACCGGATTCGGCGGCCACGGCGTCGTTGTGAACGGCTCGGACGGCAACCTGATTGAATCCAACACGATCACCGGCAACGGCGGCGACGGCGTGCGCGTGTTGGCGGGCGTCGCCAACAGCGTGCTGACCAACGCGATCTACGATAACGGCGGGCTGGGGATTGACCTGGGCGGCAATGGCCCCACGCCAAACGACACGGGCGACCCCGACGAGGGCGCGAACACCCTGTACAACGCGCCCTATCTGAGCCGTGCGGTTCCCGGCGCGGGTGAGGTCACGGTGGCGGGCCGGTATAACGGTCATTCGAATACTGTCGTAAACATCCAGTTCTTTGGCAATGCGACGTGCGACCCCGGCGGCGCGGGCGAGGGGCAGACCTACCTCGGTCAGATCTCCGTCACGACGGACGCGACCGGCGATGCGACGTTCCTGCCGCCGCTGGCCGCCGCGGCCACGGATGGTTTCATCACGGCCACGGCGACGGGGCCTGCGGGCGACACCTCCGAATTCTCCAATTGCGCGCGCATCGGCCCGGCAAACGATTCCTGGCCGACAGCCTTGAATCTGAACCTGACCGGCGATCCGCTGGCGGCGACCTATCAGCAGTATCTCGATCAGCCGGGCCAGTCGCGCTGGTATCGCTTTGCGGTGCAGCCGGAGAGCCGGCTGGTGGTCACGTTGACCGACCTGCCCGCGAACTACGACCTGACGGTGTACCGCGATATCGCGGCGGCGTTCAAGGACGTCACGTCGCAGGCCGACCTGGTGCAACTGGGCGCAGAGTTCGCGCCGGATGCGTTCTCACCGGACGCGTTCAGCCCGGACGCGTTCTCGCCGGACGCGTTTTCACCGGACGCGTTCTCGCCCGATGCGTTCAGCCCGGACGCGTTCTCACCGGACGCGTTCAGTCCCGATGCCTTCTCGCCGGACGCGTTTTCCCCGGATGCGTTCTCACCCGACGCGTTCAGCCCGGATGCCTTCTCGCCCGATGCGTTCAGCCCGGACGCCTTCTCGCCTGACGCATTCAGCCCGGATGCCTTCTCGCCTGACGCATTCAGCCCCGATGCCTTCTCGAGCGCGCAGATGCGCAGCCTGATCGCGGTGTCGGCGTTCAGTGGGACGGCCGGCGAAGGCATCTCGCTGAATACGCACCTCAACACGGGCGAATACTACGTGCGGGTGCGCGGGCGGAGCGGCGCGTTTGATCCGAATGCGCCGTTTACCCTGGGCGTCGCCCTGTTGACCGGTGTCTGCCGTGACGTTGCGCCGGTTGCCGTGCCCTCCTCCACGACGCCCGTCGCGGGCGGCTATCGCACCATCGTGCTGACCGACCCCGGCCGGCTCGAAGGCGATGCCGCCGCGCAGGCCGCGCTGCAAGCGCGCCTTGCGGAGTTCATCGCTCGGCCCGAAGTGCAGGGCGTCGTGGTAGACGTGAGCAGCGATGCACTCGTCGCGGCGGCCAACGCGCAGGCCGACCTGTATACCGCGTGTCCTTACGCGAAGAATCAGGTTGCCGAAGCCGTGCGCGAGATTGTGGACGCGTATCGCGACGTCAACCCATTGGAATACGTGGTGATCGTCGGCGGCGATGATGTGATCCCGTTCTTCCGCCATCCCGACCAGGCGCTTCTGGCGGGCGAGGTGAACTACGCGCCGCCGGTGCTGGATAACACGACGTCACAGGCGAGCCTGCGCCAGAACTACGTGTTGAGCCAGGATGATTACGGCGCGGCGCTGGAAATCGCCGTCAAAGATGATGCGTTCCCTGCGCCGGGGCTGGCCGTGGGCCGGCTGGTAGAGACGGCGGGCGAGGCGAGCGGGATGCTGGCGGCATACCTGGCGACACCGGATGGCGTGGTCTCCGCGCCGCAGCGCACGCTGGTTACGGGTTATGACTTCCTGGAAGATGCGGCGCGGGCCGTGCAGACCGAGTTCGAGGCGGCGACCGGTTTCCCGGCGGATACGCTGATCACGCCGCGAGACGCCTCACCGTTAGATCCCGCATCCTGGACGGCCCAGGACTTGAGCGCTGCGCTGTTGGGCCAGCGAAATGACCTGGTCTTCCTGGCCGGTCACTTCTCCGCTTCCAGCGCGCTGGCCGCCGACTACGCGACGCGCTTGCGAACCTCCGATCTTCTGGCCGCGCCGGTGGATCTGAGCAACACAATCGTCTTCAGTGCCGGGTGTCATTCGGGCTACAACATCGTCAACGCGCACGGCGTCCCCGGCGTCACGCAAGAGCCGGATTGGGCGCAGGCGTTTGCCCGTAAGGGGGCCACCCTGATCGCGGGGACGGGCTATCAGTATGGCGATACGGACTTCCTGAAATACAGCGAGGAGTTGTACTACCAGTTCAGTCGTAAGCTGCGCACCGGCGCCGGCCCGGTTGCCGTGGGCAAGGCGCTGACTGCGGCGAAGCAGGCCTATCTGGCGAGCATGCCACAGTTGCGGGGCATTGACGAGAAGGCGCTGCTCGAAGCAACGCTCTTCGGCCTGCCGATGCTTAGCATCAACTTGCCCGGCGAGCGCCTGCCCGCCGGCGGCGAGCCGCCGATCATCGGCGGCCTCAACGGTTATGCGACAAACCCCGGCGCGACGTTGGGACTGGCCTACAGCGACGTGGCGCTCACGCCGACCCTGACGCAACAGACGGTGCAACTGACGAACGTCCAGGACGGCGGGCTGGTCACTGCGACTTACCTCACCGGCTCCGACGGCGTCGCGGGCGGCCCTGCCGAACCGGTTCTACCGCTGGAGGTCTACAACGTCAGCGTCCCGAATACGGTCTTGCGCGGCGTCGGCTTCCGCGGCGGCGCATATACGGATCTGGCGAACATCCTGCCGCTGGTGGGCGCGGCGACCACCGAAGTGCGCGGGGTTCATGCGCCCTTCCCGATAGACATCTTCTACCCGGTGCGGCTGGCGAACCTGAATTATTTCGACGCCCTGACGAATCCGGTTGATGGTGAAACGCGCGTGATGCTGACGCCGGCGCAGTTCAAATCGTCCGTGCCCGGTTCACCGACTGGCACGCTACGGCGCTACGACCGGGTAGACATGCGGCTGTTCTACAGCGGCAACGTCTCGGTCTATGGCGGCGGCAGCCAACCCGCGCTGGCGGGCGCGCCCGCGATTGTGAGCGTGACGTCGGACGTGAGCGACACACAGGCACAGATCGTGGTGCGCGCTGCGGGCAACCCGGCGGCCGGCATCCAGGGGGTCTGGGTCACGTACACGGCGACCGAAGGCCCCTTCGCCGGAGCCTGGCAATCGCTGGACTTGACGCAAAGCCCGACCGATTCGTCGGTTTGGAACGGCGTGCTGGAACTGGGCGCGACGCCCGCGGATGCCGTGCGTTTCATCGTCCAGGCCGTGAACGGCGTTGGGCTGGTCACGCTGGACGCCAATCTGGGCGCATATTACGTGCCGGGGCGCGCCGATCAGCCGACGGAGCCGACGACCATCACGGTGGAGACGCCCGTCTCGACCGGTCTCTACGGCTCTCAGGTGGGGGTCAGCGCGGCGCTGGCCGCCGGTGGGACGCCGCTGTCCGGTTTGCCGGTGACGTTCCGGCTCGGCCCACAGAGCCGGCTGGCGTTTACCGACGGCGCCGGGCGCGCCACCGCGACGCTGTCGTTGCTGGGCATTCCGGGGTCGAATGCGTTGCGGGCTTCCTTCGGAGGAACTGCACTGTACATCGCGTCGTCGTCAACCGCGCCGTTCGACATCCAAAAGCAACCAACGGCCCTGACGCTCGACCTCTCTGCCGGTAACCCGCCGGTCACGGCGACGTTGACGGATGGGACGGGCCGGCGGATGGGCGAAAAGACGGTCTTCTTCGTGATTACGGGTGCGGGGGGCAGTTACGCCGCGGCGGAGATCACCGACTATGCCGGTCGGGCTTTCTTGACGAGCGCGCCGCTGCCGCCGGGCGACTACACCGTGACCGCGTATTTCAGCGGCGTGGTTCCGTTGCCGTCGGCCACCCTGATGTTGACGGACGAGCGTTATGAACCCTCGACCGCGAGCGCGAGCTTCACGATTGCCGCAAACGCCGGGCCGTTGTGCGACGCTGCATACGCGGTTCCGGGCTACCTGTGGTCTCCCGATAAGCAACTCCATGCGATCACTGTCATGGGCATCACATACCCGGACGGCGATCCTGTCACAATAACAATCACCGGCATCCGTCAGGATGAGCCGGTCGGACGCGGCAAACTCAGCCCCGACGGGCAGGGCGTGGGAACCTCGATGGCCGAGGTTCGTTCGGAGCGCAACGGCAAGGGCGACGGTCGCGTCTATCACATCTACTTCGCGGCGACGGATACCGCGGGCGCTGCGTGCAACGGCGAGGTTCGCGTGGGCGTGACGCACGATCAGGGCGGTTCACTGGATGCCATTGACGGCGGCCCGATCTATGATTCGACGATTCCCGATTGATTCACAGCACCCACACACAATTCACGGAGACGCGCACCATGCACAGTAATCTGGAGTTATTTCGCAACGAGAGGAATCTCGAAGTTTTCAAGGCCGGTGAGGTCATCTTCCGCCAGGGCGATGAAGGCGACTGTATGTACGTTTTGTTGGATGGAGAGGTGGACATCTACGCGCAAGGCAAACATATCAACACCTTGCGCGCCGGCGAGATCTTCGGTGAGATGGCCCTGATTGACGACCAACCGCGCAGCGGATCGGCCATTGCCAACACCGATTGTCGCGTGGCTGAGGTTGACCGCAGGCGATTCACGTTCCTGGTGCAACAGACCCCCTTCTTCTCTCTCGAAGTCATGCACGTGATGGCGGAACGCTTGCGCGGCTTCCTTCAACCGCAGGCCTGACCGCCAGGGTCGGGCGCTCCCCCGTGTACGAGACGCTTTCGCTCTACGTTCCGATGGACCGGCGACAGGCCCTGGCAAAGGGCCTGTCGCTCCCCGATCGCGCCGACGGCGCGGCGCTTTTCGCCGACATCTCCGGGTTCACCGCGCTGACGGAGGCGTTGGCGCGCGATCTGGGGCCGCAACGCGGCGCAGAAGAGCTGACGGTTCACCTCAGCAGCGTCTATGATGCGCTGATCTGCGAGCTGGATCGCTACGGCGGCAGCGTCATCGGGTTCGCCGGCGACGCGATCACGTGTTGGTTGGCTGGCGATGATGGAGCCCGCGCGACGGCCTGCGCGCTCGACATGCACCGGGCAATGGCACGCTTTGCGGCGGTCGCGATCCCATCGGGCGGCACGGTCTCGCTGGGGATGAAGGTTGCGGTGGCGACGGGCAGCGCCCGGCGTTTCCTCATCGGCAACCCCCAGGTGCAAGTGCGTGATGTCCTCGCCGGCTCCATTCTGGATCGGCTGGCGTCTGCCGAACATGAGGCCCGGCGCGGCGAGATCCTCCTCGATGCGGATACCGCAGATCAACTGATTGCGCAGGTGCAGATTCGCGAATGGCGCACGAGCGCCGCGGGTGAGCGGTTCGGCGTCGTAGCCCGGCTCCTGATGCCTGCACGGCCCGCGCCCTGGGATGTGGCCGCGGTCGGCAAGGTGGACGACCTGACCGTCCGCCCCTTCCTGTTACCCCCGGTCTATGAGCGCCTGCGCAGCGGGCAGGGCGATTTCCTGGCCGAACTGCGGCCGGCGGTCGCGCTCTTTCTGCAATTCGGCGGGATTGATTACGACCACGACCTCGACGCCGAGGCTCGGCTGGATGCCTTTGTGCGTCGCGTCCAGGAGATCCTGGGCCGCTATGAGGGAAACCTGATTCAGCTCGCGATGGGCGACAAGGGCAGCTATATCTACGCCGCGTTCGGCGCGCCGCAAGCGCACGAAGATGACGTCATTCGGGCCGTATCCGCCGCCGAGGAATTGCGCCACGCCGGCGATGGGCTGGTGACCGGCGTCAAGCTCGGTGTGGCCCAGGGCGTGATGCGCACCGGCGCGTATGGCGGGCGGACGCGCCGCACGTATGATGTGCTGGGCGACAACGTGAACCTCGCCGCCCGGTTGATGCAGGCCGCCGAACCGGGGCAGGTGTTGGTTCCGCAGAAAATGGCCGAATCCACGCAGCAGGAGTTCGACTGGCAGACGCTGCCGGATATCGCCGTCAAAGGCAAGCAGGGCGCGTTCGCCGTTCGCGCCCTGCTTGGGCCACGGGCGCGTGGCGCAGGCGCGCCTGAGCTGGCTGCGCAGTTGCCGATGGTCGGGCGTGAGGCCGAGCTCGAACAGATCGAAGACAGTCTGGCCCTGACGCTTACGGCTGAGGGTCAGATCATCGGCGTGACGGGCGAGGCCGGCATGGGCAAGTCGCGCCTGGTGTCGGAGGCGATCCGGCTGGGCCATGAGCGCGGGATGACGGTGCTGTGGGGCCAGGCCGAATCCTATGGCACGAATACCAGCTATCTCGTGTGGCAGACGATCTGGCGCAGCTTCTTCGGGATTGACCCGTTGTTGAGTTCGAGTGAGGAACCGGTCAGCCCGGAGCGCCTGCTGCAACACGTCGAAGCGCAACTCGCGGCGATAGACGTCTTGCTCGTACCCCGCGCGCCGCTGCTGGGCGCAGTCCTTAACTTACCCCTGCCCGACAATGAGTTGACGCAAACCTTCGATGCCAAGCTGCGCAAGACCTCGCTGGAGGCACTGCTGGCCGATTGCCTGCGCGCCCGCGCCCGGGAAGCGCCGATCATGCTGGTGCTCGACGAGTGCCACTGGATTGACCCGCTCTCGCACGATCTGCTGGAAATTGCCGGCCGGCTGACGGCGCGCCTCCCGATCATGGTGGTTACTGCATATCGCCCGCCCGAGCTGCATAGCTTCACGGCTCGCGCCGAGGGCGCGGGGGAATCTCAGGGGCTGCGCGTCAACCGCCTGCCGAATTTCCACGAGATTCGTCTGACCGGTTTCACGCCTGCTCAGGCCGAAGAGTTGATCGGCCTCAAGCTGGAGCAGTTTTTTGGCTCGCGCTTCGATATCCCGGGCGCGTTGGTGCGGCGCATCACTGAGCGCGCGGAGGGGAACCCCTTCTATATCGCCGAGTTGCTGAACTACCTGCAAGACCGCGGCATTGCCCCCCATGACACCGCAGCGCTGGCGCAACTCGACCTGCCCGCCAGCCTGCATCGGCTGATCCTGGCCCGCATTGATCAACTGACGGATAGCCAACGGACGGCCTTGCGTGTAGCCAGCGTGGTGGGGCGGCAGTTCCGGGCGGTGGTCGTGTGGGGTTCATGCCCGCAATGCGGAGAATTGGAAAGCATTACCGAGGACCTGAGCGTGTTGAGCCGGCTCGAGCTGACGCTGTTGGAAGGCGAACCGGACCTGACCTATCTGTTCAAGCACATCGTTACGCAGGAAGTTGCCTACGAGAGCCTGACCTATGCGATGCGGGCCATTCTGCACAATCAGATCGGTGAGTATCTCGAAGAACAGTTTGGCGTTGAGCGCGATCAGTACCTCGATCTCTTGGCGTTTCACTTTGACCGCACGGGGAACGAGCCGAAGCGCCGCGAATATTTGTTGCGCGCGGGGAAGGCGGCGCAACAAAACTATGCCGGCGCGGTCGCCATTGGTTATTACCGCCGGGCCTTGCCGTTACTCGAAGAAGCGGAGCAGATTGAGACGCTGCTGCGGTTGGGCCAGGTGCTCGAAATCATGGGGAAATGGACGGAGGCGGCCGAAGTCTACAATCAGGCGCTCGATCTTTCGGCGCAACTCGGCGACGGGCTGAGGCAGGCGCGTTGCGAGATCGCCATCGGTGAGTTGCATCGCAAGCAGGGCGCCTATGACGACGCCGTAGACTGGCTGGAACGCGCGCGCGGCGAATTCGAGGCGCTGGGTGACACGGCGGGGATCGGTCAAGCGTTGCACATTGAAGGCTCCATCGCCGCGCAGCAGGGCGAATACGTCCGCGCCCACGAGCTTTACGAGCACAGCCTCGATCTCCGGCGCCGGCTCGATGACCGCCCACAGATCGCCAACCTCCTCAACAACCTCGGCATCGTGGCGCGTTCCCTGGGCGACTTCGGTCAGGCGCAACGGCTCTATGAGGAAAGCCTGGCGATCCGCCGCACGCTGAACGACCGCCGGGCGATTGCCGTATCTCTGAACAATCTGGGCAATCTGGCGCGCCATCGCGAGCAATACGAAGAAGCCCGCGCCCGGCTCGAAGAAGCCGTGCTCTTGCAGCGTGAGGTGGGCGACCGGCACTATCTGGCGAACGCGCTGAACAACCTGGGCAACGTGGCGCGCGATCAGGGGGATCACGCGGCGGCGCAGACGCTTTATGCCGAAAGTCTCGCCATCAACCGGGAGTTGGGCGACGCATGGCAGTTGGCTTATCTCATCGAGGATATCGGTGTGCTGACGGCCCGCGATGCCAACCCGGTGCGCGCTCTGCGGCTGGTCGGCGCAGCAGACGGATTGCGTGAAGCCATCGGCGCGCCGCGCTCACCGGCGGAACAGGCCACGCTGGATGGGAATGTGCGGGTTGCGATTGCATCCCTTTCCGCGACCGAGCAGGCGGATGCTCTGCGCCTGGGTCGCGAGACGCCGCTGGATGCCGTGCTCGATGACGCGAGCAGCTATTGCGCGATCCGGGCTGCGTGAAATGAACGTCTCGTGCAAAATTGCGCGAGTGACTCGTGATGCGTATACTGGAAACTGACTCGAAATTCACGTAATCACCACCGGCCAACCGGCCGCAAAGGAGTTAGGAAGAGGATGATCGTTACAACTGCTGATCTTTTCAAGCTGGCCTATGGGAATTACGCCGTCGGCGCTTACAACATCAACAATATGGAACAGGCGCTGGGTCTTTTCCAGGGCAGCATCGAGGCGCAAGCGCCGCTCATCATTCAGCTCTCTAAGGGCGCGCGGCAGTACGCCGGCGCCAAGATGATCGAAGGCATTATCCGGGCCGCCGAGCAGATGTACCCCGAGGCCATCTTTGCCGTGCATCTCGATCACGGGGACGAGGCCACCTGCTACGACTGCATTGACTCCGGCTTCTACAGCTCGGTGATGATTGATGCGTCGCACGAACCTTTCGAAGGCAACGTGGCGACGACGCGCCGCGTCGTCGAGCGCGCCCATGCCAAAGGCTTGAGTGTCGAGGCGGAAATCGGCCAGTTGGGCGGCGTGGAAGAAGACGTCAAGGTGGATGAGAAGAACGCGCACCTCACCGATCCCCACGAGGCGAAGGCGTTTGTCGAGCAGAGCGGCTGCGATTCGCTTGCCGTCGCCATCGGCACCAGCCACGGCGCGTACAAGTTCAAGGGCAAGCAAAGCCTGCGCATTGACCGGCTCGCCGAGATTCAGGCCGAGTTGCCGGGGTTCCCCCTCGTGATGCACGGCTCATCCTCGGTGCCGCAAGATGAGGTGGCGCGCGTGAACGCGGCGGCCGGCAAGCTCGACCCGTCGGCCAGCGGCGTGCAGGAAGAGGACTTTGCCCGCGCCGTGCCGTTGGGCGTCACCAAGGTGAACATTGACACCGATGGCCGCCTGGTCTGGTATCGTGTGCACCGCGAGAGTATGCAGGCGCAGCCCGAGTTGATTGACTTCCGCAAGCCCGGCAAGGAGTTCGTGAAGGCGTATGCGGATTTCATCGTACACAAGAGCGAGGTCCTGGGGTGCGCCGGGCGGCTGGACGAGGTGCGCGCGGCGTTGAGCGGCAAGTAGGCAAGGAAACAAGTAGACAGGTAGACAAGGGGACGGCAGGGTCCCGGTCAATCTCGTAGAGCAAAGTTACACAGCCCAACCGTGCGTGCGGTCGGGCTGTGTTTTTGTTTGGGCCGCGTCAATGTTAGCCGTCAGGCTTGTAGTCCCACCGTCAGGCGGGGGCGCGTCAATCGTCCTCGAAACTGCGAGGACGCTGACGCCTGGATTTGATCGAGCTGCGTTGCCGTTTCTCTTCCAGGCGGCGCTCGCGGGCGGCGCGGGTGGGGCGGGTTGCCACGCGGCGGCGGCGCTCTTTGAGCGCGCCGGCAAGCAACGCCTGGAATCGCCTGAGGGCGTCTTCGCGATTCTCGGTCTGGCTGCGGGTGGCGGACGACACGATGCGTAGCACCCCGCTCGTGTCCACCTGGCCGCTCAAACGGTGCAGCAGCGTGTGCCGTTGGCTCTCGGTCAGGCTGGGCGAGTTGGCGATATCGAACAGCAACTCGACGCGCGTTTCGCTGCGATTGACGTGCTGCCCGCCCGGCCCGCCGCTGCGGCTGAAACGGAAGCGCAACTCATCCGGATGGATCGTGAGTTCCGGCGTGATCCAGATTCGATCGGCGCCTGCGTCCGGCGTATCGGGGATTATCGGTTCCATGCGGCCATTTTCTCACGCGTTCGACAGGCGGGCAAAATTGCGGCCGCGAGCTGAATCCCCGGCGTTTCTTGACAGGCGCACGCAGAGGTCGTATACATGAATGGACGCGCTGAGTAAACACGTTTTGGTGATAGGAGAGTATGATGGCAGAAACACAATTCGTCACGGTCTATCGTTCACAGGGGATGCTGGGCGCGCAGGTCATCAAGGGAAAGCTGGAGCTTGCCGGCATTCCAGCCTATCTGCGTTATGAAGCGGTGGGGCAAGTTCTGGGGCTGACGGTGGACGGGTTGGGGATGGTGGAAGTTCAGGTGCCGGAGGAAGCGGTTGATGTGGCGATGGAGCTCATCCAGGAGGACGACGAGGATACAGGTGAGTTCTTCGAAGACCAAACGAGTTGACAGACGCCGGTGAGAGGTGTTCGATTGTGTTTCGAATTCCGGGTGCTATTTGGTGAAGCAGGCAAGTCTTGCTATAATAATGCGTTAGATCAAAACGAAACATATATGGCATGATGAAGAGGAGAAGCGCCGGGTGATTCAACGTAACACGCAGACCCCCGAGTACTGGCAAGACCCCACCCTGAGTCAGGACGATATCGAATTCCTCCACACCTTGATTCATGACGCCGGCAGCCCGCTTACCACCCGTGAACTGGCGGAGAAGCTGGTGGCCGAGCGATGCCGGCGCGAAGAGGCGCAACTCCGCAGCGAGTTGTCGCGCGGCGAGATTTATCAACCGAAGAAAGCGTTTGAGATTGGCGCGAAGGTGATCTTCCCCGCGCTCGACTACCGGCTGGGCGAAGTCGTGGCAATACGGACAGGCCAGAATCCGGAATACGGCGAATTCGACGTCATCACGGTGGATTTTGGGACCGACCGTCGCCAACGCACCTTTGCCGCCCGGCTGACTGCCGCCCATAAGCTGAATGCTGACCCCGTAGAGCAGGCCATTGCCGGCGACCTTGCGGCCCCTGAAGAGTTGCTCCAGGGCGTGGCCGCGGGCGTGCCGGTCATGCTTGCGACGGCGCTGGCTGCCCGCGAGGAATTCGCGCGGTTCGAGAACCGTTGGCTCCCGCGCGATCTGTTGGCCGAGGTTCACGTCGGGCATCTCAATATCGCGGAAGCCTTGATCGAGTTGCGTAACGCGCCGCTGGACACCAACGCCTTGCTGAAGGAGATTGATCTCCCTGCGGAAGTGCCGCACGATGTCGCGGCGTTTTCACTGCAAAGCGTGCTGGAAGCCGATGGCCGCTTCGATCAGGTTGGTCCCGGCGATAAGCGGATGTGGTATCTTAAGCGCCTCGAACCGGCCGAAGCGATGGAGATGCCGCCGTCGTTGCGCTATACGCCCATCGCCTATGACAAAACGGCGCTGAGCGGGGCGTTACAGCAGTTGGCGTGGGAGTTGGACGACGAGTGGAGCGAGATTGAGGTGGATTCGCCTGACCTCCGGCCCGCGACGCCCAGCGCCACTATCCGGCTGATTTATCCACACCTGGTGGCCGGGACGCTGCCCTTGAACCGCCACAACAAGGCCTTCTTCCCGCGCGGTTTCGGCGAGCGCACCATGGTCACGCTGATTGATGGGCGATGGGGCCAGCGCTTCCCAGCCTGGGTCGTGCATAACGGCAAGTACATTGCCGGGCTGCGCGGCTGGTTCGAGCAGCACAAGCTCCCTGCCGGCGCCTACATCGTGCTGGAACGGCGTGATGACTCGGATGAGATCGTGGTGGATTTCCGCCCGCGCCGGATGCGGCGTGAGTGGACCCGCTGGGCGCACGTGGTGGATGGTCGGTTGGACATCCAGCCGCGCAAGCAGGAAGTCGCCTGCGAGCATGACGAACTGATGATCATCGGCGACGAGTCACCGGCCGAGATCGCAAAGTTGCGCGAAAGCCCGGCCTATGCGGAAGCGCCGATGGATGATCTGGTGTATGAAGTGTTCACTGAGTTGGCCGGCCTCAGCACGCAGGGCAGCGTCAACGCCCGCACGATCTACAGCACGGTCAATGTCGTGCGCCGGTGCATCCCCGGCCCGATTTTTGCGTCTCTGGCGACCGATGCTCGATACCAGTCGGTGGGGCAGGATGAGTTCCGCCTCGCAGTATAGGGCCTGTCCCGGAAAAGAGAATCAACATGGCTGTGTGGAAACGACCTTCGGTCGAGACGAAATATCATATAGATTACGATTGGTGGGAAGCGAACGGTAAGGATGTGCGCGTCGCCGTGCGCGGGCAGCTCTGCAAAGAGTGCCAGGATCGCTTCCCCGATCATCGCAACACGGAGATGGTGGATTGGGTGGATCCGGAGACTGCCGAAGTTATCAAGGGTGATGTGCTGATGCAGTGCCTGCGTACCGAGTGTGCCCAAATGCCCGATTTCATCGGGCGAACCAATCCGCTGGTTACCAACCTGTTTCGCATTTTCTTGCTGAATGGGAATCAACCCCTGTCACCGCTTGATTTGGAAAAACAACTGCCGTGGAGTGAGGCGAATACGATCTTACGCACACTGGCAGGCGGCACGGTGTACATGGGGATGCGACCTGCGCCGGTCGCCGACTGAACGATTCGATGCGGTGCGACGCCTGAACAGAGCGTCGCACTTACGCGTCTGCGGCCAGACAGGCCGCAATCCAAGCGTTGAGCAGATCCTCGGTCGGGGGCGTCGCGCCCAGCCGCAACCAGGCTAGAAATTCGACGTTGCCCGCGGGGCCTTTGATGGGCGAACGAATCAACCCGCCCGGACTCAACCCCAGCCCGACCGCACCCTTGAGCCGGTCGGCCAGCACCCGGCGGTGCAACGCGGGATCGCGCACGACTCCGCCCTTGCCCACTTGCCCCTTGCCCACTTCGAATTGCGGCTTGATCAGCGCGATGATCTGCCCGACGGGGGTCAGCATCGTCGCGACGTGCGGCAAGACGAGCTGGAGGCCGATGAAGGAAACGTCAATCGTCGCCAGGCTAACCGGTTCGGGCAGGGGGTCCAAGTGACGGATGTTGGTGCGCTCGATGGAGATGACGCGCGCATCCTGGCGCAACGACCAGGCGAGCTGCCCGTAGCCCACGTCTATGGCGTAGACGCGCGCTGCGCCACGCTGGAGCAGGCAGTCGGTGAAGCCGCCGGTGGACGCGCCGATGTCGGCGCAGACCCAGCCGGTGGGGTCGAGGCCGAACGCATCGAGTGCGGCTTCGAGCTTCAGTCCGCCGCGGCTGACGTAGGCCAGTGGTTGCTTCACGGTGAGCGCCGTGTCCTCCGCGACCGTCATGCCTGGCTTGGCCGCCGCCTGGCCTTCGATGCTCACCTCGCCGGCCATAATGAGGCGTTGCGCTTGCGAGCGGGTCGGCGCCAGCCCGCGCGCGACGACTAATTCGTCCAGACGCATGGCCTTGCGTTTGGCGGGGCCGGGTGGGGCTGGGGGTGGAAGTTCGGGTGTCATGTTGAAAACCTCACATGATTCTAGCGGTGTGACGCGCACGTGTCAAAGGTGGTGTGAGAAATGCGCTGCCGGATTCGAGGCTTCGGCCGGGTCGGCGCATTGCGCGAGGAACCGGTGTGACCGCCTGAAGGCTCGAATCCAGGAAAATGTGCGGGCCGGTAGTTGACCGTGAGATTTCGCTGGGGTATCATCTGCCCATCAGGAGAGCGCTGCTTGCATGAACGAGGCGACCGACGTGCGTGAAACCGAAAAACCGGCAGAGGCGGCTTCCTCACAGGCCGTCCTGCTGTTGCGCACCATGCGCCCGAAACAGTGGACCAAGAATCTCTTCATCTGGGCCGCCCTGATCTTCGACCGCAAGCTGTTTCAACCGCTGCCCTTCTTGCAGACGCTGGTCGCGTTCATCCTGTTCTGCATGGTTACCAGCGTCGTCTATATCATCAACGACCTGGTAGATGTCGCGAAAGACCGGCAGCACCCGACCAAACGCAATCGTCCGCTGGCGTCAGGGGCGTTGAATCCGCAGGTAGCGATTATCGGGGCAGTTGTTTTGTTCCTGATGTCCATTCCCGCCGCGCTCTGGCTCGGCCTCGATTTCGCGCTGATCCTCTACGGCTATCTCGTCCTGATGATCGCTTATTCGTTCCGGCTGAAGAACATCGTGATCGTGGATGTGCTGACGCTGGCGGCGGGGTTCGTGCTACGTGTGGCGGCGGGCGTGGTGGCGATCAACGCCGAGCGGTTCTCGCCGTGGCTTTACGTCTGCATGGTGCTGCTGGCGCTGTTCCTCGCGATTGGGAAACGCCGACAGGAGATCGTCCTCCTCGAAGGCTCAAGCGCCGAGACGCGCGCCATCTTGCAGGAATATAACCTGCGCTTCCTGGACGAGATGCTGGCGCTGGTCAGTTCGAGCACCATCATGGCGTACTCGTTCTACACCTTCTCCGCGCCGAACCTGCCGCCCAACCATCTGATGATGCTGACGATTCCGTTTGTGCTGTACGGGCTGTTTCGTTATCTCTATCTCATCCACGTCAAGGGCGAGACGGACCCACCCGACGCCGTGCTGCTCAAAGACCGCCCGCTGCTGATTGACGTTGTGCTTTTTGGGCTCGTCGTTGTCCTGATTTTTTACTTTACATAATCTGCAAAGCCTCGCGGAGTGCGCATCCTCAGATGCGCATCTTCGTGGCGTCGTTGCACATCTTAGGATGCGCACTCCGCGGGAATAACGCATCGCGGCGCATCTGAGGATGCGCACGCCGCAACACCTGGTTTAGGACGCAATCGCGTTGATCGCGCCCGCAAGGTCAAAATCTTTGGCTGTGAGGCCGCCGGCGTCGTGGGTGGAGAGCGTCAGGATCACATCGCGGTATTTGATCAGGATGTCGGGATGGTGATCCTGCTTCTCGGCAAGCTGGCCCACCGCGGCGGCAAAAACCAGCGCAGCAGGAAAACCGGGGAGGGTGAACGTCCGCGTGATGGCGTCGTCTTCGCGCGTCCAGCCCGGAGTTGCGGCGAGACGGGTTGTGATGTCGGCGTTGGATAACTTGTCCATTGTTTGCTCCTGAGGTATGATGAGGCCCTGACGCAGGGAAATCTGTCGCCTGCGTCAGTGACCCAACAGTCTGCCATGCCCTCATTATCGTTGACTGCGGCTGTTGAGCACGTAATCTGAACTCCACATATGTATTCGACTTCAGAAGAAACCGCCTATACGGTCCGCGTTGAGCAAAGCCCGAGTCACGGCATTGCCGCGCCCCATACATCGCCCATCGTTGCCAAAGTTCCGTGGCTGCTGTTGATGCGGCTGGCGGCGGTCGGCGCGCTGGCGCTCGCCGTGGTCATCGCCGTGCATTGGACGACTGCCGAACGGCTCTCGGTGGTGGTGAGCGTTGACGGGCAGACCGACGTGGTCACATCGTTCCGACCCACCGTCGGCGCGCTCCTGGCCGACCTGGGGATCGAACTGCGCCCCGAAGATGACCTCCAACCGGCGGCGGAGACACCGCTCGACGCCGATATGCGTATCACCATTCAGCGCGCCCATCCCTTCGTCATCGAGGCGGACGGCGCGGCGCGCAAGGTGTACAGTCACGCGAGGACGGTGGGTGATCTGCTGGCCGAAGCAAACATCGGCGTTAAGGCGGGCGATCAGGTTCGGCTTGGCTCGCGCGGGGCCACCCTGACCACGCCGCTTGAGATCAAAAAGGCCGCCGGTCAAGCTGCCCCGGCTGTACCTGCGCGCGCCTGGGAAGCTGCCTTGCCGGAGGGACCCAGGGTTTCTGTGCTGCGGTCTATTCCCATTACGGTGGACGACGGCAGCGTTCCCTACACCATTTACACCACGGCCTCCACCATCGGCGAGGCGTTGCTCGACGCCGAGTTGACGCTCTATCTCGGCGACCGCGTCGAGCCGGCGCTGGGCACACCCGCTAGGGCCGGGCAACGTGTCTTCATCTCCCGCTCGAAGTCGGTCGTGGTTGACGCGGGCGGTCACCGCGTGCGCACGCGCACCCGCGGCAAGAGCGTTGGCGATGCGTTGGTGGACCTGGGCCTCTACGTAGCCGGGTCTGACCGGGTATCGCCCGCGCTCGACAGCCGCCTGACTGACCACATGGAGATCGCCGTCACCCGCGTGCGCGAAGCGGTGCTCGTCGAGCGCGAGATCATCCCGTATGAAGCCATCATGGTCCCGGATGACAATCTGGAACTCGATCAGAAGCGTCTCGCGCAACAGGGTAAGGATGGCGAGTTCCGTACGCGCTACAAGGTCGTGGAAGAGAACGACGCGGAGGTCAGCCGGGAGATGACGGACGCCTGGGTCGCAGCCGAGCCTGTGACACATATGACTGCCTATGGCCGGAAACTTGTGTCGAAACCGTTGGATACACCCGAAGGCCCCGTCAATTACTGGCGCAAGATTCGGATGTACGCGACCTCTTATTCGCCCAAGCGTTCCGGCACGCCGCAATCCGCGCCCTGGTATGGCCGCACCCGGGTGGGCCTCACTCTGCGCAGGGGGATCGTCGCCGTGGACACCAGCGTCATCCCGCTCCGTAGCAAGGTCTACGTCCCCGGTTATGGGATCGCGATTGCCGGCGACACAGGCGGCGGCGTGCGCGGCAAGTGGATTGATCTCGGCTTCGAGGACCATGATTACGAGTCATGGCATCGCTGGGTAGATGTCTATGTGCTGGACCCGCCCCCGGCCCCCCGGCAGATCCGCTGGGTGCTCCCGAATTACCCGCCGCCCGGTTTCCCGTATAACCGCTAAGCCCCACGTGGCGTCTCCGGGTACACCCAGTTCACCATGTCCTTCCCTTCGTAGTGACGGCTTCAGTCGTTGCATTACCCCCAACGGCTGAGGCTGTCACTACGAAGTGGCCGGTCAGGCTACAAAGGAGGGCGATGCGCAGTTTTCGGATAGATACTTTGTCGTTTGCCCGCGCCCGGTGCTATAATCGTGGCGTTTGTTATCAATTTGGGTCAATGGAAATTAGCCAGTGAGCTTACCCGTCAGTCCTGAACAACCCGCGGCGCGTGGCGGCTCGCGGCGGCGCGCAATATTACAGCGCACCCTTGAGATCGCCATCAGCCTGGGCTTTTTGGCGTTGGCCCTGCGCGGGATCAACCTGGCGACGCTGTGGCAGGGCATCCGCACGGCGAACCTGGGATGGGTGCTGGCGTGTGTCGCGGCCACGGTGGCCCTGTTGTTTTTCAAGGCCTGGCGTTGGCAACTGCTGTTCTTACCCGAATATCATCTGCGCTATAGTTCCGTCTTCACGGCAATGGCGGGCGGTTATCTGGCGAGCAACGTGCTGCCGGCGCGCATGGGCGAGTTGGTGCGCCTGGTGTTGTTGGTCAGCGATGAGCCGGTGAGCGCGGCGCGAACCCTCTCGACGATCGTCGTCGAACGAGTACTCGATGTTTTGTCGTTGCTGGTCGTGATGCTCGTCGTGCTGCCGTTCGTAGACTTGCCGCCGCTGATGATGCGCAGCCTGCAGGGGGTTGGCGTGGTGGCGCTGGTCGGCGCAGGCGTCCTTGTGCTGATGTCCTATCAGAAGGATCGCCTCATGCGGTGGGCGCACGCCATACTCGGCAAAATTTCTTTTCTGGATCGCCCGGCCATTTACTCGGCTATCGAGAACCTGATTGACGGTTTTGCGGCGCTGCGTGGCCGGTTTGGCCTGCTTCAGATGGCGCTATCGCTGATCGCCTGGGGCGGCGTGATCTTGATGGGCTGGACGGCCGCGAAAGCGGTCAGTCTCGATTCGCCGTTTACGGCGATTGTCATGGCCGTGGTCATCACCACGTTGGGGATGCTGGTGCCGTCATCGCCGGGCTACATCGGCGTGTTCGAGTATCTGACGACGGTCGCCCTGGCGCCGTTTGGCGTGCCGAAGGAAGTGGCGCTGACTTTCGCCATCGTGTGGCATGGCATCAACTATCTCACGTTGTGCGTGGTTGGGCTGATCGCTCTTTGGATTCACGGCACGTCGTTGGGGCAGGCCGTCAATCGGTTCCGCACACGTGACTTGGCGGTGGGCCAGCCGGTGGATTGAGGAGTTCGCATGTACGGATCCATGGGCCGGCTGTTGATCGGCCTTGGGGGCGCGCTGGTCCTTGTCGGCCTCCTGTTCCTGCTCCTCGAGAAGCTGCCGGGGTTCAGACAGCTCCCCGGAAATATCATCATCCAACGGGAGAATTTCACCCTGTTCATGCCGCTGGGGGCGATGATTCTCCTCAGCCTATTGCTGACGGTCATTCTTAACATCGTGGTTAGATTGCGACGGTAAGTTCTATGCGAATTCTCATCACCGGCGGGGCCGGCTTCATCGGCAGTAATCTGACGAAGGCGTCCATCGAAGCCGGACACCGCGTCACCGTTCTGGATAACCTCTCTCGGCGCGGCAGCGAGGCCAACCTGAAGTGGTTGCGCGACACGTTCGGCGTGGACGGGTTCGGGTTCATCCAGGCGGACATCCGCGATGCCGACGCGATGCGTGTGGCGGTCGTGGGTGCAGAGGCCGTTTATCACCTTGCCTCTCAGACCGCGGTCACAACGTCGGTCGCAGACCCGCGGCACGATTTCGAAGTCAACGCGCTGGGCGCGTTCAACGTCCTCGAGGCGGTGCGCGCGAGCGCGCCGGAGGCCGTCCTCATTTACTCCTCTACCAACAAAGTCTACGGAGGGATGGAAGACGCGCGGGCCGTTGAGACCGAGACACGCTATTTATTACCCGACTACCCGCTGGGCGTCTCCGAGGAGCGCGGCCTGGATTTCCATTCGCCCTATGGCTGCTCGAAGGGCGCGGCCGACCAGTACGTGCGAGACTACGCGCGTATTTACGGATTGCGCACCGTCGTATTCCGGCAGAGTTGCATCTACGGGCAGCGTCAGATGGGCGTCGAGGATCAGGGCTGGGTCGCCTGGTTCGTGATTGCGGCCGTGACGGGCAAGCCGATCAGCATTTATGGCAACGGCAAACAGGTACGCGACCTGCTCCACGTGGACGATCTTGTGCGCGCCTTCCAGATCGCGACGGACCGGATTGATGTCGCGGCGGGGCAGGTTTACAATTTGGGCGGTGGGCCAGGTAACACGCTCTCCGTGTGGTGCGACTTCGGCCCGCTCCTGAATGAACTGGTCGGGCGCGAGATCGAGCCGGCGCGGTTCAGCGATTGGCGGCCCGGCGATCAACCGGTGTTCGTCGCTGACGTGCGCAAGGCCGCGCGCGAACTCGGCTGGACGCCACAGGTCAGCATTCGCGAGGGCATCGGGCGGCTGATCGAGTGGGTGCGCGCCAACCGCGAATTATTCGAGTGAAAATCCTTTTCATCCTCACCTACTACCGTCCCCACGTCAGCGGCCTGACGATCTACGTCGAACGGCTCGCGCGGTCGTTGGCCGAGCGCGGCCATCAGGTCACGGTGCTGACGTCGCAATACATGGACTCGCTCCCCGCCGAAGAGATGATGGACGGCGTGCGCGTAGTGCGCGTGCCGGTGCTGTTCCGCTTCAACAAGGGCGTCGTCATGCCGTCGTTCGCCGCCGTCGCCACGCGCGAGATCCGCGCGCATGACGTGGTGAGCATCCACCTCCCGCAGGTGGAGGGCGCGTTGGCGACCTGGCTGGCGCGCCGGGCCGGGCGGCGTCCCATCCTTACCTATCACTGCGACCTCCAGATGCCGCCGGTGTGGTACGGGCGCATCGTGGACAGGCTGACTTACTGGGATAATCTGATCGCCGGGCGCGAAGCCGAGACCATCGTCGCATATACGGAAGATTTCGCCTCACACTCGCCGTTCCTGTCGCGCTTCCTGGCGGAAGGCAAGGTGCGGGTGATCCTGCCGCCGGTTGCCATCCCCGAACCCCGGCCCGCCGAAGTGGCCGCGCTGCGTGAGCGCATCGGGTTGACCGACGAACGCGTGATCGGGTTCGCCGCCCGGTTTGCCTATGAGAAGGGTGCAGGCTATCTCATCAACGCCATCCCCCGGATTCTCGAAGAGATCCCCAACGTGCGCCTGGTCTTCGCCGGGCCATACAAAGGCGTGATCGGTGAGACCATCTGGGATGACTTGCAGCCGTTGATCCGGCAATACGAGCCATATCTGACCTTTCTGGGCACGCTCAACCCCGCGGAAATGGCCGACTTTTACGCCCTGTGCGACGTGGTGACTGTGGCGTCTATCAACAACACCGAGTCGTTCGGGCTGGTGCAGGTCGAGGCGTTCATGTGCGGCACGCCCGTGGTGGCGACCGACCTGCCGGGCGTGCGCCAACCCGTGCGTATGACGGGGATGGGCGAGATCGTGCCGATTGCCGACGCGGATGGGTTGGCCGACGGGATCATCAAGGTGCTGAAGCATCGCGACGCCTACATGCGTCCGCGCGATGAGATCATGCAACGCTTTGCGCTGGAGCGCACCGTGGATGCCTACGAATCGCTCTTCGCGTCTCTGGCCGTGCGCGAGAGCGAGGCGGTGCGCGCATGAGCGACTATCTCTCGCGCCAGCTCGAGGACATGGCGCCGCATCGGGCAATCCTGCGCGCGGTCGAATGCCGCTTCATGAACCGTGTGCCACTCGTAGCGCCGGTGCTCGATATCGGGTGCGGCGACGGGCATTTCGCCTCGATTGCTTACGACCAGTTGCCGATTGACGTGGGCATTGACGTGATGACCCGCGACCTGCCGGAGGCAGCGAGCCGGGAAGGCATCTACCGGCAGGTGATGTACGCCAGCGCCACCGATCTACCGTTTCCGGACGCGTCGTTCAACACGGTCATCAGCAATTGTGTGATCGAGCATATCCCCGACAACGCCGCCGTGCTGCGCGAGATCGCGCGCGTGCTGCAGCGGGGCGGCGTCTTCGCGACCACGCTGCCGAGCGAGCATTACCCCGAATACCTGCTGGGCGCAACCGCGTTCCGCAAGGTCGGCTTGCGCGGGCTGGGCGAAGCGTATGGCCGTTTCTTCAACACCATCTCCCACCATTACCACGTTTACACCCCGGAGGTCTGGCGGGAACGACTCGCCGCCGCCGGGTTCGAGGTCGAGGAGCAGACCTACTACTTCTCGCCCGCGGCGCACCGGCGCTTCGATCTGAGTCACTATTTGGGCGTGCCGCAACTGATCACCAAGCGGCTCTTTGGGCGCTGGGTGCTCTTCAAGTGGCAGTCAGACATGTACGAGCGCTGGCTCAGGCCCTATTACGAGGAGCCGTTGCCCGAAGCCGGGGCCTATCAATTCGTGCAGTGTCGGAAGGTTTAGTACCCCGTCAAGGCTGGTACATGGCGATCTCCCCCGTCAACTCGATCAAGATGTATATCGGTCGGAAGGGCGCCGGCGACCAACGCGCAGTTCCCGCAGGGGCGAAAGGCGCGCCGCGATTGGAGTGGCTCCTCTTCGGGTTGGCGTTGCTGGTGTACGCCTTCACCCGCCTCTATGCGCTCGAACGCTTCCCCATCTACTTCTTTGCAGACGAGGCCACGCACGCCGTCCTCGCCGCCGACTTGCTGCAAAACGGCTTCCGCGATGCCCACGGCCACCTCTTTCCGCTTTATTTCGAGGCTGCCGGCCTGCGCTGGACGCCGTTGCTCTCGGTCTACGTCCACGTGCTGCCGGTCGCCCTCTTCGGCAAGAGCATCGCCGTGACCCGCGCGACCGCGGCGCTGGTGACGCTGGTGGGCGTCGCTGCGGTGGCGCTGACGGCCAGGCTGATCTTCCGTTGTCGCTATTGGTGGACGGCGGTGCTCTTCCTGGCGGTGGCCCCAAACTGGTTATTACACTCGCGCACCGGCTTCGAGACCGTGATGATGGCGTCGTTCTACGCCCTCTTTCTGCTCTTCTACCTGCTCTACCGGACGCGTGCGCCAGCCTATCTCTATCCTGCGGTCGTCTTCGGCGCGGCGACGTTCTACACCTACTCCAACGGGCAGATGGTGATGGCCGCGACTGCGTTTCTCCTGCTGCTCAGCGATCTGCCGTATCACCTGCGGCACTGGAAAACCGTGCTGATCGCGCTGGGGCTGGTGGCGGTGCTGGCGCTGCCCATCGTGCGCTTTCGCCTGACGCAGCCCGATTCGCTCTCGCAGCACCTCCGCGCCATAGATTCTTACTGGTTCAAGGATATGCCGCTTGCTGAGAAGCTGCGTCAGTTCGCCCGCACCTACGCATATGGTCTCAGCCCGCAATACTGGTTCACGCCCAACGCGCACGATCTCGCCCGACATCGGTTTGGGCAGTTGGGGCATCTGAGCATCGTTGTGCTGCCGTTCTTCCTGGTCGGGTTGGGGGTCAGCCTTGCCCGCATCCGCCAGGCGACCTATCGGGTCGTGTTGCTCTGCGCGCTGGCCGCGCCGGCCGGGGCGGCGCTGGTCGACGTGACGATCACGCGGGTGATGGCCTTCAACGTGCCCGCCGCGTTGTTCTGCACGCTAGGGTTGGAAGCCGTCATGCGTTTCCTGGCAAAGCGCATCCCCGCCCCGCGGCGCGCGATGCAGACCGCTGCGCCGGTTGCGGTGTTCGCCGTCATGTCGCTGGCGAGCCTGCTGCTGTTGCGCTACGCGCTGGTGGGGGGGCCGCGCTGGTTCAGCGATTACGGCCTCTATGGGATGCAGTACGGCGCGCGACAGCTTTTCGAGGAAGCGATCCCGGAATATCTGGCGCAGGACCCCGACACGCAGATCATGGTGAGTTCGACGTGGGCCAACGGCGCCGACACCTTCATCCGCTTCTTCATCCCGAAGGCGTTGCAGAGCCGGGTGCAGATGCTCAACATAGATCACTACATGGACGCCCGCCGGACGCTGGATGACCATATCCTGCTGGTGATGACGCCTTCGGAGTATGAGGAGGCGCTGGCAAGCCCGAAGTTCAAGACGGTGGACGTGGATCGGATCATCCGGTATCCCGACGGCAAGCCCGGTTTTTACTTTGCCCGCCTGACCTACGCCGATGATCTGGATGAACTATTGGCTGCGGAGCGCACCGAGCGCAGCCGGCCCGTCACGGATCAGGCGATGATTAACGGCGTCCCGGCTCAAATCACCCATTCATTGCTCGAAGCGGGGCAGGTGAGCGACCTGTTCGACGCCGACCCCTTCACGCTGGTGCGCGGGCTGGAAGCGAACCCGATCGTCTTTGATATCACCTTTGCGGAGCCGCGACCGGTCGAGACGCTGACCGCGACCTTCGGCAGCATGGATTTTGCCCTGACCGTGAGCGCCTATGCGCCCGGCGCAACCGAGCCGGTGGTCTATGCGCGCGAATATCGTGATATGCCGCCTGACCCGACCGTCGAGATTGTGTTCGACCGTGGGCCGGAACTCGTGGAGTGGGTGGTGATCGAGGCGTTGCACCTGACCGCGGGGCCGGAGGCCAAGATCCACGTGCGCGATCTGGTGTTTACGCCATGATTGCCGCCGATGTGCGGATTCACCCGACCGCCGAGGTCTCGCCGGATGCGACGGTCGGCGCGGGGACGCGCATCTGGCATCAGGCGCAGGTGCGTGAGGGCGCCGTGATTGGCCGCAATTGCATCCTGGGCAAGGGCGTCTATGTTGACTTGGACGTCCGCATTGGCGACAATGTCAAGATACAGAATTATGCCCTGGTGTATCACGGCGTCCGCATCGAGGATGGCGTCTTCATCGGCCCGCAGGTCTGCCTCAGCAACGACCGTTATCCGCGCGCCGTCACGTCTGACGGTCGCCTGAAGACGGACGAGGATTGGGAGGTCGGGGAAATCGTGGTGCGCGCCGGGGCCTCGATTGGCGCAGGGGCGATCCTGCTGCCCGACATCGAGATCGGCCGCTTTGCCATGATCGGCGCGGGCGCAGTGGTCACCCGCTCGGTTCCCGATCACGGGTTGGCGCTCGGCGCGCCGGCGCGACTGGTGGGGTGGGCCTGTCGCTGCGGCAGGCCGCTCGAAGCCGATGGCGATCATTGGCGTTGCCGCGCGTGCGATTGGGTCTTCTCGCCGCGCCCGTAGTATAGCCTCTCGTGGGCGTCGCGCGACGGGTACAAGGCCCTACACTACCAGGTGGTGAAGCAAAAATGTTGAAAGCTGCGGTGATCGGCGTCGGTTCTATCGGGCGACACCACGTTCGGGTCTATTCGCAATTGCCCGACGTGGAGCTGGTCGCGGTCGCCGACGCGGACGCCGTGCGGCGCGAGGCCATCACGCGCCAGTTCCGCGTTCCCGCCTATGAGAGCGCCGACGCGATGCTGGAGCAGGCGCGGCCCGATCTGGTCTCCGTGGCCGTGCCGACCGCCGCGCATCTCGAAGTCGCGTGCAAAGCGCTCGATGCGGGCGCGCACGTCCTGGTTGAGAAGCCGATGGCGGCGACCTACGATGAGGCGCGCCGGCTGATCGCGCACGCGCAGGCGGCGGGGCGCGTGCTCACCGTAGGGCACATCGAGCGGTTCAACCCCGCCATCGTCGAGCTTCAGCCGCGGCTGGCGGGCGGCGAGATCGGGCAGATTTTCCAGGTGCACGCGCGGCGACTGTCACCGTTTCCGGCATACATCCATGATGTTGGCGTCGTGTTCGACCTGGCGACGCATGAACTGGACATCATGCACCGGCTGGTCGGCAGCCCGGTCGCGCACGTCGCGGCTGAGGTGGAGCGCAACGTCCATGCGACGCACGAGGACCTGCTCTCCGCGATGTTGCGCTTCGAGAACGGCGCGCTCGGTGTGCTGGATATCAACTGGCTCAGCCCGGTGAAAGTGCGCGAGCTGCGCATTACCGGCGAACGGGGCATGTTCGTGGTAGACTATATCGCCCAGGACCTCTTCTTTTACGAGAACCGAATTGCGCCCAGCCGGTGGGACGCGATGGCGCTCTTCCGCGGGGTGGAGGAGGGCAACGTCACCAAGTTGCGCGTCACGAAGGTGGAGCCGCTCGAAGCGGAGCTGCGGGCGTTCATTGCCGCGGCACGCGGCGACGGCGCGCCGTTGGTGTCGGGGCTGGACGGGTTGCGCGCCGTGGCGCTGGCGACGCTGCTGTTGGACGCGGGGAACGAGGGGTGTCGTCTGAACGTTACAGAGGAGATTGCCCGGCGCGGTTGGCATGAGTTGGCCGATGCCTGATGCTCTGTGTGTTGACGAGATGCTTCGGAGCCGCAGGCCTCCCTTTGGGGACCCCGTTCAGCATGACAACGTAAGGTCAAGTGATGGCAACCCCTGGTTGACGGTGCTGATGCCCGCCTACAACGAGGCGGCGGGTCTGGGCGGCGCTGTGGAGCAGGTGTTAGCCGCGCTCGATGCCTACGACATCTCCGCCGAATTGCTGATTGTGGATGATTGCAGCACGGACGGCACGCGGGAGGTGGCCGACGGCTTGCAGGCGCGCGATCCTGCGGTGCGCGTCGTGCATCACGCGGCGAATCAGGGGATCGGCGGGGGGATGCGCACCGGGATCGCAGAGGCGCGTGGCCGCTGGCTGATCCTGATCCCGGCGGACCTGGCGCTCGATCTGGCGGAGTTGCGCCGGTACTTCGACGCCGCGCGTGATGCCGACGCGGTAGTAGGCATCCGGTCGGATCGGCGCGATTACAACCGGTTCCGGCGGCTGGTGTCGTGGACGAACATCCGCTTGATCCAGGCGCTTTTCGGGATGTCGCTGCGCCAGTTCAACTACATCAGCATGTATCGGGTAGACTACCTGCGCCGCATTAACGTAGGTAGCTGGGGCAGCGCCTTCTTCTTCGCCGAGATCCTCATCCGGTTGCAGGCGATGGGCGCGCGATTGAAGGAAGTAGACATAATCTATTTGCCGCGCGCCAGCGGGCAGGCGACCGGGGCCAACCTGCGCCTGATTGCGGTGACCGGGCGCGATATGTGGCGCTTCTGGTGGCATTGGAATATCCTGGGCGAGCGCAATCGTTTAGAATCATCTATCCGTAACCCTTAGTTTAGCCCCTTGTGGGCGTACGCGACGGGCACAAGGCCCTATGCTACACCAGTCACCCGTCCAATAAGCAACGCAATTCGCTATGAAAGACACGATGATGACCGAACCGACATCTACCGCGACGACAACCCCGAACGAACAGGGCCGGGCGCGAGGGCGCGCTTCGATGGTATGGCTCGTGCCGCTGCTCCTCATCTTGATTCTGGGGGTTGGGGCGTATCTCCGGCTGAGCAACCTCAACTGGGATGCCGAAACGCACATCCACCCGGATGAACGGTTCCTGACGATGGTCGAGGACGCCCTGGACTTGCCGGCCAGTTTCGGCGAATTCATTGACAGCACCATTTCGCCGATGAGCCCTTACAACAAGGGGTACGGCTTCTTCGTCTACGGCACGCTGCCGATCTTCATCGTGCGGGTGGCGGCGGAATTTGCCAACCGGATCAACCAGGAAACGCAATGGTGGACGATTGTCGAGGGGATCCCGATTGACCTCGTAGGGTATAGCGGCGTGCATTTCGTCGGGCGCGCGCTGTCGGGCCTCTTCGATCTGGCCTGCATCCCGCTGATCTATCTGATCAGTCGCCGGCTGTATGATAAGCGCGTCGGGCTGCTGGCCGGGCTGTTCTATGCGTTCGCCGTGCTCCCGTTGCAGCAGTCACACTTCTTCACGGTCGACACCTTCGGCACGTTCTTTTCCTTGTTGACGTTCTACTTCGCCGTGCGGGTGATGCAGGGCGGCCAACCCGATCGGCGGGGCGGCGGCTGGCCCACCTACATCGCGATGGGGGCGAGCCTGGGGGCGACGGTTGCGTCGCGCATCAACCTCGCGCCGATGGCGGGCATCGTGCTGCTCGCGGCGGGGGTGCGCGCGTGGGATGACTGGCACGCCTCGCCCGACGCCCGCGGCTCGGTGCGCGACGGCGCGTGGCTCAACACGCTGTTGCAGGCGACCTTCTTCCGGTTGATCCTGATGGGGGTCACGGCGATTGCCGTGTTCCGCGTCGCGCAACCCTACTCGTTCGGCGGCACGAGTCTGCTCGATTTCACCTTCGCGGACGCATGGCGCGACAACATGCGCCAGATTCGTCTGCTCATGAGCGGCGACGCGGACTACCCGCCCGGCCACCAGTGGGCCAGCCGGACGCCGTTCGTCTTCCCGTTCACCAACATGGTGATCTGGGGGATGGGCGTCCCCCAGGGCGTGACGGCGTGGGCGGGGTGGGCGTTGGGGTTGTGGCAGGTGATCCGCGGGATGACGCTCCGGCCCGACGGCAAGGCCGTGCGGATGCACATCCTGCCCGTGGCGTGGATCGGCGGCATGTTCCTGTGGCAAGGCCTGCAATACGTCCAGTCCATGCGCTATCTGCTGCCCATCTACCCGACGCTGGTGATGATGGCCGCGTGGCTGCTCTGGTGGATCGTGGATCGCATGCGCGTGCGGATTAATCGTCCGGTGGTGACCGGGCTGGCGTATGGGTTGATGGCCGGCGTGACCATCGCGACGATGCTCTGGGGCTGGGGCTTTCTGGCGATCTACCGCCGCCCGCTCAGCCGGGTCACGGCGTCGCAGTGGATCTATGAGAACGTGCCGCCGGGCAGCGTGATCGCCAACGAACACTGGGACGATGGCTTGCCCTTGCGGATTGACGGCAAGGACGGCTTCGGCTCGTTCGGCTACCGCGGGCTAAGCACGACCAGCGACGGCAACATGCAGATGTACAACGAGGACACGCCGGAGAAGCGCGAGCAGCTCTATCAGTGGCTCGACGAGGCCGATTACATCGTGCTCTCGTCGAACCGGCTGTGGGGTTCCATCCCGCGCCTGCCGTTGCGCTATCCGATGACCACCCGGTACTATGATCTGTTGTTCAGCGGCGAACTCGGGTTCGAGCAGGTCTATGAGGGAACCTCCTTCCCGACGATCCTCGGCATTCCGTTCGACGACACGGGCGCGGAAGAAGCCTTCAGCGTCTACGACCACCCCGAAGTCAGGATATTCAAGAAGACGCTGGAATACAGCGAGGCGTTGGCGCGTAGCTACTTCGACCCGATTGACCTGGAGCATACTGTCCAGTACTGGCCGAAGCAGGTCAGCGCCGCGCCGACCGCGCTGCTGATGACGCAGGATGAGGCCGCGCAGCAGCAGGCGGGCGGCAGTTGGTCGCAGATCTTCAACCCGGACAGTTTCGTGAACCGTTCGCCGGTGATCTCGATCCTGATCTGGCTGCTGTTACTGGAAATCCTGGGGGTGATCGCCTTCCCACTGGCGTTCGGCGTGTTACGTAACCTGGGCGACCGGGGCTACGGGGTCAGCAAGACGCTGGGGATGCTGCTGCTCGCCTGGCTGGCGTGGATCGGCCCCAGCCTGAAGTTGACCGCGTATACCCGTCCGTATATCGCGCTATGTCTGCTCCTGCTGGCGGCCGTCTCCGCGTATCTGGGTTGGCGGCATCGCGACGAGATTGGCCGGTTCCTCCGCGCACGGTCGGGGCTGATCGCGACCGAGGAGATCGTCTTCCTGGTGTTGTTCGTGATGTTTCTGGCGGTCCGCTGGGGCAACCCCGACCTGTGGCACCCGGCGCGCGGCGGCGAGAAGCCGATGGACTTCGCGTACCTCAATGCCGTGATCAAGTCCACGACCTTCCCGCCCTATGATCCCTGGTTCGCGGGCGGCTATATCAATTATTATTACTTCGGGTTCGTCATCATCGGGACGCTGGTCAAGCTGTCGGGCATCGTTCCCGCGGTGGCCTATAACCTCGCCGTGCCGTCGCTCTTCGCGCTGCTGGGCGTGGGGGCGTTCAGCGTGGCCTACAACCTGACCGACGGCGATCATGACTTTGAGCCGGATAATGATGCCTTCTCATCTGGAGGACTCTCTCGCAGCGGGCTGCTGGCGGGGCTGGCGAGCGTCCTGCTCGTTGTTATCCTCGGCAACCTGGGCAACGTGCGGTTGTTGATCCAGCAATTCGCCGTGCAGGTTCCGCCCGATCCGGGTCTGACCGGGCCGCTGGCGCAGTTCCGCTACGCGCTGAGCGGCCTGGGCGCGGTGCTGCGCGGCGACGCGGCCTTGAATTTCCCGAACGATTGGTGGTTCTGGAACGCCTCGCGGGTGATCCCGGATACGATCAACGAGTTCCCCTTCTTCACGTTCACTTATGCCGACCTGCACGCGCACATGATCGCGCTGCCGATCTTCGTGTTGGGGCTGGCCGTGGCGACGGCGCTGGTGCGCACGGTGCGTGCGCCGTCCTCGCTCGAAGCGTACATGGGGCCGTGGTACGTGTCGCCCAATGAACTGCTGCTGATCGGCGGGCTGGGCTTCGTGGCGGGCGCGCTCAGGGCGACGAACACCTGGGACTTCCCGACGATGCTCATCATCGGCTTCATCGCGATCCTCATCGGTGAGGTGGTTCGCCACCGGCGCATTGCCCTGCCCGATCCACTCGATCAGCGGATGGCGTTCCTCTTCCGGCGGCTCGTTGCCGTCGGGTGGCGGAGCATCCTGCTGGTTGCCGTGGCGGTGCTCTCTTTCTATCCGTTCAGCAAACATTACGCGACGGCCTACGGTGGGCTGCAATCGTGGCAGGGCGATGGGACCCTGCTGACCGACTATTTTATGGTCTACGGCCTCTTCCTGGCGCTGGCCGTCATCTTCCTGCTGAGCGAGTTGGCTGATCAGGCGCGCCGTGAGCGCATTCCTGCGTGGCTGGCCGATGTCGGCCCGGCGATGGCAGTCTTTGTGCTGGCGGGCGCGGGGTTGGGCTGGTTCATCGGCGCGAAGATCTGGCTGATCGCGCTGCCGCTGGCCGGGCTTGCGGTTTTCCTGGCGATGGGGCGCGATCTGCCCACGGTACGGCGTTTTGCGCTGCTCCTGCTGGCGCTGGCCTTCGCCATCACGATGGGCGTCGAGATGATCCGCCTCAAAGATGACATTGGCCGCATGAACACGGTGTTCAAGTTCTATATACAGGCCTGGACACTGCTGGGCGTGATGTGCGCGTATGGGTTCGCGCTGTGGGCGGCGCGCGCTGCGGGGTGGAAGGCCGGCTGGCGCTGGCTGGCGTGGGCGACGACCGGGGTGTTGGTGGTGGGCGCGGTGCTTTACCCCGTGACCGCGGCCCCGGCGAAGATCCGCGACCGCTTCTCGGCGGAGGCGTCGCCGCGCGGCCTGGATGGGATGGCGTACATGGATCAGGCGGAATACGCCGACAACGGCTATCAGTTCCGGCTGGCCGACGACAAGGCGGCGATGGAGTGGATGCTGGCGAACGTCCTCGGCTCGCCCGTGATCCTGGAGGCGAACACGCCCGGCTATCGCTGGGGTAACCGCTTCAGCATCTACACCGGCCTCCCCGCCGTCATCGGATGGGACTGGCATCAGCGGCAACAGCGCTCCGTCGTGCCGGGCGCAATGATTGACAGACGACTGGCCGACGTGCAGGAGATCTACAATACGGTTGATCTCAACCGGGCGCAACGGCTGTTGAACCATTACGGCGTCTCGTACATCATCGTCGGCGAGCTGGAGCGCGCCTATTACTCGCCGGAGGGCCTGGCAAAATTCGACGCGATGGTCGAACAGGGCTATCTTGAAGTGGTCTATCCCGAGACGCCGTCGGCGGGCGCGCCGGTGCGTATCTTCGCCATACGCGACCGCGCCGCGCCTCTGACCCTCGATCTGGCGACGGGCATCGGGCCGCAGCCGGTCCCTACGCCCACGCCCCCAACCGCGCAGTCCGGCGGCGGGTCGGGGATGACGGAAGAATAGCGTGAACCTCGCCCCATGCAAGGGATGAACGATCTGGAATCGGGTCTGCCGGGCGCGCCGGCCCAGGCTGCCGGGCGTCGCTGGCTGCCCTGGCTGATTCTGTGCGGCATCCTCATGATCGGGGCGGTGTTCAGATTCTCGGTGCTCAACTGGGATCAGTTCCAGCACGTCCACCCGGATGAGCGCTTCATCGTCTGGGTCGCCGACACCATGTCGTGGCCCGGCGATTTCGCGACGGCGCTCGACCCCGCGCGCTCCACGTTGAACCCCTATCGGTGGCCGCCCGGCGCGGGCAATCTCGCAGGGACACTTCGTGGCTACGCCTACGGCCACGCGCCGCTCTATCTGACCTTGCTAACCGCCCATGCCGGTGAAGCCATTTCCCGCTGGATGGGCGAGACCACGTTGGCCTTGCCGACGGCGCTCCAACCCCTGCACGTCGCGTGGCGGCATCTGACCGAATACAACTACATCGGGCTGGTGGGGCGGGCGCTGAGCGTGTTGTTCGACCTCGGCACGATCGTCGCGGTCTTCTTCCTGGGAAGGCAGGCGTTCGGCGTGGGGGCCGGGCTCGCGGCTGCGATGTTCTACGCGCTGGCCGTGCTCGCGATCCAGCTCAGCCATTTCTTCGCCGTGGACATCCCGCTGACCTTCTTCGTGATGGCGTGCGTGGCGCTGGCCGCGCGCTGGGCCGGGCCGGGCGCGGGCCCTGAAAGGCGCCCGGGCGGGTTCACCTGGGTGGCCGCGGGCTTGATGGCGGGCCTCGCCGTCGGGACGAAGTTCAGCGCGGTGCTGCTGGTCGCGCCGCTGATCGTCGCGGCGTGGTTCCGGGTTCTCAGCGAACCGGCAGACGCTCACTGGCGTCGGATGGTCTTGTACTCCGGCGTGGCGCTGGGCGCAGCCGCGCTGGCCTTTGCGCTCAGCAACCCCTTCTCGCTGATTGAGTTCCGGGCCTTCGCCGGAAATCTCTTCGCGCAGAACGCGATGGTCAGCGGGGCGATGGACGCGCCGTATACGCGCCAGTACGCAGGCACGTTGCCCTATCTCTACTTCATGCGCGAATCGAGCCAGTGGGGGCTGGGCTGGCCGCTGGGGCTGGTCGCCTGGACGGGCTTCGCGTGGTGCGCCTACCGCGCGCTGCGCCGGCGCGCCGGCATCGCCGAGTGGATGATGCTCGCCTGGGCCGTGCCCTATTTTGCGATCACCGGCCTGTTCCACGCGAAGTTTCTCCGCTATATGGCTCCGTTGCTGCCCTTCTTGCTCATCATGGGGGCGGGGATGTTGAAAGCGCTACGCGATGCCATGATTCGCCGTTGGGGCAAGACCGGGCGCGTCGCCTGGGCGGGAGGCTTCGCGCTGCTCGTCGGGTTTACGGCGCTCTGGGCCGTCGCGTTCACGGGGGTCTATCGCCAGGAGCACCCGTGGCTACAGGCGTCGCGTTGGATTTACAGCAATGTCCCGGACGGCGCGACCTTGCTCACCGAGGAATGGGACGACGCGCTGCCGCTCCGCATGGACGAAATCGCCGATCGCCCGCCGGTGCGCGAGTATCAACAGATCGAGCTTCCCCTGTGGGACGCGGATGCGCCGGAAAAACTGGACACGCTGGCCGCGGAACTGAGCGGCGGAGACTATCTGATTCTTTCCACCAACCGGCTCTACCGCCCGATTCAAAACCAGCCCCAGCGCTATCCGATGGCGAGCCAGTACTACCGGATGCTCTTCTCCGGCGAGTTGGGGTATACGCCGGCCGCGGAGTTCAGCGCCTATCCCCGCATCGGCGGGCTGGTGATCCCCGACGATAACGCCGACGAGAGCTTCACCGTCTACGACCACCCGCGGGTGATGATCTTCGCCAACACCGGCGGTCTCAGCGAGAGCGTCCTGCGGGCGCGGTTGGGGCGCTACTTACCGCTGCAATCGGGCGCGCATCAAGGCAAGGAGGCCGGGCTGGCCCGCTACCGCGCGCAGGACGCCGACCCGGCTGACGATTTGTTGCTTTCCCAGCCCGTGGAGTCGCTGCCGGTGGTCGCCGATGATCGCTGGAACACCGCCGCCGCGGCGTCGTCCCTGCTCGCTGCGGCGCTCTGGTGGCTGGTGATCGGCGTGTTCGGGTGGTTCGTCTGGCCGCTGCTCTTCCCGCTGCTGCCGGGGCTGCGCGACCGCGGCTATGGGCTGGCGCGGGCGATCGGCTGGCTGCTCGTCGGCTGGGTTCATTGGATGGGGGTCAGCCTGGGGCTGTGGCAAAACCGCGCCCCGGCCATCGCCCTGATCTTGGTCGCGCTGGCCCTGTTGGGCGGCGTTGCGGCGTTGCGGCAGCGTGCGTCGTTGGCGCGGTTCGTCCGGGCGCAGCGCGGGCAGATTCTCGCATCGGAAGCCGTCTTCCTGCTGGCCTACGCGGCGTTCGTCGGGATTCGCCTGTTGAACCCCGACCTCTGGCAGCCGTGGAACGGCGGCGAGAAGTTCATGGAGTTCGCGTTCCTCAATGCCATCTTGCGCAGCGCGCACTTCCCGCCCTATGACCCGTATTTCGCGGGCGGCATCCTGAACTACTACTATTATGGCCTCTATCTCGTGAGCCTGCCTATCAAGCTGACCGGCATCCCGGCGGAGGTGGCCTTCAATCTTGCCGTCCCGTCGCTGTATGCGCTCGCCGCGCAGGGCGTCTTCTCGGTGGGCGGGTCGCTCGCCGGGGGGCTGACCTGCGTGGCCCCGAACGAGGCGGACGCGGACGGTGAAGAACGCCGCGCCGGAAGGTGGTGGATTCCGGCATCCCTCTCCGTCATCCTGGCGCTGGTGATGGGCAACCTCGCATCGCTGACGCAGGCGCTGGATCGCCAGGCGCGGCTTGGCGGCTGGCCCGGCCCCGGCAGCGGCCCCGCGGCGTATCTGTCGGGAGTGGCTCAGGGCTTCGCGGCGCGCGTCGGCAGCGCGGCCGCGCCCGGCTTCGATTATTGGGCGGCCAGCCGGGTGATCCCCTATACCATCAACGAGTTCCCGCTCTGGACTTTCGTCTTCGCAGACCTGCACCCGCACCTGATCTCGATTCCCTTCGGCGTCGCCGTGATCGGGCTCGCGCTGCATCTGCTGCTGTACGTGCCGCGCTGGGCGGATGAGGGCGCAGCGGCTCCTAATCTCCCGTTAAGGATTCTGCAAGGCCTGCTTAATCTGATCTTGTTATCCTTAGTGTTAGGGTCGTTGGGCGCAATCAACACCTGGGACCTGCCGACCTATTTGCTGCTTGTGGTGGGCAGCCTGATGCTGGCCGGTTGGCGGCCGCGCCGTTGGGCCGGCGTCCTGGTCGGGCTGGTCGCTTCGGGCGCGGTCGGCGTGCTGTCGGTCGTCATGTATTTGCCGTTCTATCAGCATTATCAGGTGCAGGTGGGGCGGGGCGACGGTTGGGCGCTGACCCGCTATCTTGGTTGGGTGGAGAATCCCAGCCCGCTCGGTGACTGGTTGCGCGTCTGGGCGATTTTGCTGCTCTTTGCGGTCGCGTTCGGCGTGATGGATTGGATTGCGCGACGGCGCGCCGCAGCCGCGGAGGAGATGATTATCCCCGGCGCAGGGCCGCGCTGGGGGGTGATCGGCTCCCTGCTGGCGGCGGCCGTCGTCGTGATGCTGGTTGCGCTGGGGCGACCGACGGCGGCCATCGCGGCCGCGCCGATGATCCTGGGCCTCTATGCGGCGACCCGATCCGGCATCCCCCCCCCGCGCGCGTTCCTTGCGTGGCTGATTGCGCTAGGTTCCGCCGTGCTGGTCGGGACGGAGCTGGTCTACCTCCGCGATTTCCTCGATGGCGGCGATTGGGAGCGCATGAACACCGTCTTTAAGTTCGGCGTCCCGGCGTGGCTCTTGCTGGGGATCGCGGGCGGCGGCGTCCTGTGGCTGCTGTGGCGACGGCCTCCGGATCAAGCCGGGCGTGTCTCTACGGCGTTGATCCGGGTGGGCGCTGTCGGGTTGGTGTTGGCCGGGCTGGTCTTCGTGCCGTTAGGCATCCCGGCGCGCGTGGATGACCGATTCCCCGGTGCAAGGCCGCCGATCGGGACGCTGGACGGCACGGCGTACATGGCGGTCGGCGCATATAGCTGGCCCGGGCCGGATCATGTCATCGCGTTGAGCGGTGAGCGCGAGGCGATTCGCTGGCTTCTCGACAATGTGACCGGTTCGCCGGTGGTGGCCGAAGCGCCCGCGGGCGAATACATCGTGGACGGGCAGTTCGTGGGATATGATTACTACCGGGCCGGGGGGTTGCGAGTTGCCAGTATGACCGGCCTGCCGACCTTCGTCGGGCATCACCAGTACGAGCAGCGCGACGGCGGGCAGGTGGGCCAGCGCACCCGATTGGGTCAGGAGTTCTTCCGCACCACCGATATCGTCCGGACGCGCGAGCTGATAGACGAACTGGGTGTGCGCTATATCTACGTCGGGACGCTGGAGCGCATCCTCCTGTCGGACGAAAGCCTGCGCAAGTTCGATGTCATGGCCGAGAACGACGAGTTAGCGGTGGTCTTCGAGGACGGCCCGGTGCGCATCTATCGGGTTGAATCGTGATGAACACCGGGAAAGCCGTTTGGCGGCGACAGGCGCTCATGCTAGAATCCACGATTATGTTCGGTAACAGCCGGGGACAGATGGGACGCATTTGATGCTTGGGGCATTCTCCTGGTGGCTCGTCAGCCTCCTGATGGGGCTTGCGGCATTGCCGTTGGCGTGGCGGCTGCTGAGCCGGTTGCCGTCGCGCGGTTACGCCGCGAGCAAGGCGTTGGGCCTGTTGCTGACCGCCTACGTGCTGTGGATCGGCGCGTCCTTCCGGTTGCTTCCCAACGATCTCGGCGGCATCCTGATCGCGCTGGGGATCGTCACCGGGTTATCGCTCTGGTTGGGGCGCGAGGGCTGGCAGCGCGACGCGGACGGGGTGCGCCCGCTGGTGGCCTGGCTGCGGAGGGAGCGCGGGCTGATCCTGAGCGTCGAGGCGCTTTTCCTCGTCGCGTTCGCCCTGTGGACGGTCTTCCGGGCGTATAACCCCGAAATCGCGGGCACCGAGAAGCCGATGGAGTTCGCCTTCATCAACGGCGTGCTGCGCAGCAACGCGTTTCCGCCGCAAGACCCGTGGCTTTCGGGCTATGCCATCAGCTATTATTACTTTGGCTACGTGATGCTGGGGATGCTGATCCGGTTGACCGGCGTGGACCCCGCGGTCGGGTTCAACCTCGGCGTGGCGCTCTGGTTCACGTTGACGCTGGTCGGCGCGTTCGGCGTGGCATATGATCTGACGGCGCTGGCGCGGCGTGAGACTGCGCGCAGGATCGGCCCGCTGGCTGTCGGGGGGCTGGGTGCGCTCTTTGTGGGCATCCTGGGCAACCTGCAAGGGTTGGTCGAGCTTGCTTACAACCGCCAATTGGTCCCGGAGGGCTGGATCCGCTGGCTCGACATCAAAAATCTCACCGCCGCACCGCCGTCGCCCGCCTGGACTGAGCAATTCTGGTGGTGGTGGCGCGCCTCGCGCGTGATCCACGACAAAGACCTGTTGGGCAACTCCGTCGAGGTGATTGACGAGTTCCCGTTCTTCAGCTTCCTGCTGGGCGACCTGCACCCGCACGTGCTGGGGCTGCCCTTCGTGTTGCTGGCGGTTGCCGTGGCGCTACACGTCGCGCTGTCGGGACTGTCCAGGCTTGAATCACGCGGGGGCAGGCTGACGCGCTTCGGGGTGATTGACATAACAGGAATGGGCGCGTCGGGCCTGGCCTTGCTCGCGGTGATTTTCGGCGCGCTGGCCTTCCTGAACACCTGGGATTACCCGATGTATCTGGCTTTGTTTACAGGCGCTTTTTTCATCAGTGTGGCCTTGCGCGAGGGGCTGAGTTGGGGCGCGCTCTGGCGCTCGGCGCTGGGTGGGGCGGTGGTCGGCGTGTTAGGGTGGATCGCCTATTTCCCGTTCTATGTGGGGTTCCAGTCGCAGTTGGGCGGCGTGCTGCCGAACCTGCTCGCGCCAAGCCGCTTGAGCCAGTTCTTCGTGATGTTCGGTCCGTTCCTGGTGATTGTCGTCTTCTACATGTTACTGCTGTCGCGTCGCGTCGAGGGTTTGACGCGCCGCTTCCTGATTGCCTTGCCCGTGACTCTGCTGGGACCGCTGGTTCTGGCCGGGCTGGTCACGCTGCTCCTGGGGCTGCTGCCGCAGGGCAAAACGTATGCGCAAAACCTCCTGAGCGACCCGGCGGTGCAGCAGATTGTCGGCGGTAGCCGCGTTGCCGATCTTGCCGCGTATGCCGTTCGGCTGCGCGCGGCGACCCCGTGGACCTTCCTCGCATTGGCACTGTTGCTGGCCTGGGTGGGCGCGCTGTTGTGGTCGCTGGCGGCCCGCGCGCAGTCGCTCAACGGCGAGGGGCGTTCGGCGCAACCGCTGGATGTGGCCGACATGTTCGCCGTGCTGATGATCGGGCTGGCGCTGCTGCTGACTCTCACGGTCGAGTTCGCCTATCTGCGCGACCTGTTCGGCACGCGCATGAACACGGTATTCAAGCTCTACTATCAGGCGTGGATCTTGCTCGCGCTGGCCTCCGCCTATGGGCTAGGGCGGTTGGTCATGAGTGAGGCGGCCGTGCTGTTCAAGGTTCCGGCGGTTGGTTTCGCCGCCCTGCTGATCGCCGCGGGCCTGATCTATCCGGTCGCCGCGACGCCGAACAAGGCCAACGCGTTCAAATCCGAGCCGACGCTCGATGGGCTGGCCTTCATGCGACAGAACCAGCCCGCTGACGTGGCGGCGATCGAATGGATTCGCGCCAACGTCAATCCGGCCGCGGTTGTGGTAGAGTCAAGCGGCGGTTCATACAGCACCGAAGGTGCCGGGCGCGTCTCCATGTCAACGGGCAATCCTACGCTGCTTGGCTGGGATTTTCACGAGATGCAATGGCGCGGCGACGCCTACGGCGAACTGGTGGCGGGCCGCCCCGAGGCGCTGGATCAGATTTACCGACTCGCGCCGGCCGAGGAGTTGACCGCCCTGCTCGACCGCTGGAACGCGAAATTCGTTTACGTGGGTGACCTGGAGCGCAACAAGTTCGGGGTGAGCGACGCAACGTTGAGCCGCCTCGACCGCGTCTTGCGCCGGGTCTATGACCGGGACGGCGTTATCATCTATGCACGCTGAGAACATGACAGCTTACCCTTCTGACGCGAGGATCGGTTACCCCAACGGTATCGTTTCCCGCGCTGGCGCGTGGCTGACGGTCGAGCGCGTCGCTTATGGCGGCCTGCTCGCCGTCGCGTTGGCGTTGCGATTGCTCGGGCTGGGGCAGTCGCCGCTGGGGCCGGGGGAGGCGGAGCGGGCGATGCAAGCGCTGAACGCCGCGCGAGCACTGCCTTTCGATCTCACCGGCGTGGACCCGGCGCTGTATTCGCTGCAACGTTTGCTCTTCACTCTATTCGGCGCAAGCGACTTCGCGGCGCGTTTTTGGCCCGCGGTGTTGGGTGGGCTTGCGGTGTTGTGCTTCTATGCATTTCGGCGGCGGCTGGGCCGGCCCGGCGCGCTGATGGCGGCGGCGCTGTGGGCGATTTCCCCGATGGCCGTGTTCGCCGGCCGGCTCGGTTATGGCGACGCGTTGGTTCCTTCGCTGGCGCTGGCGACGGCTGCCGCGCTCGAGCTAGTGTGGCAACGTACTTATCACCTGCCTCATGAGGCGGGTGAAGCGCGCGCCGTGCGGCGCGATACGATCCTGGCCGCGTCGGCGCTGGGCCTGATGCTGGCGTCCGGCGGCGCCGCCTACACAGTGCTGGCGATGGCGATCATCCCCGCGCTGATCTGGCATCATGCGACGCGCCGGATGTGGCAGGCGATTGCGCCCCACTGGAAGGCCGCGGCGCTTGCATTTGGCGCCACCTTTGCCCTGTCCGCGACTTTTGTATTTACCACGCCCGAAGGGCTTGCGGCCGCGGCCGCGCTGCCCGGCATCTGGGCGCGCGATCTGATCCCGTGGGCGGGCGAATACCCGGCCTACGAACTCGTGGGCAGGCTGGTGATGACCGAGATTGTGACGCTCGCCCTGGGGATGGTCGGGCTGGGGATTGCGATTCGCAGGCGCAACGCCTTCGGCATGGTTGCGGGTCTGGCAGCCGGGGTTGCCCTGTTGCCAATGATTGTCGGGCGCGGGCGTCACCCGCTGGACCTCGTTCTCGTCGTGCTGCCGTTGGTATTTCTGGCCGGGCCGGTGGGTGCGCGGGTGTTCGGCAATTTCACGCGTTGGTGGTCATCGCTCGATGCGGTGCTGCTGGCCGTGGTGAACCTGATCCTTCTGATCGCTGCGGTGTTCTGTCTGGCGGGCGCGTTCAACCCGGCGAACACCGACAGTTGGCGCCAGGTTTATCTTATCGTCGGGTCGCTCACGCTGATCCTGGCAGTGTTGCAGTGGTTCATCTACGGCATTCTCGGCGACTGGACGACGGTCGCCCGCGTCGCGCCGTTTGTCCCGCTGGTGCTGGGCCTGTCGTGGATGCTTTCGCAATCTATCGGCATAGGTATGGATCACGGCGCGTGGCGGCAGGCGAACCCCTTGCATCAATCTACTGGCGCAGGGTATGCTGATCTGGCGAATGAGCTACGTAGCGTGGCGGCGCTGAACGGCCGCGGCGACCGCGAGGTGTCTGTAGACCTGGTGCTTTCGCCGGGGCGTGACGCCGCGCTGGAACCGGTCTTGCTGTGGCTGTTGCGCGATTATCCGATGGTGCAGCGGTCAGCCGCCGTCCCGCTTAACCCTGCGCCCATCGTCATCACAACGACGGAGGCGCAGCCTGCGCTGGTCAACAGTTATGGCGGCGCGGATTTTAGCGTCCTCGAACGCTGGACGCCTGCGATGCTGGAGAGCGCCTACGCGCGCTTGCGCTGGGTGCTCTTCCATGAGGCGCGCATCCCACCGGAAACCACGAGTGCGGTGCTGTGGGTGCGTCGCCCGCAGCCGTCTCCGGCGGGCGACGCGACGACTGATTTTCCTGAATTATTGCCGGAGCTTCCGGCAGAATCCGGCCCGGTACCCTGATGTCAACGATGGAGTATTCGCAGATGATGGAGGAACTCGCTCCTGTGACCGTGCAGGAACCCCAACCTGCGCCTGGCTTGCTGGATCGCTCATTTTTGCACCTGACCCGCTGGGACTTCGAGAAGACGCTCTGGGTGATTATTATCGCGGTCGCGTTTCTGACGCGCGTGATCGGGCTGGGTGACCGCGCCATGAGCCATGACGAGAGCCTGCACACGGTCTATTCCTGGAAATTGTTCGACGGGCAGGGTTATCAACACCAGCCGATGATGCACGGCCCGCTGAAGTTTATCCTGAACGCAGGCAGCTATTACCTCTTCGGCGTCAACGACTGGAGCGCGCGCATTCAGGTGGCGCTGTTCGGGGTGTTGATGGTCGCGTTCGTGTGGCTGCTGCGACCCTGGCTGGGACGTGTCGGCGCGCTGATGGTGGCGGCGATTTATACGATTTCACCGGCATTACTCTATCACAGCCGCTATATTCGCGACGAGGTGATCCTGTGTTCTCTGCTGGTGCTCCTCGTTGCCGGGATGTTCCACTACCTCAAGACGCGCAAGGAAAAATGGCTGCTCCTCGTCGCGGCGACGCTCGCGCTGGCGTTCCTGACGATGGAGGCGTCCTTCATCTTCGGGGGCGTCTTCGGCATCTTCCTGATTCTCGTCTTGTTCGCGCAACTCTGGCGCAGCGAGTGGCCTGTGGGTGACCGGCGGCGCTCCTATCGCATCCTGATCGGCGCGGGCGTGCCCGCCCTGATCGTTGGCATCGCGGTGTTGATGTTCAAGCAGCGCGTGCCCGGCATGGTGGCCGCCGGGTTAGGCGGGGCGTTGCTTCTGCTGGGCATCGCTCTGGTGATCCTCGCGTGGCGCAAGGTGCTGCACGTCTTCGCCGAGCTTGACCTGATTATCCTGTTCGGCACGCTGGTTCTGCCGTTCGCATCGGCTATCGTGCTCAAGGTCCTGGGTTGGGAGATCAGCCAGTTCAACAATCCGGGTCAGATCACGCTCTCGGCGGTGTGGCAGGGCGCACTGGTGATGTTGGTGCTCTTCATCGTCAGCGCCCTGATCGGCTGGTTCTGGCTGGGGATGCGCTGGGTGACCGCGGCAGCGGTGTTCTGGGCGATTGCGCTGCTCTTCTACACCACCTTCTTCACCAACGGCCAGGGGATCGGCACGGGCATTATCGGTTCGCTGGGCTATTGGATTGACCAGCAAGAGGTGATGCGCGGCGGTCAGCCGTGGTACTACTTCTACATGTTGGTTCCGCTCTATGAGTTTCTCCCGCTCATTCTGAGTATTGGCGGCATCGTTTACTGGCTGCGGACGCGCGTGTTTGGCCCGCGCGCAATGCCGGAAGCGCCTGGAACTACCGAAGCGATCTCCGTCGCGCCGGGCGACGCGCCCTATGCGCCGCCGATCAGCGTGCAGGCGATCTTCGAAGCGTTCATGGTCTTCTGGGTGCTCGCCACCTGGGTGGTCTTCACCTACGTGGGTGAGAAGATGGCCTGGCACACCGTCTACTTCGCCACCTCGATGGGGTTGTTGGGCGGCTGGTGGCTCGGCAAGCTGATCACCGGCGTCAACTGGAAGACCGCACGCACCGAGGGCGTCGTCGGGCTGATGGCGATGGTTCCGCTCTTCCTGATCGCGCTCAAGGCGATCTTGCCGACATCTACCCGGCGGCCTTTCGGGGATATGTCGCTGGGTGGGTTGAGCGTGACGTTGCAGTGGGCGCTGGCGCTGATTTTCGGGCTGGTGCTGCTCTATTTCATCTATGACCGGATCAGCGCCCTGGGCTGGACGCAAAGCCTGCGCGCCATCATGCTGTCGCTGGTGGCCCTGCTGGGCGTAGCGTCGGTGATCGTTTCCTATCGCTTTAACTTCATCAACTACGACTACGCAACAGAGCCGATGGTCTACGCGCACGGCACGCCCGATATCAAGCTGGCGTTGGGGCAACTGGAGGAGATCTCACGCAAGACCGCGGGCGATCACCAGCTTCGGTTCGCGTACGATGACGATTCGACCTGGCCGCTGGAATGGTATTTCCGCGACTACCCGAACAAGGTCTATTACGCGGCCAACCCCAGCCGCGACTCGATGGACGCGCCGGTGGTCTTCGTGGGCGACAAGAACCTCTCCAAGGTCAGGCCCTATCTGGGTGACCGCTATCAGGAGTTCAATTATCGCCTCGTTTGGTGGCCCAAAGAGCAGTATAAGGGCGCGACCATCGAGCGGATCCTCAACGGCATCAAGAACCCGACGACGCGCGGCGAGTTCTGGGATATCGTGTTGCGCCGCAGATGGACCGGCTCGACCGCGGAGTGGGACCCGGCGCACCGGTTTAGCATGTTTGTGCGCAAGGACGTCGCGGCGCAGGTGTGGGATTGGGGCGCGCCCGCGGCCTCTGAAGCGGCGGCGGCCGGCCAGCCCAGCGCATACGAGGCCGGTCAGCGTGACATCGCGGCCATCCAGCAGTTGGGCGTCGTCGGCGTCGCCGGCGCGGAATCGGGGCAGTTCAACCTGCCGCGCGCGGTGACCACGGACGGCGAGGGCCGCATCTACGTGGCAGATTCGGGCAACAACCGGATTCAGGTCTTCAACCCCGATGGCTCGTTCCTGCGCCAGTGGGGCAGCACTTGCCATCTCGATACGCAAGAAGGCTGTGTGGATGATGGCCGCGGCCAGTTCAACGAGCCATGGGGCATCGCCGTCGGCCTGGATGGCAGCGTCTACGTCTCGGATACGTGGAACGGGCGCATCCAGAAGTTCGACAACCAGGGCGCGTTCGTGGGGATGTTCGGTCAGTTCGGCGCGACGAACGGCGAGCTGGGCGAGCCCAGCTTCTTCTATGGCCCTCGCTCTGTGGTTGTCGGGCAGAACGGCAATGTCTTCATCGTGGATACCGGCAACAAGCGGATCCTCGAACTGAGTCCTGACCTGGAATTTGTCAATCAGTACGGCGGCGGCGGCGTGACGGAAGGCCGCTTCGATGAGCCGGTGGGGTTGGCGCAGGATGGCGAAGGCGCGTGGTATGTGGCGGACACGTGGAACCGGCGCATCCAGAAGTTCGATGCGGCCTTCAACTACGTGACCCAGTGGCCGATTGATGGCTGGAGCAGTCAGTCGGTGCTGAACAAGCCGAGCCTCGCCGTGGACCCGCAGCGCAAGATCGTCTACGCCGTTGACCCGGAGAACTACCGCGTGCTGGCGTTCGACACCGACGGCAAGTTCCTGGCGACCTGGGGCCTTTATGGCATGGACGCGCAGTCGTTCACGATGCCTACCGGCATCTCGGTCGCGCCGGATGGCCGGGTCGTGGTGGCCGACGGCGACGCGCATCGCATTATGATATTCCCGCCGCTTGAATAAGATTGACCCGCGACTCTCGTAGTCTAGCCCCTTGTGGGCGCTCGCGTAGCGCCCACAAGGGGCTAGACTACGGGGTTCTTAGAACAAGGAGCATCGCGCATGGGATTGAAACCCGACCACTGGATTCGGCGCATGGCCGTCGAGCAGCAGATGATCGCGCCGTATGAAGACGGCCAGGTACGCGACGGCAAGATTTCATATGGCCTCTCGTCCTACGGTTATGACATCCGCGTCGCCGAGGAGTTCAAGGTGTTCACCGCCGGCCTGGGCGACTTGACCGTGGTGGACCCCAAGAACCTTAACACACGCGCCATGGTGGATTTTCAGGGCGCAGTCTGTATCATCCCGCCGAATTCGTTCGCCCTGGCCCGCTCCGTGGAATATTTCCGGATGCCCCGCAACGTGCTGGGGGCGGTGTTGGGCAAGTCCACCTATGCCCGCTGCGGGATCGTCACCAACTTCACGCCGCTGGAGCCGGGTTGGGAGGGTTACATCACCATCGAGATCAGCAACACCACCCCGCTGCCCGCGAAAATCTACGCGAACGAAGGGATCGCCCAGGTGCTATTCTTCGAGGGCGACGAACCCTGCGAAGTATCATACGCGGATAAGAAGGGCAAGTATCAGGGTCAGCAGGGTATCGTTTTGCCCCGGCTTTAGAGCTAACTGCCGGATTGGAGGCTTCAGCCGATTTCGCTCGTTGCGCGTTGAACCGGCTGAAGCCTCTAATCCGGGCATGTTATCAATTCCCCAACCGTAAAAAAGTGCTTGACCGCGCCGTCGCGGGAGAGTACAATGATAAGCGAGTTGTGACGCCTGTTTCTTGTGTGTTGGCCCCTGTCACCAAGGAGACTCACTGTTGAAGCTACACGAATATCAGTCGAAGCAAATCTTTGCCCGCTATGGCATCCCCACGCCGAACGGGAGGGTAGCGAGCACGCCTGCCGAGGCCCGCGCCGCCGCCGAGGAGATCGGTTGCCCGGGGGTGGTTAAGGCGCAGGTGTTGGTTGGCGGGCGCGGCAAGGCGGGCGGCATCAAGGTCGCGCGCACTCCCGATGAGGCGGAGCAAGTCGCCTCGCAGATTCTGGGCATGGACATCAAGGGCCTGACCGTGAAGAAGGTCCTGGTCGAGCCGGCAGCGGATATCAAGAAAGAGATTTATCTGGGCATGATCCTGGATCGCGCCGCCCGCCGCGTGACCGTAATGGCTTCGAGCGAGGGTGGGGTAGAAATCGAGGAGGTCGCGGCAAAGACGCCGGAGAAGATCATCCGGGCGAGCGTGGACCCGTGCCTGGGCCTCAAGGAGTATCAGACCCGCGATCTGGCGACGGCGATCGGGCTGCCGAAGGAACTGATGCGGAGCTTCAATCAGGTCTGTCAGGGGCTTTACGCCGCCTTCATCGGCAGCGACGCCGATCTGGCCGAGATCAACCCGCTGGCGATTGTGGGTGAACCGGGTCAGATCATGGCGCTGGATGGCAAGATGGTGCTGGATGACAGCGGGCTGTTCCGGCATCCCGAGCTGGCGGCGATGCGCGACGAGGACGAGGAAACGCCCGAGGAGCGCATGGCGCGTGAGGCCGGTCTGAGCTACGTCAAGCTGGACGGCGAAATCGGCTGCATGGTGAACGGCGCCGGGCTGGCAATGGCGACGATGGACATTATCAAATATTACGGCGGCTCACCGGCCAACTTCCTCGACGTGGGCGGCGGGGCGCGCGCCGACAAGGTGTCTGCGGCGTTGAAGATCATCCTTTCGGATCCGCACGTCAAGGCGGTGCTCTTCAACATCTTCGGCGGCATCACCCGCTGCGATGAGGTTGCGAAGGGCATCCTCCAGGCGCTTGAAGAAGTGCCCACCGATGTGCCGATGGTGGTGCGATTGGTTGGGACCAACGACGAAGAGGGGCGCGCGATTTTACAGGCGGCGAACATGGGTACCGCGGAAACCCTGATGGATGCGGCCCAGCAGGCCGTCGCAGCGTCGAAGACCCGGGAGGAGGGGAAATGAGCATTCTGGTTGACAAGAATACCCGGCTCCTGGTTCAGGGCATCACCGGGCGCGAAGGCGCGTTCCACACCGAGCAGATGATCGAATATGGCACGAACGTCGTGGCCGGCGTGACGCCCGGCAAGGGCGGCGGCTGGGCCGTCGGCAACGTCCCGGTGTTTGATACGGTTCACGAAGCGGTCAGCGCGACGGGCGCGAACACCAGCATCATTTACGTCCCGGCGTCATTCGCCCCGGACGCGATTTTGGAAGCCGCCGAAGCGGGCGTGGACCTGATTGTGTGCATTACGGAGGGCATCCCAGCGCTCGATATGCTCAAGGTGCGTTCCTATCTCGACCGCTCGTCGGCGCGGCTGATCGGGCCGAACTGCCCCGGCCTGATTACGCCCGGCGAGGCGAAAGTCGGCATTATGCCCGGCCACATCCACACGCGCGGCCCCGTGGGCGTCGTCAGTCGCTCCGGCACGTTGACCTACGAGGTCGTCTATGCGCTGACGCTGCGCGGCATCGGCCAGTCTACCGCCGTGGGCATCGGCGGCGACCCGATCAACGGGACCAGCTTCGTGGATGTGTTGCAGCTCTTCGAGAACGATCCCGAGACGCAACAGGTCGTGATGATCGGTGAGATTGGCGGCACGGACGAGGAGAAAGCGGCGGCATATATCGCGTCGGAGATGACGAAACCCGTCACCGCGTTCATTGCGGGCCAGACGGCGCCGCCCGGCAAGCGCATGGGCCACGCGGGCGCGATCATCAGCGGCGGCACGGGCACGGCCGCAGAGAAGATGGCCGCCTTGACGGCTGCCGGCGTTGGCGTCGCCAGCCATCCGGGCGAAATTGCGGAGCGCGTGGCCGAACTGGCGTGATCTGAGTTGTCACTGACCGGCCCCTTTGTAGTGACGGCTTCAGCCGTTGTACTGCTCCCAAACGGCTGAAGCCGTCACTACAAAGGGAACGAACGGCGCGGTTCCAGCGATGAAGCTCAGCTTGTGTGGTGGAGATGCTTCACTTCTTTCAGCATGACAGTGGGCAGGAGTTTTTCGTGGCAATAAAACGGGGCGAAGTGGCCGGCAGCAACGTGAACGCGCTCGACCGCGCCCTCGACTTCTTGCGCGCGATGCCGCCGAACGGCGAGATGTGGCTGGTTGGCGGCTACGTGCGCGACCATCTCCTCGGTCGCGAGAGCCACGACCTGGATGTGATCGTATCGAAAGGCGCGCTGCAGGTGGCCCGTCGGGTGGCCGACGGGCTGGGCGGTTGCTATTTTATCCTTGACGAAGAGCGCCAGGTGGGGCGCGCCATCATCAGAGGCGATGATGGCATGATCGAGGTGGATGTCGCCAACTTGCGCGCCCCGCAATTGAGCGAAGACCTCCGCCTCCGAGATTTCACCATCAACGCCGTCGCGATGAGTCTCGACGCGCATCCCGCGGACGTGCGCCTCTTCGACCCGTTCGACGGGCGCATGGATGTGCAACGCAAACTGCTGCGCGTCGTCACGGAAGGCGCATTTCGCGACGACCCGCTGCGGTTGTTGCGGGCCGTACGACAGTCCGTTGATCTGGGTTTCCGCATCGAGCCGCACACCCTCAACCTGATGCGGCGCGACGCGCCTCTGCTTCCGACCGTGTCTGCGGAACGCATCTGCGACGAACTGTACCGCATCATCACGCTGCCGGGCGCCTGGCAACACCTGCGCTTGCTGGCGCAGACCGATCTGTTGGGCTACGTCTTGCCCGAGGCGATGGCCCTGGTTGGCGTCGAGCAATCTCCGCCGCATTATCAGGCGGTCTTCGACCATTCACGTTCCGTGATGGCCCACCTGGAAGGCATCTATGCCGTGTTGTGGCCGGAAGGCCCCTATCGGCGACCGCAATCGGTGACGGGCGACGCCACGGTGATTGCCCCCGACTGGCAATGGGACACCGTGGCCGAACTGCTGGCCCCCTATCGGGACGACCTGCGCGCCCACCTGATGTTGCCGCTCGCATCGAGGCGCGTCCGCCGCGACGGGTTGATGTGGGCGGCGTTGGCGCATGACTGGGGCAAACCGGCCATGCGCAGCGAAGAAAGCGATGGACGGGTGCGCTTCTTCGATCATGACAACTTCGGCGCGCTGTTGGTACAGAACCGGACGCAGGCGTTGAAGATGTCCACCGACGAAACCGCCTATCTGGCGCGCCTGGTGCGGATGCACATGCGACCGGCTTACCTCGCGCATGATGATCCACCTGGCCCGCGCGCGGTCTATCGCTATTTCCGCGACGCGGAGGGAACCGGCCTCGACGCCCTGCTGTTGAGTCTGGCGGACCACATGGCCGTGCGCGCGCCACACCCGGAGCCGGAGCAATGGCAGCGCCGGTTGGATACGTTGCAGCTCATGCTCGACAGCTATTGTCGCCAACGCGCCGAGCGCGTGAACCCCGCACCGCTGCTCGATGGCAACTGCGTGATGGCCGAATTCGGTTTGCGTCCCGGCCCGCAGATCGGCGCACTGCTCGAAGGGTTGCGCGAAGCGCAGGCCGCCGGTGAAGTGGCCGACATCCACGAGGCCCTCGCCTGGTTGACGCAGCACGTGGTGGCGGAGTAGCCGGCTGTGCTGAATGTCGAGATCGCCGTTTCCAAAGTCCCCAAATATGCCGTGCGCGAAAGCGGCGACTCGGTTGAGATTGTCGAGCGGCCCCACGGCGGGCTATCGGTCGTGATGGCCGACGGGCAGCGCAGCGGTTTCAGTGCGAAAGCGATCAGCAATATCGCGGTGCGCAAGGCGATCAGCCTGCTGTCCGAGGGGGTACGCGACGGTGCGGCGGCGCGCGCCGCGCACGATTATCTGCGCGCCCAGCGCAGCGGCCAAGTCACCGCCGAACTGACGATCATTTCCGTGGACCTTGAGACCCGCACGCTGGTGATCTCGCGCAACAGTCGTTGCCCCGTGGTGCTGGGTGAATCCGGTGCATGGCGGATGTTGGACGACCCCTCGGAAAGTGTGGGCGTGCATGTTCGTCTGCGCCCCGTTATCGTCGAGCTGCCGCTTGTTGCAGGGCAAACGGTGATCGGTTTCAGCGATGGGGTGCTACACGCAGGGGCGCGCAAGGGCCATCCCCTGGACCTCGCCGGGTTGCTGGCCGACCCCGACTGCTGTTCCGGCCTCCCGGCCCAACAAATCTCCGACCGTTTGCTCAATACGGCGCTGGCGTGCGACGATGGGCGTCCCGCGGACGATATCACCGTCGTCGTCGTGCGCGTGCTCCCCGATGATAATGGCAGCGGCCCCGCCGTGCGCCGGATGGCCGTTTCCTTCCCCGTGCCTGATGCGTAGATAAGATGGCTGCGCCCCTGATCGCTGTCGTCGGCGTCTGCGGGTCGGGCAAGACCACGTTGGTGGGGTCGTTGCGGGGTTTGGGCTGGAACGCCCGGCAGGTGTTACAAGAACATTCATACGTCCCTTCTATGTGGCAGCGTCTGACAAACCCCGACGTGCTGATCTACCTCGACGCTACGCTCGAGACGGTGCGTCGCCGGCGGCATGATCCCGGCTTTCCCGCCTGGCTGTTGGAGCAGGAAACCCACCGCCTGCGCTATGCCCGCCAATACTGCGACTATTATATCGAGACGGACCCGCTGACGCCTCAGGAAGTGCTCGATCGCGTGCTCGTGTGGCTTGCATCGCACGTCCCGCCCGACGATTTGCCCTGAACGCCGACCGCGGGGGACGCGTGGCCGCAGCGCATCTGAGGATGCGCACACCGCGGTGGCAACTTGCCTACTTGTCTACCTGTCTCCTTGTTTACTTGCCTCGTTGCCCATCCCTTTTTGACACGCTACGCGCGCAGTTGTATAATCGTTCTGTTTGCCCGCGCTCGCCTTTTCTCTAACTCATTAATAGCAAGCGCAGCTTCTCCGGAGGAGACGGAAGCATGCATCAGAATCGAAATTTGATCTCTCTGGGCCTCGTGATCCTGTTAGCCTTCGTGCTACTGTGGATTGTTTTGCCCATTGATCACCCCCATTGGGCCACGCAATTATTGTTCTGGCAACAGCCGCCCGAAACCCGCAACCTGGGGATCAAACAGGGCCTCGACCTCTCCGGCGGCACCCAGGTCTTGCTGCAAGCCGCGCCAGCCCCCGGTCAGGCGGTGACCGCGCAGGACATGCAGGCCGCCAAGACCATCGTCGATCGCCGTGTGAACGCCCTGGGCGTTACGGAACCGGTGGTTCAGTTGTTGGGCGAAGACCGCATCATCGTCGAATTGCCCGGCATTGACAACCCTCAACAGGCCGTCGAAACGCTGAAGAACACCGGTCAACTCGAATTTGTCGAGATCGGGCCGGCGTCGGGCAACGGTTTCCCGCTCATCGAGCAGGGCGTCTACGTGCGCACGACCAACAACCCGATCTCACCGACGCTCGAAGCGTTGGGAACCACCGCACATCCCTATCCCGATGTGATCTTCCCGACGATCCTCACGGGGGCGGAATTGCAAACCGCTTCCGTTCAATTGGATCAATCGGGTCGGCCGACCATTGCGTTTGAGTTGAAGGGCGGCGGCGGGAAGACGTTCGGCGATTACACCGCCGGTCACGTGGGGGGCATCCTGGCGATTGTGCTGGATAATGTCGTCCTTTCCAATCCGGTCATCAACTCGGCCATTCCCGACGGTCGGGGCGTGATTCAAGGTTCTTTCACGCTCGAAGAGGCGGATAACCTCGCCATTCAGATGCGCTACGGCGCGCTGCCGGTGCCCCTCACGGTGCAGGCGACGCAAACCGTCGGCGCGACGTTGGGCGCAGACTCCGTGCAGCGCAGCATCCGGGCCGGGTTGATCGGGTTGATCACCGTCCTGCTGTTCATGGTGGTCTACTATCGTCTGCCGGGGTTCCTGGCGGCGCTGGCCCTCATCATCTATGCGATGCTGAACCTGGCGATTTACAAGCTGATTCCGGTGACGCTGACGTTGCCCGGTATCGCCGGCTTCCTGCTTTCAACCGGTATGGCGGTGGACGCCAACATCCTGATCTTTGAACGCATGAAGGAAGAGCTTCGCTGGGGCCGGTCGGTCCCGTCGTCTGTTGAGGCGGGGTTCAACCGCGCCTGGACTTCGATTCTGGATTCCAATCTGTCTACCCTCATCATCTGTGTGATCTTGATTCTTTTCGGACGCACCTTTGGCGCTCAGTCGGTGCTGGGTTTCGGCTTGACGCTGGGCATCGGTGTCTTGACCAGTATGTTCACGGCGGTCATCGTCACTCGCACCTTCATGCGCTTCGTCTTTGAACGCAGCAGCGCGGAAGAGATGCGCGAGCGTCGCTGGCTGTTGGGCTATTAGGTGCGTGGAGGCGAATATGTTTCAGTTTGTTGAAAAGCGCCGTTGGTACTTCCTCTTATCTGCGATCATCATCCTGGCGGGTCTCATCATCATGGGCTACTCTATGGTGACGACCGGTTCGCCGTTCAAAGTCGGCATTGACTTCACCGGCGGCTCGATCTGGGTCGTGCAGTTCACGGAACCCGTGGAACCGCAGACGTTGCTGGCCGCAGTGGAAGCCACGGGCTATCCCGGCGCGGAAGTGACGAACGTCGGGAACGCGCAAACGCTGCAAGTCAAGATGAATCAAATCGGCCAGTCGCAAGTTGTGCAGCTTCAGAATGATATTCAGGCGGCGTTCCCCGGTAACACCGTGACGACGCTCCAGTTCAACTCGATTCAGCCATCTATCGGTTCCGAGGTGACGCGTGCGGCGTTCCTCGCCATGGTGGCGGCTTCCCTCGTCATCCTGGGTTTTATGGTGATTGCCTTCCGCAAAGTGCCGAATCCGGGCCGCTTTGGGGCGAGCGCCGTGATCGCCATGTTGCATGACGTGTTGATTACGTTGGCCTTCTTCGCCTTTATGAGCCTCTTCTTCGGCTGGCGCGCAGACGCGTTGATCCTGACGGCGTTGCTGACGGTGATGAGCTTCTCGATGCAGGACACGATCGTGATGTTCGATCGTATCCGCGAAAATCAGCCCAAATACCGCGGCGAGTCGTTCAGCGCCATCGCGAACCGCAGCGTCCTCGAGACGATCCACCGGTCGCTGGCGACGCAGTTGAACGCACTCTTCGTGTTGTTCGCGATCCTGCTGTTCGGCGGCGTCACTATGCGCGAGTTCATCGCCACGATGTTGGTGGGGTTGGTCAGCGGCACCTACTCTTCGCTCTTCATCGCCGTGCCGTTGCTCGTCGGCTGGTCTGAACGCGACCTGCTGGGAACCAAAACCAAGAAGCCGGTCGAATCTACCCAGCCGAGCCTCGCGTCCTGACCATTCCTCGTTTGATGCGCGCCGTTCTGGCCGATCAGGGACCGCGCTATGATGCAAAGTATCCTGGCCCGACGCCGTCGGGTCAGGAAGCCCTGATTCGCGTGCGCCTTGCCGGCGTCTGCAACACCGATCTGGAACTCCTACGCGGCTACATGGACTATCGCGGCGTCCTCGGCCATGAGTTTGTGGGCGAGGTCGTTCAGGCCGCGGACGACGCCTGGCTCGGTCGGCGCGTGGTGGGCGACATCAACGCCGCATGTTATGTGTGTGAGACTTGCCGCGCGGGACGCCACACCCATTGCCCCAATCGCACGACCCTGGGCATCTTCGAACGTGATGGCGCGTTCGCCGATTATCTCCTCTTGCCTCAGGCCAACCTCTACCCGGTGCCCGCTAACGTGCCGGATGAGATGGCCGTTTTCGTGGAGCCGCTTGCCGCGGCCTGTGAAATCCTCGAGCAGATTCATATTCAACCCACGGATCGCGTGCTCGTCCTGGGCGACGGTAAGCTCGGCCTGCTGGTTGCCGCGGTGCTGCGCCTCACCGGCGCGCAACTCACGCTCATCGGGCGGCATGAGGAGAAGCTTGCGATTGCGCGCGCCTGGGGCGTGGCAACGGCGCTTGCCGACGACGCTGCGCCCGCCGGACAGGCAGATATCGTCGTGGAATGCACGGGGTCGCCCGCTGGATTTGCGGCGGCCCGTCAACTCTTGCGCCCGCGCGGCACGTTGGTGCTCAAAAGCACCTACCATGACCCGCTGACCCTGGATATGAGCGCGCTGGTGGTGGATGAGATCCGTGTGATTGGGTCGCGCTGCGGGCCGTTTGCCCCGGCGTTGCGACTACTGGAAGCGGGACTGGTTGATCCTACCCCCCTGATCTCCGCGCGTTACCCGCTCGAGCAGGGCGTCGAGGCGTTGGCCGCGGCGGCTGTGCCCGGTGTGTTGAAGGTGCTTCTTGCCACCTGAAACCCGGCCTCATGCCGCCCGCGACACTGAGTCCTTTGACAAAGTCCTCTGAACTGAGTATATTAGCCATGCTTATGGAACATGTAGACCGTCACTCAGACGTTACCCATGTCGTCGGACCTAACAATTTTCATCGCATTGCCGGACGTGCGTGGCGCGGGGCGCTGATCGGCGTTGCCGTCCTTCTGTCGGGGTGCGTTTCCGATATCGCGCCGACCGGCTCGTTTGACGCGGGGCCGCCCACGGCCGCCACCGTTGAACCGGCCGAGCATCAGTTGCGCATCGTCGCGGTTGATTTCGATCCGGCGCTGGATTATGCGCAGATCGTCTCCAATAACGGCGTGACGTTGATGGTGGCCGTAGAAAATCAGGGCCGGAGCGACGAGACCGATGTCCGGGTTTCCGCTCGTTTGGTGGACCCGAGCGCCACGCCGGAAGAGCCGGATATTCTGAATGAAACGGTGGTGCTGACCGACCTGGCGGCAGGGCAGATTCGGGTGGCGCGTTTTTTACACACCAGCGGATTCCCGCCGCTGGCGCGCTATCGGTTGGAAGTCGCGGTGGAACCGGTCGCCGGTGAGTTGCAAACGGACGATAATTTCCGAACGTACGAGATCGTCATTCCTGGCGGCGAATGAAGGCTGGCGGCGCGATGGTCGCGGCAGGTCAAGGGTGCGCAAAGCGCGTTCGGCCGCAGCGCGCGATCAAGGTAATAACAAACGGGGCGTCCACCAGGAAGCCCCGTTTTCACGTCAAGCGATTCACACCGAAGATGATGCGTTGTTCCGGTCAGTGTCGGCAGGTTGCACAGTGGCCGCCGCCGCATGAACCGCAACCACCGCCCTGACCACCGGCGGTTGCAGAGCCGCCGCCATCGGCGTAACTATATGCCGCAACCCTTGAGATGGTACGTTGCGCGCTGGCGTCGGCGCATTGTGGGCAGGCCAACGGTGCATCCGACTGCGCCATCGAGCGGAGCGCCTCAAATTTCGCATTGCAATTCGCACAGAAGTATTCGTATATCGGCATAGGTGTCTCTTGTTCCAAGCCCTGATGGTTGCCCGCGTGTGCAGGATCGTCCGCGATTTTACCCGAATCGGGGCATTGGGTCAAGTGATCCGGCTGGTTGGGGTCTGCGCCGTGATGGGCGTCTGGGCGCTCGCGGATCCGCAGGCTGCCTGCGCGGCCCGCGTCGGGCCGCCCGTGTTGACCGATGGCGGTTATCCTCCGCTGCGGCTTTATCCGGAGCAGGTCAAGGCGTTGACGGCGCTGGCGCAGCCGCCGGGAGTGAGCGCACACGCTGCCCTGATGATGGATATGGATTCGGGGCAGGTGCTGTTTGCGCAGGCGGCCAACGAATCGGTGCCGCCGGCCAGCACGCTAAAAGTGATGACTGCGCTGCTGACGCTGGAAAACAGCGCGCTGGATGCGCAGGTGACGGTTTCAGCGAACGCGGCAGCCACAGAGGGCAGCCGGATGGGGTTGGTTGCGGGTGAGACGCTTACCGTTGCAGATTTGTTATACGGCTTGTTGCTGCCTTCGGGCAACGACGCCGCCGTTGCCCTGGCCGAGCATGTGGCCGGGAGCGAGGCGGCATTCGCAACGTTGATGAATCGGCGGGGACAAGAGCTGGGACTGGTTCACAGCAACTTTGTGAACCCGAATGGCATTGATGATCCCGCGCAATACGTGAGCGCGACCGATCTGATTACGGTCACGCGGGAGGCGCTGCGCTACCCGACCTTTATGCGGATGGTTGCCACGCAGAGCCGTGATGTTGCCGGGCGTTCGCTGTTCAATACCAATGAGTTATTGGGCGTCTATCCGGATGTAGACGGAATCAAGACCGGGACGAGCGACGCGGCGGGTGAAAACCTGATCGTATCGGTCAATCACGGAGGGCATCGCACCATAGCGGTCGTCCTGGGCAGCCAGGATCGCTATACGGACGCACGGGCCTTGCTGGATTATGCGGCGACCGGGTGGCGGTGGGATGACCTTGTGCTAACCGGCAGCGCGCTCGATTGGGAAGATGCGCCGGACGGGCAGCCCTATCGTTTGAGGACGGTGGAGACGCGGAGTGTTTTCATCCCGTTGTGGCAAGCGCCGCTGATGCAGCCGGAACGCCTGATCAGCGCCACAGTGCCGCTGACCGTGACGGCGCCGATTGGTAGCTTACGATTGCGTCTGGGCCACGAAATATTGGCCGAGGCGCCCCTGGGAATCTGGAGCGCCCCATGAACCACAGGATGAATATGGTGAAAGATGGCTGATGAACGTTTGCAAAAAATCCTCGCCCAGGCGGGCTATGGCTCGCGCCGCGCGTGCGAGGCGCTGATCTCGGATGGGCGCGTCTCCGTCAATGGGCAAGTCGTCACCGAATTGGGCGTCAAGGTGGACCCCGCGACGGCAGAGATCCGCGTGGATGGCGCGCGCATTGCCGCCGAGTCGCCGCGCTACGTCATGCTCCACAAGCCCGCCGGTTATCTGTCGCACGCCGATCCGCGCGCTGAGTATCCCGACTGGCATAAGCTGGTCAAGGCGCCCGAACGCCTCTTTGCGGTGGGCCGGCTCGATCAGGATAGCGAGGGGTTACTGCTACTGACGAACGACGGCGAATTAGCCAACCGGCTGACGCATCCCCGGTTCGAGCATCCCAAGACCTACCTCGTCGAGGTCGAGGGCCGGCCCGATCCGCGCAAAGTGCGTCGGTTGCGCCACGGCATCATGCTGGATGACGGCCCCACAGCGCCCGCCGAAGTGGTGCTGTTGAGCGCTGCGCCGAAGGAGTACATGCCGGACTCTCGCACACCCGCCACCGGGCGCACGGGACCACGGACGAGTTGGCTCCGGGTGACGCTGCGCGAGGGGCGCAATCGGCAATTGCGCCGAATGGTTGGGCGGCTGGGGCATCCGGCCCTGCGGGTCATCCGCGTCGGCATCGGGCCGCTTGCGTTGGGTCCGTTGCGGCCCGGCCGCTGGCGCGACCTGACCGCTGAGGAAGTGCAAAGCCTGCGCGTGGCGACCGCAAGCGCCACGCTTCAGGTCGAGAAGTTGGCGGCCAAACGGTTGGCGGCGCGCCGGCCGCGCGTGCGCAAGCTGCCGGAGCGCATTGCGATTGACGGACCTTCGGCGTCCGGCAAAAGCACCATCGGGAAGTTATTGGCCGAAGACCTGGGTTATCTCTATTTCGATACGGGCGTGATGTATCGTGCATTGGCGGCGCTTGCCATCTCGCAAGACGTACCCGTGGACGACGAAGAGGCTATTACCGAACTGGCAAAACGGTCTACGATCGAGGTGCGCCCGCCGGACGTGGACGACGGCAGGGATATGACCGTCCTGGCGAATGGCGTGGATATCACCCCGTCTCTGCGCTTGCCGAAGGTGGAGCGGTCGGTTTCAGCCGTGTCCGCCTATCCCGGCGTCAGGAAAGCCATGGTCGAGCAGCAGCGGCGCATCGCCCGCAATGGTCGCGTGGTGATGGTAGGGCGCGACATCGGCACGGTGGTGTTGCCGGACGCCGAGTTGAAGATCTATCTGGACGCTTCGCTCGAGGAACGGACGCGCCGGCGTTATGAGCAGAAACGAGCGTACGGCGAGAAGATGGAACTGGCCGATGTGAAGGAAGACCTGCGTCGCCGCGACCACTTCGACGCCCATCGCCAGCATTCGCCCCTCGCAATGGCGGAGGATGCGTTGCTCCTCGACTCCACCAACCTGGATGTAGATCAGGTGATGACGCAGTTACGTGAGCTGTTGCGCCGCCGTTTCGGCGGCAAGGTAAGGGCAAAGCCCAATGGCCGCTGACGCGAAAAATTCGTTTCTGCCGCCGGGCCGCCCTTTCTGGGGCGTGGTCCTGAAGACGCTGATCGCGGGGATGTGCCACCTTGAAGTGCACAAGATGGAGTTGCTCCCTACTGCGGGCGCGGGGATCGTCTACTACAATCACATCCACTGGCTCGATCCGGTGTTAATCTGCGGCTCGATGAACCGGTATGCCCTGCCGCTGACGAAGATCGAGGCGAGCAAGTGGCCGTTTGTGGGGTGGTTGCTCAAGCAATATCAGGTTATTTTCATCACGCGCGGTGCGGTTGATCGCGATGCGCTGAAAGCCACCTGGGAAGCACTGGAGGAAGGTCAAATTGCGGTGATCTCTCCCGAAGGAACCCGAAGCCCTACCGGCGCCTTGCAACAGGCGAAAGAGGGCTTGGCGTTCATCGCCCGGCGCGTGCCGGATGCGTGGTTGATTCCCTGCGCCGTCACGGGGACGCCGGAGTTTGAGCTGTCGGTACGCGGCATCCTCAAACGTCAGCCGATTGTGTTGACTTATGGCGAACCGTTCCGCTTTTGCTGGCCCGAAGGACAGGCCAGCCGCGAAGAAATGCGGGCCATGACAGACGAAGCAATGATTCGACTGGCGGCGCTGTTGCCGCCGGAGATGCAAGGCGACTATGCCGACGCTGACGCAGAAGCGGGGTGGTGCAGCCCGCTCGCCGATCCTATCTGTTGAGGTGAAATCCTATGTGTGGCATTGTCGGCTATACCGGGCCAGGCAACGCGGCCCAAATCATCATGGATGGCCTGCGTAAGCTGGAATATCGCGGCTACGACTCCGCAGGCATTGCGGTCGTGCAAGACGGCAATATCGCCATCCGGCGTGATGTCGGCAAACTGAGCAATCTGGCGACACGCCTGGCCGAGTCGCCCATCGAGGGAGAAATCGGCATCGGGCACACGCGCTGGGCCACCCACGGCAAACCCAGTGAGCGCAACGCACACCCACATACCGACGCCTCCGGGCAGATTGTGGTGGTGCAGAACGGCATTGTCGAGAACTTCCGCGAGCTGCGCGCCGAGTTGGAGGCTGAAGGCATTACGTTCAACTCGGACACCGATACCGAAGTGATCGCGCACCTCATCGGACTACACTATGCTAAAGGCAAGGGGCTCGCCGAAGCCGTGCGTCAGGCGTTGCTGCAACTGCGCGGCCCCAGCGCCGTGGTGGCGTTGTCGCGGCAAGAACCGGATGTGCTGGTCGCGGCCCGGCTGGGCAACGCGGGCGGCGTCGCCGTGGGCTACGGCGACGCCGAGATGTTCATCGCCTCCGACATGCCGGCGATCCTTGATCATACCCGGCGGATCGTCTTCCTCGAGAACCGCCAGATGGCCGTCGTGCGGCGCGAAGGGGCGGAGTTCTTCACGCTGGACGGCGAGCCGCTGGAACCCGAGATCCACACCATCTCGTGGGACCCTGTTGCAGCGGCCAAGGGTGAGTATAAGCACTTCATGCAGAAGGAGATCTACGAGCAGGCCAACTCGCTCACGGACACCTTGCGCGGCCGTGTGGATCTAAGCAATGGTGAGGTCTACCTGGAAGGCGTCACGCTCACCGCGGAGCAAGCGCAGAACCTGAGCGGCATCATCAGCGTTTCCTGCGGCACCTCGTATCATTCGGAGCTGGTCGGCCAGTTCATGTTCGAACAACTCACCGGGTTACCCGTGCGGGTAGATTACGCGTCGGAGTTCCGTTATCGCGAGCCGGTGATCCCCCCCAACACGTTGCTGCTGGCTATCACGCAGTCGGGCGAGACGGTGGACACGCTGGCGGCAATGGATGAGGGGCGGCAGAAAGACGCGCACCTGACGACCATCGTCAACGTCGTGGGCAGCCAGGCGGCGCGCGTCAGCGACAGCGTGATCTACATGCACACCGGCCCGGAGATCGGCGTCGCCTCGACCAAGGCGTTCACCGCCTCGCTGGTGGATCAGTATCTGCTGGCACTGCACCTCGGCGCGCTGCGGGGCACACTCTCCAAACAGCAGCAAATGGATTTGTGTGACGCCCTGGCTGCGCTGCCCGATCTGGTCGGCCGGCTGCTCGACCCCGCGGGCCACGAAGTCTACGAGCAGTTGGCGCAGACCTTCTTCCACTACCGCGATTTTCTATATCTGGGGCGGGGCATCAACTACCCGATTGCGCTCGAAGGGGCGTTGAAGCTCAAGGAGATCAGCTACATCCACGCCGAGGGCTACGCCGCGGGCGAGATGAAGCACGGCCCCATCGCCCTGATTGATGAGAATATGCCCGTCGTGACCATCGTCCCGCAAGACCGGGTTTACGACAAGATGCTGAGCCAGGTGGAGCAGGTGAAGGCGCGCGGCGGGGTGGTGATCGCCGTGGCCGACGAGGGCGACGACTTCATCGCCACCAAGGCCGACCATGTGCTATGGGTTCCGCAGACCATCGAACTACTCAAGCCCGTCCTGACCGTCATCCCGCTGCAATTACTCGCGTATCACATCGCCGTCCGCCGCGGCGCGGACGTAGACCAACCCCGCAACCTCGCGAAGAGCGTCACGGTGGAATAGCCACCATCCAAAGGGGGCGCGAAGACTCGCGCTCCCTTTGCCTCCTCATTCAGTATCTTCTTGTTTCGGCAGGCGATCAACCTCATATGGCTCTCGTTCAGCTTCGGCAACCTTCTGCAACACATGGTCGAATTTCTTCCGGCTGCTCCGTTGGGCGCGCTGCTCGATGTAGTCCAGAGTGCGCAGAGCAGCGATCTTCTCAGCAACAGCTACCACCACGAACTGATTGATGGAAACCTGATCGCGCTCGGCCAATTCACGTAACTGGCGGTGCAGCGATTCGGGCAAACGCAGATTTAATGCACTCATCTCAACTCTCCAATTTCTCTTAACAACTCAGCAGGTGTGAGCGTTCGTAGCCCGAACTGTTCGCAGCCACGAAAGTCCTGTTTATTGAACGTCACCACGGCATCACACCCGCCGGCGACCGCAACTTCGAGCACCATATCATCACGCGGATCAGGCAAGAATGGCCGCCAGATATAGTAGATTTCATGCGCAGTGCTCACCTGGCAGATGTAATCGAGAACGTCTTCCACATCGGCGCGGGAGATTGGTAGATCATCAAGGTGTCGAGCAGCCACGCTTTCATATTCCAGGACAAGCGGCACAGAGATGTGAGTACCGAAATGACCTGAACCAAGTGAGCTTAACACACGGAAAGAAGCGCCGTGAGGTGAGCGAAGCGCAGCAATGAGAATGTTGGTATCGAGAACAACCTGAAGCGCTGTCAACTGAATCTCCATGTATCTTTCGAGCTAACGGTATTGTATACGGTGCTATATACGGTGTCAAGTAACGTGTCTGATTACTTTACTACTTCAGTTACTCCACTTGGATTCGACAAACGCAGGTTTTTACCGATTCCTCTAGCTTAACTTCCGCGCCGGCCCACGAGAGTTAGAACGTCTGGTTGCCTGGCGCAGTTTGTGCTTACAGCATCACGAGGCCCAACACGTTGTTTCGTTTTGCACCTCCAAAGCTACCCGCCCTAACCAGTGATTTTGGGCAAAGTGTAGTAAAATCGGGGGCATGACACGCAGCTTCTTCGACCGGGTATATTGGCTTGTCTCTCAGATACCTCCCGGGCGCGTGGCCAGCTACGGCCAGATCGCGGCCATGCTGGATCACCCGCGGGCTGCACGCACGGTGGGCTGGGCGCTGGCGTCCCTGAGTGAAGCGCAGGCCGCGGTCGTGCCCTGGCATCGGGTGCTCAATCGTGCCGGCGCGATCAGCCTGCCCGACCGATTCGCCGCGATGCAACAGGCGCTCCTGGAAGCCGAGGGCGTCCAGTTCAACGCCGACGGCCGCGTGAATATGCGCCGCTACGGGTGGGAGAGTCTCGACCCGGTGGCCCTGCGCGCCTTCGAGGATGAAGTGGACGCGTCGTAGAAGTTGACAGAAGTAGAATCTTTGTTCTATTATACAGGCATCGAGCCTGTGTTCGTGAAGGAGTATTTCCATGAGAGAAGTTACGATTGCCCTGGCCCAGACCGCGCCGGTGCTCAACGACAACGAAGAGAACCTGCGGCGCATGGGCGCTATGATTCAGACGATTTGCAGCAGTCAGCCGACCGACCTGATCGTGTTCCCCGAGTTGGCCGTTTCCGGCTACGAGTGCGGGTTGAACTTCACCCGTCTGGCCGACCGCGTGACCGGACACGTCACGTCCTATCTGGCTGGCAAGGCCGCCGAATTTAGCGCCTACATCGTTTTTGGCCTGCCGCTCAAGGAAAAGGTCGAGAGCATCCTCTACAACGCTGCCGTGGTGCTGGGGCCGGACGGCGAGCTATTGGGCGATTACCGCAAATTGCATCTGCGCGGCGAAGAGCGTCTGGCGTTTCGCCCCGGCTATCGGCTGCCGATCTTCGAGACCGAGTTTGGGCCGATGGGCGTGATGGTCGGGTGGGACCTGGCGTTCCCGGAAGTGGCGCGCAGCCTGACCCTCGACGGCGCGGAGTTGATCGTCGCGTCGGCGGCGTGGGAAGCCGGGAACATGGAAGAATGGCGCGCCTACACGGTCGCCCGTGCGTGCGAGAATGCCGTCTACGTGGCCGCGGCGAACCGCGTGGGCGAGGAGCCCAGCTACACTTTCGGCGGCGAGTCGGTGCTGGTCGGCCCGCGCGGCCAGATTTGCACCGTGCTGGATGAGTCGGTGGAAGGCTACGCCGTTGCCACGGTTGACCTGGATGAAATCCGCCGGATTCGTGAGGAGTCTCAGCTTTTACAGTGTCGCCAACCCTCGGCTTATCGCGCACTCGTCAGGAAATATTGATGCGCGTTATTGATCTTCGCAGCGACACAATCACGCAGCCCACACCCGCCATGCGCCGGGCGATGGCCGAAGCCGAAGTGGGGGATGATGTCTTCGGCGACGACCCGACGGTCAACTGTCTGGAAGCAGAAGCGGCGGCCCGGGTGGGCAAGGAAGCGGCGCTATTTGTCGCTTCGGGAACCATGGGCAACCTGGCGGCGGCGCTGGCGCATTGTGGGCGCGGCGACGAGGCCATCCTCGGCCACCTGTCGCACACCTATATCAACGAGCAAGGCGGCCTTGCGGCGGTGGGCAGCATCCACCCGCGCGCTGTGCCGAATCGCGCCGATGGCACGCTTGATCTGGGTGACGTGGCGGCCGCGATTCGCACCGACAACCTGCACTATCCCCGTACCCGCCTCATCATGGTTGAGAACACGCACAACCTCTGCAACGGTGTCCCCTTGTCGGTGGAATACATGCGTGACCTGGGGGCGCTTGCGCGGGAGCACGGCCTGAAGATTCACGTGGACGGCGCGCGGATTTTCAACGCGGCGGTCGCTCTGGGTGTAGACGTGTGGGAACTGACGGCAGACGCCGACTCGGTGACTTTCTGCCTCAGCAAAGGGCTGGGCGCGCCCGTTGGTTCGATGCTGTGTGGCGAGCGCGACTTCATCCACGAGGCGCGGCGCGCGCGGAAGGTGTTGGGCGGCGCAATGCGTCAGGCCGGCGTGATCGCCGCGGCGGGTCTGGTCGCGCTGCGAGAGATGGTGGATCGGCTGGCCGAGGATCACGCCAACGCGATTGCGCTGGCGGAGGGCCTTACGGGGATGCCGGGCGTGGAAGTGAACCCTGCGATCCTGCGCACCAACATCGTTTACTTCACCCTGCGCCATCCCGACGTGATGCCGCAGCAGTTAGTCGCCGGGCTGGAGGGGCGCGGCGTGCGCGTCCTGGCGCTCGGCCCCGACCGCCTGCGCGCTGTCACGAACTATCACGTGACGGATGCGGACATCCCGGTCGCCCTGGCGGCGTTCCGGGAGATTCTCGACCCGCGCTAAAAATCTAGCCGAAAATCGTGCAGTCCATCTTCGTAGTGGCGGCTTCAGCCGCTGGGGGTGACATAACGGCTGAAGCCGTCACTACGAAGGGGCGCGATGCGCTGCGCCGGGGCAACAACGATTCACCGGGGCAGGGCGAAATGGAAGCAGGCGCCTTGCCCCGGTGTTGATTCGACCCAGATACGCCCGCCATGTGCCTCCACCAGACCCTTCGCAATCGCCAGGCCCAGGCCCGCGCCCCCGGTCGCGCGGCTGCGTGACTTCTCCCCGCGATAGAAACGCTCGAACACGCGTGAAAGATTGTCGGGGTCTAACCCCGTTCCCGTGTCACACACGCTGACGGCAACCTCGTCTGCGCCCGGCATGACTTGCACGTCAACCGTGCCGCCTTCGGGCGTATAGCGTAGGGCATTGCCGATCAGGTTCGCCAGGACGCGTTCGATCTTCTGCCCGTCTACCGATACCACGTCATTCCCCGGTTCGGCGTGACCCTGCAACCGCACCCCCAGCTCGTTCGCCAGCGCGGAAAAGCCTTCGATGGCGTCCGAGGCGAGATCGGAAATGCCCACCGGCTCACGCGTGAGTTTCAGGCCGCCCGCATCCAACTGCGCCAGCTCGAACAGGTCGTCAATCAGCGCCGAAAGGGACTCGACCTCGCGCTGCGCCGTGCGCAGGTAGCGTTCGGCGCTCTCCCGGTCTTCCACCACGCCGTCGGCCAGCGCCTCGACGATGGCGCGGATGGACGCCAGCGGGGTACGTAGGTCGTGCCCCGCCCAGGCGATCAGGTCGCGGCGCAGCACGTCAAGCTCTTGCTGCTGCTGCGCGCCGGTCTCCAGTTGCGCCGCCATCTCGTTGAAACTGCGCGCCAGAGACGCCAGTTCATCGCGTCCGTTCACCTCGACGCGCGCGCTCAGGTCGCCCGCGGCGACCGCGCCCGCCGCATTTTGCAGCGAATCCATCCGCCGCGTCATTGCCGACGAGAGGAAATAGGAAAGCGACATCGCGATCCCGCTGGCAAAAAGCAGAAGGATCGTCGCCAGCATCAGGTCGTGGGGGCTGGCGAACATCAGCCGGGCCGTGACCCAGACGTTGATGAATGTGAGGGCGCTCGCCAGCCCGTAGATCGCCATCAGCGTCCACCCGACGCGCGGCGAACGGGAGAGCCACCCCAACCGATAGGCGGCGTAGCCTGCGCCCAGCGAGATGGCCGCGGTCGCCGAGAGGAAGAGCGTCATCGCGCGCACTTCGGCGAACGGCGGGCGCATGATGACGTAGAACAACGCGAGCGCCAGCGTCAAAGCCCCAAGCACGCCCACGAGGAATTTGACCGGCAAGTCCGCACGTCGCGGAACGGCGGGCGGAGACATGGCGGTTTGCGTGTCGGTCGTCATCTCACGGCTCGAACTTGTAGCCCACGCCCCAGACGGTGTGGATATAGCGGGGCTGGGAGGCGTCGGGTTCGATCTTCTCGCGCAGCCGGCGCACGTGAACCGTGACGGTGCTGGGGTCAATGTAGTCGGTGACGCCCCACACCCGATCGAGCAACTGGTCACGGCTGAACACCTGGCGGGGATGCTGCGCGAGCAGCCAGAGCAGGTCGAATTCCTTCACGGTCAGGTTGCGCGGTTCGCCGCCCAACGTCACCATCCGCGTGAGCGGGTCAATTTCAAGGTCGCCATAGGTGAGGGGACGCTCGTTTTGCGTCGCGGCCGGACGCGTCCGGCGCAGCACCGCGCGCACGCGGCTCACCAGCTCTTGTGGGCTGAAGGGCTTGACCACGTAATCGTCCGCGCCCATCTCCAGCCCGGCGATGCGATCCGCTTCCTGCTTGCGCGCCGTCAACATGATGATCGGCGTATCGCCCTGCTGGCGCAACCGGCGCGTGATCTCGAACCCGTCCACTTTGGGCAGCATCAGGTCGAGGATCACCAGGTCGGGCAGTTGGCGCGCCAGCGCGTCCAGGGCTGCCTCGCCGTCGCGCGCGACCGACACCTGATACCCGGCGCGCTTGAGGTACAGGCTCACCACGTCGCCGATGCTCGGTTCATCCTCGATGACCAGAATTGTGCCGCTATCCATATGGGTATCTCGCCTCGTCATGCAGGCATCATACCGGCGTTATCTTACGACATTCTTACGCCGGGATTACCGGAACCTAATAGGGAAATCATTTAGATCTCGCACAAATTCGCTGGTAATCATGGTTGGCGAGCAACGGACTCGCGAACTTGGTCGTCTTGAGATAGGTCTCGAAGTCAGTGGCTAACTGGCCCAACTTGGCGACGAGATGATTGTGA
>JBBQRS010000008.1:0-70600 GCA_038214535.1 Anaerolineae bacterium
CGGTCGTGGATCAGATCGAGTTGCCGCTGGGGGCGGACGCTGCGGTGGGCGACTGGTGGCTGAGCCTGCGCGCCTTCGGCATCCGCGGCGACCAATCGTTGCCGCCGCTTGAGGTGACGCTGCCCGATGGAACCACCGATACCCAGTTGGGGCTGGGGTCATTGCAGGTTAAGGAGTAGGGCGTATGGCCGAACTGGAAACGCTGCTGGATCGCTACCGCGCCGAGTTGTTCGAGAACGTCGTGCCCTTCTGGGAGCAGCACGGCGTTGACCTCGAGTTGGGCGGGTATTTCACCTGCCTCGACCGCGATGGGGAGCTTTACAGCACGGATAAATACATGTGGTTGCAGGGGCGCGCCGTGTGGATGTTCGCGCGGCTGCACAACGAGGTGTCGAAAGATCGCGGCTGGCTCGATCTGGCGCAGGGCGGGCTGGACTTCATCCGCGCCTATGGCCGCGCGCCCGGTGGCAGGGTCTACTTTTCGGTGACGCGCGACGGGCAGCCGATTCACATCCAGCGCAAGATCTACAGCGAGGTTTTCACCGTCATGGCGCTGACCGAGATGGCGCGCGCCACGGGTCGCGCGGCGTATCTCGATGAGGCGCGGGCGCTTTTTTGGCAGACGTATGATTTATGGAAGACCCCGCAAAAGTTGGGACGGCCGATCTTGCCCGGCGGGTTCCGTGGCACGGCGCTGGCCGACCCGATGGTCTTCCTGGGGATGGTCGAGGAGTTGAGCCGCGTGGATGATCCGGGGCAGTACGCGGCGGTCACCGAAGAAATGCGAGGCGTCGCGCTGCGCCACATCCACCATGATCGCAAAGTGGTCTTCGAGAACGTGGGGCCGGGCGGCGAGTTCGTGGACACGCCGGTGGGCCGGTTGCTGAATCCGGGCCACGCGATTGAGATGGCCTGGTTCCTGATGCATCTGGCGCGGCGTACGAACGACACGACGCTGACCCGTGATGCGCTGGATATTCTCGATTGGTCGCTGGCGCGCGGCTGGGATGACGAATACGGCGGGCTCTTCTATTTCCTCGACAGCGAAAGCCGCCCGCCGATGCAACTCGAGTGGAGCATGAAGCTATGGTGGCCCATCACCGAGGCGATGTACGCGACGCTGCTGGCCTGGGATATCTCGGGTGAGCGGCGTTATCTGGAGTGGCATCGTCGCATTTCTGCCTGGGGCTTCACGCATCTTCACGATCCGTATGGCAGCGAGTGGTTCGGCTATCTCGACCGGCGCGGCGAACCGACGCACACCTTGAAGGGCGGCGCGTGGAAGGGGTTCTTCCACCTGCCGCGCGCGCTGCTCTATTCGGTGCAGTTGCTGGCGGGGAAAGCGACGGCCGCGGCGCGCGAAGATCTGGCGGAGGAGTAGCGCTATATGGTTATACTCGGAGTTGAGGCTTTAGCCGGTTTGATGCATCACTTGCTGTGTTGCAAAGACCGGCTGAAGCCTCAATTCCGGTACATTATCCTGCGGGCGGAGTACGTTTGACGTGATATTGCCTGCGTTGGCGAACGAAGATGCATATGCCGCGGTTTATCGCGACGCCGAGCTCTGGTTACCGGCGCTGCGCGTGATCTGCGCGCGACACGGGCTGGACGCGGGGGCGCTGGAGATCGCGCCGCCGGGGTCGCACATCGTGTTTTGGGCCGGGCCCAGGCGGCTGATCAAGTTGTTCTCGCGGTTCTGGCCCGACGACGCCGTGGCCGAGCAGACCGCGCTGGGCGCGCTGACGGCGCATCCGGGCATTCCTGTCCCGCAAGTCGTCGGCGGGGGCGAGCTGGAGGGCTGGCCGTATCTGGTGTTGGAGCCGCTGCCGGGCATCCCGCTGAACCAGGCCTGGGAGCAGGTGACGCCGCGCGACCGGGCGGCGGTCTGCGAGACGCTGGGCGGGGTGATGGCCGCGCTGCACGCTGTGCCCACGACCAGGCTGGACGCGATTGCGGTGGACTGGCCCGCATGGCTGGCCGAGCGGCGCGCGGGGTTTGCGGCCGCGCAGACCGCGCGCGGCGCAGCGCCGGAGTGGATCGCAGCGGCGCTGGATTTTCTTGCGGAGATGTGGCCGGAGATCACGACGGGCGCGCCGGTGCTGTTGAACGCCGATATCACCGACGAGCACGTGTTGCTGGCGCGTGAAGGGGATCGCTGGCGCATGACCGGGTTGATTGATTTCGGCGACGCGATGCTGGGCGACGCGCTCTATGAGTTCGCCGCGCCGGTGACCTTCATCGCCGGGCGGGACGCGGGCCTGCGGCGGGCGCTCTATCGCGGTTATGGTTGGCCCGACGCCGCGCCGGACGAGGCGCTGTCGCGGCACTTGCTGGCGATGGCGCTGCTGCACCAGTTCGCGGATTTGCCGCTCTACATCCGCACGGCGGGCGAACCGACCCCGCGCGACCTGGCGGCCCTGCAAGCAGCGTTGTGGGTGTAATGGCGGCATGGCGCGCCCGCCTGTCCGCGTTGGCTCCCCGGCGCGGCGACCTGTGGCGCAACGCGGATTTCATGCGCCTGTGGGGCGCGCAGACCATCTCGGCGCTGGGCAGCCACGTCAGCGGGCTGGCCTTGCCGCTGACGGCGGCGCTCACGCTGCGCGCCACGCCCTTCGAGATGGGCTTGCTGGCCGCGGCGAGCAAGCTGCCCGCCGTGCTGCTGGGGTTGCAGGCCGGCGTCCTGGCCGATCGTCGTCGCCGTCGTCCGTTGATGGTTGCCGCCGACCTGGGCCGCATGGCGCTGCTGGGGCTGATCCCGCTGGCGGTCGTGCTGGGGACGTTGAACATCTGGCTGTTGGTCGGGGTCGCGTTCCTGGCAGGCATCCTGACGATGATGTTCGAGGTGGCGCAGCCGGCCTACCTGCCGACGCTGCTCAACCGGGGGCAGTTGGTGGAGGGCAACGCAAAGCTGCAAATGAGCAGCTCCCTGGCGATGATCGCCGGGCCGGGGCTGGGCGGGGTGTTGGTGCAGGCGCTCACCGCGCCGGTGGCCATCCTCGCCGACGCCGTGTCGTTCGGCGGGTCGGCGTTGCTGTTAGGGCGCATCCGCCAGCTGGAGCCTGTGCCTGCGCCGTCCGCGGACGGCGCAACCAGCGTGCGGCAGGACGCGGCGGCGGGGCTGCGGCTGGTCCGTAATAACCCGATCCTGCGCGCGATCACGGCGAGCCTGGCGACCTTTTTCCTCTTCACGGCGGTGCTGGAGGCGGTTTTCCTGCTCTATTTCACCCGCGAATTGGGTGTCAGTCCGGGTATCCTGGGGTTGGGACTGGGCGTGGGCAGCGCGGGATTCCTGTTGGGGGCGCTGCTGTTGCCGCGGGCCACGCGGCGCTTTGGGCTCGGCGGCGCGATGATCCGCGGGCTGGTGATGACCGGCATCGCCGACATGATCTTCCCGCTGATCGGCCCGGGGATGTCGCCCACGCTGATTGCAGGTCTGTTGTTCGTGGATCAGTTCATTTTCGGCGTGGGCATGGCCGTTTTCAACATCAATCAGGTGAGCTTGCGGCAGGCCGTGACGCCGCTGGAATATCAGGGACGCATGAATTCGGTGGTGACGTTCGCGACGGCATGTGGCGGGCCGGTGGGCGCGTTGTTGGGCGGGGCATTGGGCGCGACGGTGGGGCTGCGCATGGCCCTCGTCGTGGGGGCGCTGGGCGAAGCGGCGGCGGTGCTCTGGTTCATCTGGTCGCCGATCCCCGCGATCCGCGATACGCAAGAGGTTGCCGTTATGGACTGACCTATCCATCCACATTTCCCGCGGAGTGCGCATCCTCAGATGCGTCTTTGCCGACAGGATTTACAGGATTTACAGGACCAGAAACCCCGCGAATCCTGTAAATCCTGTCTGTTCCGCGAGAGGCGCGGATTGGAAGAAGGCCGATGAAGGAGGGGAGAGCAATGAAACGACCGAACCTCATACTTATCATGACCGATACGCAGGCGACGAACGTCGTGGGGTGTTATGGGCGGCCCGAATTGCGCACGCCGAACATTGACCGGCTGGCCGAGACGGGGACGCGTTTCGAGCGTGCGTATACGACCTGCCCTGTTTGCACGCCGGCCCGCGCCGGGCTGTTCACGGGCATCTATCCGCATACCTCCGGCGCGTGGACCAACAATCTGCCGTTGGGGACAAACATCCACACGATGGGCGAGTTGTTCCAGGACGGCGGCTATCACACGGGCTACGTGGGCAAGTGGCATCTGGATGGGCACGACTACTTCGGCACGGGGATTTGCCCGCCCGGCTGGGACCCGGCCTACTGGTACGACGGGCGCAACTATCTGGATGAGCTGACGGAGGATGAGATTCGCCTGTGGCGCAACGGGCTGCGCACCTACGACGATCTGGTTGCGCACGACATTCAGCCGGAGTTCACCTGGGCGCACCGCGTCTCCGACCGCGCCGTGCGCTTCCTCGAGACGCGGGACGAAGGCCCGTTCCTGCTGGTGGTCTCCTACGATGAGCCGCACCATCCCTTCGTCTGCCCGCCGGTGTATGTTGCGCCATTTTTAGAGTATGATTATCCGCTTGGCCCTGCCGCGTTCGATACGCTGGAGGAGAAGCCGGAGCACCAGCGCGAATGGGCCGGGACAACGAACATCACACCCAACGCAAACGGCACGGTGCGTTCGCCGATGTATCTGGGATGCAACAGCTTCGTGGACGCTGAGATCGGCCGGGTGATTGACGCCGCGCACGCCCTATCGCCCAACGACACCTATATCATTTTTACCTCCGATCACGGCGAGATGCTGGGCGCGCACCGGCTGACGGGGAAGGGCGCGGCGATGTACGACGAGATCACGCGTATCCCGCTGATCATCGAGCAGCCCCGCGGTGCCGGCGCGGGTAGCGTCATCCCGGAGCCGGCCAGCCACATTGACCTGCTGCCGACCTTCCTGGCGTGGGCCAGGCTGCCCGTCCCGCCGATCCTGGAAGGTGAGAGCGTTGCGCCGCTGCTGGGCGGCGCGGAAGCGCCGGAGCGTTGCGCCTTCATCGAGTTCAACCGGTATGAGATCGAGCATGACTCGTTCGGCGGGTTTCAGCCGGTGCGCTGTATCGTGGATGGGCGCTATAAGCTCACGATCAACCTGATGACCAGCGATGAACTGTACGACCTGGAGACGGACCCGGCGGAGGTCATCAACCTGATCGAGGCCCCGGCGTATGCGGAAATCCGCGACGGCCTGCACGGCCGGTTGCTGGCGTGGATGTATGCGCAGCGCGACCCGTTCCGCGGGTATTACTGGGAACGGCGGCCCTGGCGCGATGAGCAGCGGCTGGCGTGGAAGGGATTGTTCCGGCCCCGGCCCGCTGATGGTTATGCGCCGCCGGTGCGCGACTATGACACCGGGCTGCCCACGCAGGGCGTCAAGGTGGAACACGGCGCGACCGGGCATCAGAAACGCCAGAAACCCGGTTTCTCCGAGAAACCGGGTTTCTAAAGGAGTCCCATGGACGAACGACCACTGGTGCTATTGACCGGGGCGACGGGGTATATCGGGGGGCGGCTGGCCCCGCGGCTGCTCGATGCGGGCTATCGGGTGCGCTGCCTGGTGCGCGACCCGGCGCGATTGCAAGGTCGCGAGTGGGTCGAGCGCGTGGAGCTGGTGACGGGCGACGTGCTGGAGCCGGAGACGCTGCCCGCGGCGATGGCGGGCGTGTCGGCGGCGTACTATCTGATTCACAGCATGGCCGGCGGCGAGGATTTCAGCGGCCGCGACGTGCGGGCGGCGCGTAACTTCAGCCGCGCCGCCGCGAGCGCCGGGGTGGAGCGCATCATCTACCTGGGCGGGTTGGGCGATTCCGACGCGGAGCTGTCGCACCATCTTCGCTCGCGGCAGGAGACGGGCGACGCGCTGCGCGAGGCAGGCGTACCGGTTACGGAGTTCCGGGCGAGCGTGATCGTGGGTTCGGGCAGCCTGTCGTTCGAGATGATCCGCTATCTGACCGAGCGGCTGCCGGTGATGATCTGCCCGAAGTGGGTCTATACGCACACCCAGCCGATCGGCGTGCGCAACGTCATGGAGTACCTGATCGCCGCGCTGAAAACCCCGGAGAGTGTGGGCCGGATCATCGAGATCGGCGGGGCGGACGTGGTGACCTACGGCGAGATGATGGAGACCTACGCGGAGGTGCGCGGGCTGCGCCGCGCCATGATTCCCGTGCCGGTGCTGACGCCGCGGCTGTCGTCCTACTGGGTACATCTGGTGACGCCTGCGCCCGCGGCGATTGCGCGACCGCTGATCGAGGGGCTGAAGAACGAAGTGGTGGTGCAGGACGATACGGCCCGGCGGCTCTTTCCCGACATCATCCCGATGGATTATCGCACAACCGTGGTGCTGGCATTGGCCCGCGTGGGTGCGCACACGGTGGAAACCGCGTGGAGCGATGCGCTGGTGTCGAGCCAGGGCGACGTGCCGCCGGTGACGATGACCACCGAAGAGGGCATGGTGAGCGAGCAGCGCCAGCTTGTCGTTGCGGCCTCGCCCGAGGCCGCGTATGATGCGTTTGCCGGGCTGGGCGGCGAGCGCGGCTGGCTCTACATGAACTGGGCGTGGCGGGTGCGCGGCGCGATGGACCGGTTGATCGGCGGCGTGGGGTTGCGGCGCGGCCGGCGCGACCCCGATCACATCCGCGTGGGCGACGCGCTGGACTTCTGGCGCGTGGAGGCGGCCGAGCCGGGTCGGTTGATGCGCCTGCGCGCCGAGATGAAGGTGCCGGGCAAGGCGTGGCTCGAGTTTCAAGCGTTGCCGCACGCGGGGGGTCAGACGCTGATCATCCAGACGGCGTTCTTCGAGCCGAAGGGCCTGTCGGGGTTCTTGTACTGGTACGTGCTTTATCCGTTTCACGCGTTCATCTTCAGCGGGATGATCCGCAAGGTCGCGCAGCGCGCGGAATCGGCCACGAATTTCACGAATTGACTACGAGGTAGGGGCAAGGCGTTCCATCAACATAGACGCATTACGAACGATGTTGGAAAGAACACGATACATCGGTCGCGAACAAATCGCCGAGGAACGCCTTGCCCCTACTATGAATGAAAGGAATAACAATGCACTTGACGATTCATGACGAACCGGATGAAGCGGAATGGAAGGCGATTGACCGCGGGCTGGAGGCGCACAGCGTCCAGTTCGCGCCGCCATTTGAATGGCGAAAATTGGCGATCTTTCTGCGCGACGAGGAGGGCGGCTTGCTGGGCGGGCTGTTGGGCGCGACCTATTGGGGCTGGCTGTACGTCGAGACCCTCTACGTCGCAGATGAGTTGCGCGGGCAGGATTGGGGGACCAAGCTGCTGGCGGAGGGCGAGGCGGAGGCGCTGCGCCGCGGCTGTCGCGCCGTGCATCTGGACACGATGTCCTATCAGGCGCTGCCCTTCTACGAAAAGTTCGGCTACACGGTGTGGGGCACGCTGGAAAACTTCGTCGGGGGCCACGACCGCTATTTTCTGCAGAAACAGCTTTAGCCACGAATTGCACGAATTATCATGAATTTTGAGAAGCCTATTCCCTTAGGCCTCGGCTTTCTGGTTTCACTCTGGAAACCAGATCCCTCAAATGATTCGTGGCAATTCGTGCAATTCGTGGCTGATGGATTAGCCCAGGTTCTCGTAGAGGACGAGGCCGTCTTTGCCGGGGGCCACGAGATCGAGGCGTCCGTTGCCGGTGAGATCGGCCAGGGCGAAGAGGATGCCGCAGCCCTTGCCGACGCCGGGCGGGCCGTAGACAATCACCTCTTTGCTGAACGATTCGCCGTTCCACTTGAAGTAGTAGATGCCCACGTCTTCGAACTCGCCGGGGTCGTTCCCGTTGTGAGCGCGATAACGCTGGCCGGTGATCAGCTCCGGCGCGCCGTCGCCGTCAATGTCGGCCCATTGCAGGTCGTGATACTGTGACTTGTAGGGGTCAATGGGGTGGCGCAGCCAGGTGCGCGCGCCGTCCGCGCCGATGCGTTGTTCCCACCAGTCGAGCCCGAAGCGGTGCGCCTGACCGACGATCAGGTCGTTCAGCCCGTCGCCGTTCACGTCCACCACCAGCACCGGCACGCTGGCGTATTCCAGATCGAAATCCCCGTGGAAGACCCATTCGCCGCTCCACGGGTCGGCGGGCGCTTCCAGCCAGCCGTGCTTGAGCACGAAATCGCCGCGCCCGTCGCCGTTGATGTCGCCGAAGCCGACCCCGTGGTCCTGCTTCTCCGCGTAGATTGTATGCGCCTCGAAGCGGCCCGTGCCGCGGCGCTGCGCGTCGGTCACCAGCTTGTAGACCACCAGCGGGCCGTTGGGCGTGTTCGGCACGATCTCGAGCTGGCCGTCGCCGTCCACGTCCCACAGGCGCACCGTCTCGATGTTGTCCATCTTGGCGATCTCATGTTCCGGCCACTGGGCGTTGGGGTCGCCGGGGTTCTCGCGCCAGTGCAGGGCGTCGCCGAACCAGCCGCCGGTGATGAAGTCGAGCCGCCCGTTCCCGTTGACATCCATCGGGAGGGTGGAGAAGTCGTCGTAGTATTCGCCATATTCAGGAATCTGGCCGATGAAATGGCGGTTGGCGATACTGGGCGTCTCGTACCAGTACGCGCCGGAGACGATCTCTGGCTTGCCGTCGCCGTCCACGTCGAAGACGCCGGCGGATTCGTAACGTTCGAGGGCGATGAAGTGTTTGCGGAAGCGAATTGACATAAGCCGAATAACTCCTTTGTGGTGTTGTATGGTTCGTGGTGCGGACGGGAGTCCGCACCACGAGCAAGACGGTCTTACGAGCGCACTATGAGCCGTGGATGAGCCGGATGTAGTCGCGGGCGATACGCAGGTCTTCCAGGGCCTCGGCAGCTTCGCAGGGTGGGCGCGCCTCGCCGCGAATTGCCGCGAGGAAGTTGCTCGCCTGCTGGCGCATGGCGTGAACCCACGGCAGTTGCGGGATGACCGTTTCGGGCGCGACGTCGCCGGGGTCGCGGAAGATCTCGACCCGGCCGGGACGGTTGCAGGCCAGCGGCGCGGGCAGCTCCAGCTTGATGTAGCCCCGCTCGAAGCAGATCAGCGCCGATTCCTGCCAGTCAATTGTCGTGCGGTAAGGCGACATCTCGATAGTGCACGCGACGCCGCTCTCGCTCTGCCCGGCCAGCAGCACGCCCGACGGGTCGGCGTAGGTCACGCGGTACGGCTCGCCCAGCAGATAGCGCATCAGATTGACCTGGTGGATATAGTAGTTCACGAAGGCGACGTATTGCTTGAAGGTTTCGGCGTCCATGTCGGGCGGGGCGGGATCGCGCGGCAGGTCGGGGTAGGGCGCGGGGTCGCGGATCAGGTCGTTGAAGCCGCCGGCGATCCAGTCGCCCGCGGGCATCAGGATGCGCACGTAGGTCATGTGACCCAGCTCGCCGGTCTCCTTCAGGCGCGCGATCTCGGCGCGGGCGACAGTGGTGGCGGGGTCGCTGCGTTTGTGATAGCCCAGCATCCACCACGCGCCGCTTTCCGCGACGGCGGACACCAGCCGCTCGCCCACCGGCACGGACGCGGCCAGCGGCTTTTCCGTGAACACGGGCGTCCCGGCCTGCAACAGTTCGGGGATCAGCACGCCGTGACGGTCGAACGGCTGGGTGGCGACGATGCCGTCCAGCGTCTCCGCGGCGAGCATCTCGGCGTGAGAGGGGTAGACGCGCGGCACGCCGTAGCGCGCGGCGACCTGCTGGCCCAGCGCCGCGCGCACTTCGGCGATGGCGACAACCTCGCAGTCGGGCAGGGCGGCGTAATTCTTCAGGTGGGCGCACTGGCCCATGCTGCCCACACCGACGAAACCGATACGCACTTTGGACTCCGGCATATGGCGCTCCTTTGCGATGAGTGTAGGGGCAAGGCGTTCCCCGGTGATATGTTGCGCGACCGATGTAGCGCTTTCTTTCCAACATCGCTTGTTAAGCACGCAATTGGGAGGAACGCCTTGCCCCTACGGCTACGATTTGTGATAAGGATAACGGGAAGATCGGGGAAGGGCAAGTTGCGCCGCGCGGATTTTTTGCTCACGCGGAGGCGCGGAGACGCGGAGGATTCTTTGATTTTCGGAGAGCCTGAGTCGAGGTAAGCAGGCCAATCGCACGGCGCGCGATGATTGGCTTAATTCTTCCGCGTCTCCGCGTCTCCGCGTGATTGGTGTATAATGCCGCTGAAGAACAGACAACTTTCAGAGGAGCGGAGACGCGATGATTAACATCTATGACGAGAGCAACGACCAGTTATTGGGGACGATCACCGAGTCGCAACTGGTCTTCCTGACCGGGGAGATGGAGGAGGAATCCACCACCGACCGCGACTATTACGTCAATGTTGCGACGGTGGACATGATGGAAGCGGAGGGGGGCGACAAGGAGTTGATCGCCCTCCTGCGCAAAGCGCTGGGCAAGCGTGAGGACATGGACATCCGCTGGGAGCCGGCATAGCCGGAACCATGAGCGCGCCGCTGTCGGATACGCCGCCGGAGGTCGAGGAAGTGCAGATCGCGTTGCTGCGCGACCTGCCGCCGTGGCATAATCTGCACGTGGCGGCCGGGATGTGGGACGCTGCCCGGCGGTTGATGTTGGCAGGTTTACGCGCCGAGGATCCCGATGCGCCGCCGGAGGTTTTGCAACGGCGTCTGATGGACCTGCTGCTTGGGCCGGAGATCGCGGCCAGGGTGTATGGGGCCGTTGCAATGGGAGAAGGCACGTGGCGCAACAACCCGGCCTGATCGAGGTGATGGTGTTGGCCGCTGACGCTCTCGACGCGCTGCATGTTCCTTATTACATCGGCGGCTCGATCGCCAGCACTCACTATGGCATCGCGCGCTTCACACAGGATATTGATCTGGTTGCCGATTTGCGCCCGGAACATGCTGCACCACTTGCAGGGCTGCTCGATAAACAGTTTTACCTGGATCGAAGCACCATTCGTCACGAGATCAACCGGCGCGGTAGCTTCAATCTGATCCATCTCGCTACCGGCATCAAGGTGGATATCTTCGTCCAGAAGAATCGGCCATTCGAGAAATCGCAGTTTGCGCGGCGTCAGCCTGTTGACCTCGGCCTCGACCCGCCGCGCTCTCTGTCGTTCGCCAGCGTGGAAGACACGATCCTTGCCAAGCTGGAGTGGTATCGTAAGGGCGGTGAGGTCTCCGACCGCCAGTGGTCCGATGTGCAGGCGGTTCTCAAGCGACAACGCGAGCGGCTCGATCGAGATTATCTGCGCCGGTGGGCCCTGGAGTTAGGTGTCTCGGATTTGCTGGAACTCGCCCTGGTTGACGCGGGTGTTGCGTAGAATCCAGGGCGGGGAGACCCGCCCCTACGGGGACAAGCGTGATCGGTGGTGTAGGGGAGAGGTTTCCTCACCCTTCGCCCTGTCCCACATTCGGCGGGATCATTACCTCAGCCGCTCGCCGCCGTCCACGGGCAGCAGGACGCCGGTGATGTAGGGGGCTTTGGCGAGAAAGACGACCGCATCCGCCACGTCTTCGGCTGTACCCCAGCGCCCCAGCAACGTGCGTTTGGCCGTGGCTGCGTTTTGCGCCTCGGTGTAATCGGGCGGGGGCAGCACCGGGCCGGGCGCGACGGCGTTCACCCGCACGGCGGGCGCAAGCTCCTGCGCCAGCCCATAGGTGAGGTTGAGCAACCCGGCTTTCGCGGCGGAGTGGGCGAGGAAGTTAGGGAACGGCTTGAGCGCCGACAGGTCCACGATGTTGATGATCGCGCCGTTGCCGTGCGCCGTGAGATAGGGCGAGGCGGCTTTGGCGCACAGGAATGCGCCCTTCAGATCCACGTCCACCTTGGCATCCCACATCTCCTCCGTCAACTCCTCCCACGGAGTGCGTTGCCAGACGGAGGCGCTATTTACCAGCACGTCGAGGCGACCGAAGCGTGCGATGGCCGCGTCCACCATCGCCTGCACCTGCGCGCCCTGCGCGACGTCGGCCTGGAACGCGAGCGCCTGCCGGCCACGCGCTTCGATCTCCGCGACGGTCTGTGTGGACGCGGCGGCGGAAGTGTTGTAGTTCATCACGATATCGGCCCCTGCGTCGGCCAGCGCCAGTGAGATGGCCTTGCCCACGCGGACTGCCCCGCCGGTGACCAGCGCGACTTTGCCGTTAAGATCCATGGGTTTGCTCCTTTTTTGCACCGAATTACACGAATGATGCGAAGAAAATGATAGCTTCGGTCGAGTATACCATGTCTCAGGCAGGCCGGGCGAAAGCCACGCCTGGACGTATTGCATTTTCGGGGCAACCCACCGCGGTGTCGAGCTGAGGCCCACCGTTTGGGCCGAAGCATCTCGAATTCCGAAGCGAGACCCTTCGCTAGAGACCAAGCGTAACGTGCTTTGAAGGGTTAACCCGCTCAGGGTGACAATCTCGCTCGCTACGCCCTATGTTGTTGCCGGAGCGGAAATTCCCGGCTATGATAGGGCGGCTTTGCACAATCTATTCCCAATGTGAGGCGTCATGCGTTTCAAGCGAATCATCTCCGCGATTGATTCACACACCGAGGGCGAGCCGGCGCGCGTGGTGATCGGCGGCGTGCCGCACGTGCCCGGCGAGACGATGCTGGACAAGTGGCGTTGGGCCAAAACCCACCTCGATGACCTGCGCACGATGCTGATGTTCGAGCCGCGCGGCAGCGCGATCTACTCCGGCAGCATCATCACCACGCCCGCGACGCCGGGGGCCGATCTGGGCGTGATTTTCATCGAGACCAGCGGCTTCCTGCCGATGTGCGGCCACGGCGCGATTGCTACGGCGACGGTGATCGTCGAGGCTGGGCTGGTGGAGGTGACCGAACCCGTGACGGAGCTGACGCTGGACACCCCGGCGGGGCTGGTGAAGGCGCGCATTCGCGTGGAAGATGGCATCGCACAGGATGTGACGATCCAGAACGTGCCGTCCTTCGCCTACCGGCTCGATCAGGTCGTGGACGTGCCGGGGCTGGGCCGCGTGACGCTGGATATCGGCTACGGCGGCAACTTCTACGCCGTAGTGGACGCGGCGCAGGTGGGACTGGAGATTGACCCGGCGCACGCCCGCCAGGTGATTGACCTGGGCAATCGGATTCGCGACGCGATCTACGAGCAGGTGGAGGTGCGCCACCCGGAGAACCCGGAGATCAACACCTGTTCGCACGTGCGCTTCATCGCCGCGCCCAGGGACCCGCGCGCCACCACGCGCAACGCGGTGCTCTACTCCGCGGAGGCGATTGACCGGTCGCCGTGCGGCACGGGCACGTCGGCGGAGATGGCGGTGCGCCACGCGCGCGGCGTGCAAAAGTTGGGCGATGAGTTCGTGAGCGAAAGCATCATCGGCAGCATCTTCTACGGCAATCTGGTGGAGGAGACCAAAGTTGGGCCGTACACGGCGGTCGTGCCCACCATCCGCGGCAGCGCCTACGTCACCGGCATCCAGCAGTTCGTGCTCGACCCGCGCGACCCGTGGCCGAACGGCTTCTTCCTCGGCGCGCCCAGCCGCTGGGGCGCAGAGATTTAATAGACAGGATTTACAGGATTTACAGGATGAAAAGGAAATCAGATTCATTGCGCCCTATTCTTCCAATCCTGTAAATCCTGTAAATCCTGTCTTCTTTGGAAAGGGAACAAAGCCGCGTGTATCCTGATGTGGTGGTGATTGGCGGGGGGATCGTGGGGTGCGCGTGCGCGTATTACCTGGCGCGCGCGGGGGTAAACGTGCGCCTGCTGGAGCGCGGGCCGCTGGGTTCCGGCGCATCGCGTGCGGGGATGAGCCACGTCGTGACGTGGGAGGAGCCGGAGCCGCACCTCGAACTGGCGCGCGCCAGCAACCGCCTTTACCAGACCCTGGGCGCCGAGCTGGACGCCGAGCTGGAATATCGCCGCACGGGCAGCATCGCCATTGTCGAGAAGCCCGAATCGCTGCCCGGCATGGCCGCGATGGTCGAGCGGTTGCAGGCGTGGGGGCTGGATTGTCGCTCCTTGAGCCGCGAGGAGTTGCTGGCGATGGAGTCGAGCCTTGCGCCCGATGTGGCCGGCGGCGCGTATTTCCCCACCGACGCCCAGGTGAACCCGCTCTACACCACGCGGGCGCTGGCCCGCGCTGCGACGGCGCTGGGGGCGTCCATCGAGCCGTTCGCCGAGGTGACGGGGATCGAGCGGAACGCCGGTGGGCGCGTGACGGGCGTGCAGACCCGCGCCGGGCGGATACCTGCGGGGGCTGTGGTGAACGCAGCGGGCGCGTACGCGGGGCAGGTCGCCGCGTGGGCCGGGCTGGAGATCCCCATCCGCCCGCGTAAGGGGACGCTGGTGATCACGGCGCCCGCGCCCGCTAATACGATGAACTGCAAGGTGATCCTGGCGGCGGGTTATATGGACGCGGTGCGCGACGGCGGCAGTGGCGTGGCCGTCGCCGCGAACGTCCAGCAGTTGGGCAATGGCAACCTGTTGCTGGGCAGCAGCCGGCAGTTCGTCGGGTTTGACACGAGCGTAGATTCGGCGGTGGTGGGGCTGATGGTGGAGCGCTGTCTGCGGTTCTTCCCGGCGCTGGCGGGCCTGACCGCGATCCGCGTGTGGGCCGGGTTACGGCCTTACACGCCCGACCTGTTGCCAGTAATCGGCCCCGCGCTGGGCGCGCCCGGCTTCTTCATGGCTGCGGGGCATGAGGGCATTGGCATCACGGAGGCGCCCATCACGGGGCTATTAATAAGCCAACTATTGACGGGCGCGCCGGTGGAGGTGTCGGTGGACGCGTTCGCGCCCGCGCGCTTTGCGGTGATACTGGATACATCACCCTGACCAGCCACTTTGTAGTGACGGCTTTAGCCGTTGTAGTGCCCACAAACGGCTAAAGCCGTCACTACGAAGGGGAAAAACACGATGGAAAGTTATTTCGCATGATCCTGCACAAGGAGGAACAACACATGGCTCGATTTGAAGGCGTTTACGCAGTGACCTGCACGCCGTTCGATACGGAGGGCGCGGTGGATGAGGCCGCGCTGCGGCGGCACATCCGTTGGATGCTGGACGAGGGCGGCGTGCATGGCATCATTCCGACGGGCAGCACCGGCGAGTTCGCGTATCTGGATAACGACGAGTTGCGCCGGGTGCTGGATGTCACGCTGGAAGAAGTGGACGGGCAGGTTCCGGTGATCGCCGGGGCCGCGGCCTGCGCCACGCGTGAGACCATCCGCCGCGCGCGGGATGCGGAAGAGGCCGGGGCCGACGGCGTGATGATCGTCTCGCCCTACTACGGCCACCTGGCGCAGGAGGAACTGTACGCGCACTTCCGCGCCGTCGCCGAGAGCAGCGCGCTCCCGATTATCCTCTACAACAACCCCGGCGCGTCCGGCTCTGACGTGTTGGCGGAGACGGTGGCGCGGTTGGCCGAGTTCGAGAACATCGCGGCGGTGAAGGAGAGCACCGGCGAGATGCAGCGCGTGAACGAGATCATGCGGTTGTGCGGCGACAAGATTGAGGTGCTGTGCGGGTGCGATACGCTGCCGCTAGAGATGTTCAAGATGGGCGTCCGGGGCTGGGTGGCCGCGCCCGCGAACAGTATCCCGCGGGAATGCGTGGCGCTCTATACGCTGGCTGTGGAGCGGGGCGACGACGCGGCGGCGCGGGCGCTCTACGACACGTTGCTGCCCCTCTTCGAACTGTTCGAGGGGACGGGCCAGTACGTGCAGCTCAACAAGGCGGCGCTGGCGATGATGGGGCGGCCCATCGGCGCGCCGCGGCCCCCGTTGTTGCCCGTCAGTGAGGCGCGCCGATCTGAACTGCGCGGGATCCTCGCCGCGATCCACGCGTACGAGGTCGTGTGGTGACCGCGGCGGAAAGTTCGCGGCGCTTCGGCCCTGCGCCCGAGCGTGTGCTTAATTTTACCGTGGACGGCGCGCCCTGCACCGCCTATCCCGGCGACACGATTGCCGCGGCGCTGTACGCGGCCGGGGTGCGCGCCTGGCGACGTTCGCGGCATGGCGACCTGCGCGGGCTCTTCTGCGGGATCGGCGTCTGTTATGACTGCCTGGTGACGGTGGACGGCGCGCCGAACCGGCGCGCGTGCCAGATCGAGGTGCGCGAGGGGATGGCCGTGGAGACCAACCTGGGCGACGAGGCCGTGCCGTGACCCTGACACCCGATGTGGCCGTGGTGGGAGGTGGGCCGGCGGGCCTGAGCGCGGCGCTGGCGGCGCGGCAGGCCGGCGCGACGGTGATCCTGTTCGACGCGGCGGCGCGTCCGGGCGGCCAGTATTATCGCCAACCCCCGGATCGGTTGCGTGGCGCGGCGTCGCACCGGCAGGCGGAAGGCCGGCGACTGTGGGAAGAGGTCGCGGCCGCAGGCGTGGAGATCCGCTCAGGGTGGCAGGCGTGGAACCTGACGCCTGAGCGTGTGCTCTCGGTGGCCGGGCCGGGGGGCAGCGAAACCTGCACGGCGCGCGCGGTCGTCGTGGCCGCGGGCGCATACGAGCGGGTGCTGCCGTTTCCCGGCTGGACCACCCCCGGCGTGATCACCGCCGGCGCGGCGCAAACGCTGCTCGACCAGGGTGTGCGACCCGGCAGGCGCGCGCTGGTCGCGGGTACGGGGCCGCTGAACCTGACGACGGCCGCGGCGTTGCTGCGCGACGGCGTGGAGGTAGTCGCTGTGCTGGAGGGATCGCCGCTTTACCGGCTCGGCGCGCGCCATGCGACCGGTTTTTGGGGCCAGTGGGAGCGGCTACGCGAGGGGACCGAGAGCGTCGCGCAGATGGCGCGCCACGGCACACCCTATCGGGTCGGGTGGGGACTGATGGCGGTGCACGGTGACGCGGGCATCGAGGGCGCGACCATCGCGCGCCTCGACGCGGAGTGGCGACCGATTTCCGGCAGCGAGCGGGAGATTACGTGCGACACCGTATGCGTTGGCTACGGGCTGACGCCGTTCTACGCGTTGGCGGCGGTGGCGGGGGCGCAACTCGAATGGCGGCCCGACCGGGGCGGGCAGGTCCCGCTGCGTGATGCAACCTTTTGCACCACCGTGCCGGGCGTGTACGCGGTCGGCGATGGCGCAGGGATCGGCGGGGCGCGCATGTCCATGCTGGAAGGCGAGGTCGCGGGGATCGCCGCGGCGGCGCTGGCGGGGCATGGGATCGCGGATGCACAAGACCGGTTGCGCGGGCTGGGGCCGGCGCTGGCGCGCGAGGAGCGGTTCCGGCGCGCATACGCGGCGCTTTTCACGCCGGGGCCGGGTGCGTTCGAGCGCGCCGACGATGCGGCGCTGATCTGTCGCTGCGAAGGCGTGACGTTGGGGATGGTGCGCGTCGCCGCCGCAGGAGGCGCGACGACGCTGGTGGAGCTTAAGGCGGCCACGCGCTGCGGGATGGGCGAATGCCAGGGGCGGATGTGCGACCATGCGGCCGCGCACGCGCTGGCGCGTTTCACCGGGCGCAGCGTGGCCGAGGTTGGCCTCAATCATCCGCGCCCGCCGGTGCTATCCCTGCCGCTGGCGCAGATAGCTGATGGCTGATAGCTGATGGCAGATAGCAAAGAGTTAAGCCATCGGCCATTCGCCATCCGCCATCAGCTATCAGCCATTCGTTACCGCGGGATGTACCCGACCATGCGGCCGTCGGCGGTGAAGTAGCCGCACGGACAGTTGGACGTATCAACGACCGGCGGCGGCGTGGGTGTGGGCGGCGGCGGCGCTGCGGGCGGGCGGAAGATCGTCGGCATGTACACGCGATGGCTCGCATCGGGTTGCGCCGCCGGCGCGTCTGGCGCAGCCGGCGCGGCCAGCTCACCCAACGCAGCCGGTGCATCCGGCGCGGCCCACGCAACTGACGCACTCGGCTCCACGAACGCAGATTGTTCATCTTCAGCGTCCGGCATTGCCGCCGGGAGGGCGCCGGTGTTGCCGTCCCAACCGGGGCCGACCTGCCGCAACGGTGTCACCGTCAACCCCGCCGCAATGGGTGTGATGCGATAGAAGTAGACCGTCAAGGTCATCACGGCGTCATGGATGGCGTCCAGTAGCGCGCGGGGACAGCCGCCGTTGGTCATACAGGGATCGTAGGCGATGCCCGTCGGCACGAAGTATTCCGGCGCGGTCAGTTTGCTGGGATCATCGAAGAACGGGAGATAACCCGATCCGCCCGACTGATCGGCGTCGCGCCATTGCCCGTAGAACGGGATCGGCATCGTATTGATGTGATCTACGGAGAGGCGTCCCCCGGCGCTGCGGATGCGATAGGTGCCGCCGCCGGGATAATGCGGGTTCTTGCCGTAAGGGTCTACGGGGGTTAGAGGCTGCCGCATCATGATGTAATTCATACCGGCGGGCGGTGTGAAGGAAAGATCCTGGTGTCGCTGGCTGAACCGATCGTCCATCTGGTCCTGCAGCGAGGCCAGCATCCCGGCATAACCTGGGCCGATGTACGATTGGAAGGTGAAGTTCTGGCTGCCCAACACAGCCACGGAGACCGTGCGTGGGGTTTGAAACTTGAATTCCGCGACGACGTTGCTGCCGGGGTTTTGCAACCAGTACCAGCAGCCGGAGTTGGCCGGGACGACGACTTCGCCCGCCGCGTTGTATTGCACCTGCCCGCCATATTCGGGGTAGCGTTGGCCCGTGCTGGGGCCGTTCGGCAGGATGAACCCGGCGGGAAAGTATTCGAAGTCCTTCCCCAGTTGCCGGGAGACATCTACGCCGTTGTCGAAGATCCGCATCGTGGATGCGGGCACGGCGACCAACCATTCATCGCGATCGCCGGGTTTGCCCAGGCACATCACGAGGTTGGGATACTGGGAGACCATCTTCGCGCGGATCGTCACCGTGTTGCCCACACGTTGGCCCGATTCGTAGAGCGCCACGCCGACGCCGGGCCAGTAGCGAATGATAGACCCGCGCAGGTGGTCTTCCGGCACTTCGCCCACCATATCCACAAAGCTCAGCCCGCGCGGTTCGAGCCATGCGGGAGCGTCCGGTGCAGCCGGCGCGACGAGCGGTTCTTGACGGAGACTTTCGCCCTGGGGTTGGGCGCGCACAGGTTGCGGCAGCATGGCCGCGATCAGGAGAATCAATCCGCTGAAGAGGCGGATGAGGGGTATCAGCCGTTTCGAGACGGTTGAAGGGTCAGGAGCGTATCGCTGTGCAGTCCTTACCTCTATTTTAGTCGTTTCAATTTGTGTTTGCATGCGCCTGTCGTCTGGATGTGATCGTCGGCTTCCCCACATGCGCACGCATCGCTAAAGCACACGCGCATTATACGTGAGGATTGTGACGTGTCAAACAAGCGCGGGCCTGAGAGGCGAGTTTCCGGCCCGCGCCGTGGTCTGAACGGGGCGCGCGTTGCGCATCACGCGCGCCGGGCCGCTCAGAACGGTTGGGGCAGGAAGCCCACCATGCGTCCGTCGGCGGTGAAGATGCCGCACGGACAGTTAGCGCCGGTGTAGATGATGCGCGTCGTTGCGGGGTTTGTGGCTATGGCCGGCATGTAGATGTGATGGTTCGTGTTCGCCTCGGCCGGCGCGCTGTTGGCAACAGCCGGCGCGTCATGGGTTACGGAGGCCGGGTCCCAGCCGGGGCCGACCTGGCGCAGCGGCAGAACTTTCAGCCCGGCGACCGTTGGCTGGACGTTGTAGAAGTAGACCGTGAGCGGCGTCTCCGCGTCGTGGATGGCGTTCAGCAGCGCCGATGAGCAGCCGCCGTTGGTCATGCACGGGTCATATGAGATGCCTTGCGGGACGAAGTACTCCGGCGCGGAGATGGCGATGCCATCGGTGAAGTAAGGCAGGAAGTCCGCGCCGCCCGATTGGTCTGCGTCTTGCCATTGCCCGTAATACGGGATGCCCATCGTGTTGATGTGATCTACGGAGAGTTTGGTGTTGGGCCGGCGCACGCGATAGGTGCCGCCGCCCGGATAGTTCGGGCTGGGTCCGTAGGGGTCCACCGGGGTGAGCGGGTAGCGTACCAGCACGTAGTTCGTGCCTGCCGGTGGTGAGATGAGAAAGTTCTCGTGCCGGTTGCCGAAACGCGATTGCATCTGGCCGCGCAGGGAATCGAGCAGGCCGGCCGAGCCCGGGCCGATGTAGGAATGGAAGACCGCAGATTGGCTGCCGAGTTGCTCGACCGAGACCACGGGCGGCGAATTGAAGGTGAATTCCGCTTCCAGGTCGCCGCTGGTGTAGTGCAGGATGAAGGAGCAGCCGGTGTTGGCGGGCACGAGGGCCGCGCCGGAGGCATTGAACTGCAACTGTCCCTTGTATTCCGGGTAGCGGTAGTTATACGTGGGGGCGCTGGGTTGCGTCAGCCCTGCCGGGAAGTAGTAGAAAACCGGCGAGACCCGGTTGGTGATGTCCACGCCATGCTCGAACACCCTCATGGTGGATTCGGGCACGACGACCGGCCACTGGTCATATTCGCCGGGCTTGCCGAGACAAAAGGCCATGCCGGGCCATTGCATCGAGTACTTCACCCGGATCGTGACCTGGTTGCCGTTGCGCCTTCCCCATTGATATAGCGTCAGGGAGAGGCCAGGCCAGTAGCGGATGATCGCGCCGCGCAGTTGATCTTCGGGCACGATGCCTACCAGGTCAACGATGCTCAGGCCGCGCGGCTCGACCCAGGCCGGGGTCGCGTCTACGTTTGACACGTTCGCCGGTTCAGGGATGGCCGCGCCGGTCGCGCTCGCGTAGGGCGGCTCGGTCGCGTCGGATACGACAGGCGGTTCCTGCGGCGCGTCCGTCTCCATAGACTGAGCGCGCGCGGTGTAGGGCAGCAGAGTTGAGGTGAGCAGGATCAGCAGGAGCAGGAGGTTCAGCCGTTTCGCGTCGGCAGGTCGGTTGAGGGAAGATTGGAATGCGTGTTGCTGGTTGGTCAGATCGAGTTGGTGTATTTTCTCTTTCTTGTCCATGCTTATTTTGCGTAGTTAAGGCACAGGATCAGCACCCCGGCATGCGCACAACGCCAAAGCACTCAGTCATTATACAAAAAGATTGTGATGTGTCAAACAAGCGCAAGATGGCAGATAGCGAATAGCTGATGGCGGATGGTTCGTAGTCGCCCGCAAGGGCGCTGCATAGATGGCGGGCGGCGTTATGTCTCATCAGGAAAGCGTATGAATCCTGTTCGGTAAGCTATGTCACTTGTCTGGGGCTTCATATAGAGTAAGCTGAAGTCATTCCAGATAAGGAGGTATCCTGATGTCTCACAGAGATAGGCTGAAAGTTCGAGGCCGGATGCTGTTGTTGCTCGGCCTCCTGTTGGCGCTGGCGCTGCCGGGGGTCGCTGCGGCCCAGGCGCCGGTCTTCCCCGATCTGATTCAACTCCCCGTCGGCTTTGCGCCGGAGGGCATCGCGGTGGGTCGCGGCACGAGCTTCTACACCGGCTCGCTGGCCGACGGCTCGGTTTATGGCGGCGACCTGCGCACCGGCGAGGGCGCAATCCTGGTTTCGCCGCAGGCCGGACGCATCGCCGTGGGCATGAAGGTGGACACGCGGACGAACTATCTGTTCGTCGCCGGTGGAACGGGCGGCGAGGCGTATGTTTATGACGCCGCGACCGGCGCGGAGGTGGCGGTGATCCCGCTGGGGCTGCCCGGCGCAAGCTTCATCAATGACGTTGTCGTGACGCGTGATGCGGCGTACTTCACCAACTCGTTTGCGCCCTACTTCTACCGGGTGCGGTTGGGGCCGGGCGGCGCGCTGCCCGATCCGGTCGTCGCCGAGCCGGTGATGTTGACGGGCCAGTGGATGCAGGTCCCGGGCGCGTTTGTGTTCAACAGCAATGGCATCGCCGCAACGCCGAACGGCAAGCGCCTGATCATCGTCAACAGCGCGACGGGCAAGCTCTATCGGGTGGACCCGGCGAACGGCGGGGCCGATGAGATTGACCTGGGCGGCGAGGTGATGACCAACGGCGACGGGATTCTGTTACACGGCAAGACGCTCTACGTGGTGCAGAATCGCTTGAACCGGATCGCCGTGATCGGCATTGCGCCCGATTACGCGTCGGGCAGCGTGGATCGCTACATCACCAATCCCAACTTCGATGTCCCGACGACCATCGCCGAATATGGGAAGTTCCTGTATGCGGTGAACGCCAAGTTCGGCACGCCGGCCCCCGGCACACCGTATGAGGTGGTGCAGGTTAGCCGATAGCGCGCTCCCTCGCCCCCTGGGAGAGGGTTGGGGTGAGGGCAGATCGCGGATAGCTGATAGCCTGATGGCGGATAATAGCTGATAGCAGAAACCCCGCTCTATCGACAAGGCCGATAGAGCGGGGTTTTTGTTCTTGCCCACGTCATTCTATATTATTGCCATCAGTTTGACGGGCCTTCTCGGCGAGTCTTTCGTAACGCTTCTTCACTTTTTTCACATCTTCTTCATCCAGGTCTTCCAGATCCATCAGGGTCTTGTCGGTGTCCTGGATGACGCTGATCAGTTCGTTGAGCTTCACCTGCATCGCTTCGTTGCCGCGATTTTGCGTGTTTTGCACCAACAGCAGCAGCAAGACGTTGGTAATGCCGTTGGTGATCCCCATCACCTCGCGCCACGGATCTTTGAAGTTTATGATCAGACCGACAATCATCCAGATCACGATGAGCGCAACGGCCAGACTAAAGACCCACGCCTTGCCGGCAATCATCGAGGCCGATTCGGCAAAGCTCGCATACCAGGACTGCTTTTCTTGCGGCGATTTCTCTTGTTTTGGCGACATGGTACCCTCCCTTCGGCGCAGCGCATGGCTTGACGATGTTTGGCGGTCAGGCCGCGAAAGCCATCTACTCCTTGGATGCTATCATCAACCTGCCGGTCGGGCCGTAGGACACGTTACGAATTGACTGCGAGGACGTTTGGCGTTGGCGCGCCCCGGCGCATCTGACGCCATCTCGTGGCGTGCGCAGTCCGCGATTCGCTTGCGTCCTTGTCTACTTATTTCCTTGTCTCCTTATTTCCTTGTCTCCTTGTTTCCTTATCCCTATCCGCGGTACACTATCGCCATACACCACACCTGGGGGATATGCCATGACGAAATCACGGCGCTTTGCGATTCTGGCGGAGCGGGCCATCAATAAGGAGACCTTCGTCGAGCCGTGGCCCGAGGCCGGGCTGACGGTGGCCGATAGCCCGTATGACCCCGCGCCGTCGCTCCGCATCGAGGGCGGGCGCGTGGTCGAGATGGACGGGAAGGCGCGCGCCGATTTTGACGCGCTCGATCTCTTCATCGCCGACCATGCGCTGAATCTCAATGTAGCAGAGGAGGCGATGGCGACCCCCGCGCTGGAGATGGCGCGGATGCTGGCCGATGTGAACGTGTCGCAGGCGGAGGTGCGCCGACTGGTGAGCGGCTGCACCCCCGCGAAGCTGATGGAGATCATCCGACACATGAACGTGCTGGAGATGATGATGGGTTTCGCGAAGATGCGCGTCCGGCGCACGCCCGCCAACCAGGCCCACGTCACCAACTGGCGCGAGCATCCGGCGTTGCTGGCCGCGGACGCGGCGGAGGCCGCGCTGCGCGGCTTCGCGGAGGTGGAGACGACCGTCCGCGTGGCGCGCAACGCGCCGTTCAACGCGCTGGCGATCCTGGTGGGCGCGCAGACGGGGCGCGCGGGCGTGCTGACCCAGTGCGCCGTGGAGGAAGGGCTGGGGCTGCGGCTCGCCATCAAAGGGCTGACTACCTATGCCGAGACCCTCTCGGTTTACGGCACGGAGCGCGCGTTCACCGACGGCGACGACACCCCCTGGTCGAAGGCGTTCCTGGCGTCGGCGTATGCATCGCGTGGCGTTAAGGTGCGTTTCACGTCGGGCACAGGCTCCGAGGCGCTGATGGGGCACGCGGAGGGCTGCTCGATGCTCTATTTGGAGGCGCGCTGTCTGCTGGTGACGAAGGGCGCGGGCAGCCAGGGCGTGCAAAACGGCTCGATCTCGTGCATCGCGCTGCCCGAGTCGCTGCCGGGCGGGGTGCGCGCCGTGCTGGCCGAGAACTTGCTGGCGGCGATGCTCGGGCTGGAGGTGGCCGCGGGGAACGACGCGCTGGCGTCGCACTCCGACATCCGCAAGGCGGCCAAGCTGATGTTGCAGTTCATCCCCGGCGCGGATTTCATCTTCTCCGGTTACAGTGCGGTGCCGCGGCGTGACAACCTATTCGGCGGCGGCAACTTCGACGCCGAGGATTTTGACGATTATAACGTGCTGCAACGTGATATGCAGGTGGACGGCGGCGTGCGCCCGGTGACGGAGGATGAGGCGGTCAGCGCGCGGCGTGAGGGCGCGGCGGCGATCCAGGCGGTGTATGCGGCGTTCGGCTTCCCGGCGATCACCGACGCCGAGGTGGAGGCCGCGGCGCTGGGGCACAGCAGCGACGACATGCCCGAACGCGACCTGGTGGCCGACCTGGCCGCCGCGGACGGCTTCCTGCGCGGCGACCTGGGGATGCTCGACGTGGCGCGCGCTTTGCAGGAGCATGGCGGTTTCGCGCGGACGGCGGCGAACGTGCTGGCGATGGGCCGGCAGCGCGTGGCGGGCGACTATCTGCAACCGGCGGCGATTTTCGACGCGCAGGGCCGCGTGCTGAGCGCCATCAACGACCCGAACGACTACCTGGGGCCGGGGACGGGCTATCGGCTGACGGGTGAGCGGTGGCAGGAGGTACAGAAAATTCCCCAGGCGGGTTCGCCGCGGGCGTTCGTGGCCCCGCACACCGGCGCGCCCTCGGCGAAGCTGGTGGAGATCGGGGATGCGCAGCCGGGCGCGCGACCGGAGGTGATCGTGGCGGTGGGGCCGGGCTGGAACACGGCGCTCACGCGCACCATCGGCGGGCTATTTCACGAAGACGTGCTGGCGGCGATCCTGTCGGGCGTGGCCGCCGAAGGCCTGACGGCGCGCGTGGTCAAGGTATACGCGAGTTCCGATTGCGCGGCCATCGGGCACACGGGCGCGCAACTCAGCGGGTCGGGCGTGGCGGTGGGCATCCAGTCGCGCGGCACCACGGTGATCCACCAGCGCGATCTGGCGCGGCTTAACAACCTGGAGTTGTTCCCACAGTCGCCCGCGCTGACGCTGGAGACCTATCGCGAGATCGGGCGGAACGCGGCGCGCTACGCGCAGGGCGCGGCGGTCAAGCCGGTGGCGGTACGCGTGGACAACTGGGCGCGCCTGCGGCTGATCGTGAAGACGGCGCTGCTGCACCGGACGGAGACGGACTGCGTGGCGGAGAAGCCGCCGCAAGAGTTGTTCTTCGATTGGGAGCCGGAGTGAATGCCACCACGAAGGCACGAAGACACGAAGAGAAGACAAGGAAACAAGGATGAGTGAGTATCCGTTGATGGAGAACGGTGGGGAGATGTTGCGGGCGGCGAGCGGGCGCGGGGTGGAGGAGATTACGCCGGAGGCGCTGGCCGCGGGGGAGTTGACGGCGGATGATTTGCGAATCCGTGTGGAGACGCTGCGCGCGCAGGCGGAGATTGCCGCGGCGGGCGGTTATCCGCAATTGGCGGCCAACCTGCGCCGCGCGGCGGAGTTGACGGCGCTGCCCAATGAGGAGCTGCTGCGCGCCTATGAGACCTTGCGGCCTGGGCGCGCGACCGCGGGTGAGTTGCACGCGCTGGCCGACCGGCTTGAGCGGGAGTACGCGGCGACGGAGACGGCCGCGTTCGTGCGCGAGGCCGCGGAGGTGTACGCGGGGCGGGGGCTGGCCAACACGGATTAGCGAACACGGATTGCCAACACGGATGCACGGATGGGCCAACACGGATGAGCCCACACGGATTTCACGGATGGCGGGCACGTATTCTCACACGGATGCACGGATTGGGGTAATCCAATCCTGTAGATCATGTGAATCCTGTCTGCAAGGCGGATATGGGATAAGGAGGGAATCGCGATGACGATACCGCTAGGGGTGTCGGGGCTGTTGTATTCGCAGATCGGTTATGATCTGGGGTGTCCGATGCGGGCGGTGATGCGGGGCGCGACGTCGGATGCGCGCTGGGTATTGCGCCGGGCCGCGACGGATGAGGTGGTGTTGGAAGGGCCGGTCGTCTACTGGGGCGAACTCTGGCACAGCCATTGGTGGGTCGCGGATTTTTCAGCGCTGATGGAGGCGGGGGAGTACCGGATTGGCCTGGCCTCTGTCGGAAAGGAAATCGCTGCGACCGAACCCTTCCGCGTGGGGCCGCATCTGTTGTGGGACGAGACGATACAAGCGGTCGCGCTGGATCAGTTGGAGGAGCGCGCCCGGCTGGCGCGCAACGGTCAGGGCTGGAAGGATTGCGGCACCGCCTGGCGCGAGGTCAACAGCCACGCCACCACGATCATCGCGCTGTGCGACCTGTGGAACCTGGGCTACGAGTGGTTGAGCGCCGAGGATATACGGCGGCTGGCGGCGCAGGTGATCGTCGGCTGCGACTACATCGCCGCGTGCCAGGATCGGGCGCGCGACGTGGGGCTGGGCCGCGGCGCCATCGTCCACGAGATGCCCAACCACGAAACCGTGATCCCCGGCGATCTGGCGCAGAGCGTGGTGGCGCTGGCGCAAGCCTCACGGTTGCTCTATGAGACCGATCGGCGGCGCAGCGTGGATTACCTGAAGCGGGCGGAGCGCGCCTTTCGCTACTTGATGCGCAGCCGACCCTATGGCCCCGCAGGCTTCTCGGCGATGAACCACGGCGCGCCGCCGGACTATCGCCCGCGCAGTTGGATGACCCGCGACCTGTTGATGATGACGTGGGGCGCGGTCGAGCTGTGGATCGCGGGGCGGCCCGATTATCGCGACACCGCGGTGAAGCTGGCGCGCAAGGTGATGCGGCGGCAGGTGCGACGGGACGCGCCGGAAGGGGAACTCTACGGCCACTTCTACGCGTTCCGGGATCGCGTCTTCACCGAGAAGGCCAACACGCATCATCACGTGGGGCACGATACGGGCGCAACGTTCCCGCATTACATCACGCCGCTGGTGGAGATGGCGCGGCGCTGGCCCGATCATCCCGACGCCCCGCGCTGGCGGCAGACGATCAGCGATTTTGCATATGGCTATCTCTTGCCCGCCTGTCGAGCCAACCCGTTTTATCTGTTGCCCGAAGGCTACTTCGCCGGGCAAGGGCTGCTGACGTTCTGCGGGCCGTGGCACGGGTTCAACACCACTTATGGGTTCGCCGCGGCGTTGGCGGCGGAGCTGGAGTTGTTCCTGGGCGACGGCGATTTCCGGCAGATCGCGACCGGCAACATCCAGTGGATCGCAGGGCTACACGCGGGGGTGACGCGCGAGTCGCTGGACGGGTGCTTCTTCTGGCATGACGAGATTCCGGAGGGCGTGGCGCTCCCCTACAGCCAGATACTCGGGGTGGGGCGTCGGTGGACGGGCGGTTGGACCGCCATCCGCGGGACTATCGTCAACGGGTTCTGCACCAATCCGCAGTTCCAACTGTCGTTGAGCCGACGGTCGAGAACGACGCGCCGCGGTTGTATCACGATGAGGATTGGATTCCCCACGGGGCGGGCTGGGTCAGCGCGCTGACCAAACTGCGTTACACGCAGTGGTTTCGGCGGTAATAGACAGGATTTACGGGATTTTGCCACGAATGCGAAACGTAGGCGCTTGTCAGGCGCGGAGTCGAGGCTTTAGCCGGTTTTTGTGGTTACAAGAGTCGAGGACGTAACCGGCTAAAGCCTCGATTCCAAGTGCGTTTGGAATTTCTGGGATTTTTGCCCCGGTTTTCCCAATCCTGTTCATCCTGTAAATTCTGTCTCTTTCCGGGATAGGAAGTCCGGCTACTGTGATCGGTGGCCGGATTTTGTTTAATTTATACATAAGAATTTGACTAAAACAAGGCGTTGCGGTATGATGGGGACGAAAGACGAGGCGAGTATATGATTCCTAAACAGATGACCGGCAGTCCGGCGGGGCAGGTGTTGATTGCCTTGCAGCGCAAGGGCGCGGCCACCGTCAGAGATCTTGAAGACACCCTCGGGGTCACCACGACCGCCGTGCGCCAGCAACTCGTGCAGTTGATGGCGGATGGCTACGTGGAACAGGAGGTCGAGCGGAACGACGGCCGCGGCCGGCCGCGCCACGTGTATTCATTGACCACCGAGGGACGTTCGCTCTTCCCGCATCATTACGACGAGTTCACCAACGGCCTGTTGCGCGAAATTCTCATCAGCGAGGGGCCTGAGAAGGTGGGGGTGTTGTTGCAGCGCATCGGGCAGCGGCTCGCGGCGCAGTACGCGGGGCAGATCACGGTGGATGCTCCTGCGGCGCGCGCGGCGGCGCTGACGGAATTGCTCAACGCCCGCGGCATTATGGCCGAGATCACTGAAGGTCCCGATTTTATTCAAGTACACGAATATACGTGCCCCTATTACGAGTTGGCGCGCGAGCATCGGGCGATCTGCGATATGGAGCAGGAGATGATGACGCACGTGATCCGGCAGCCGGTGGCGCTGGTGTCGTGCTCGCTGGACGGGCATCACGGGTGTGAGTTTCGGATCGAGGGCACGCCCGTTGTCGCCCCGCCGCCGCCCACCGGTGGTTGAAACCACCGACTAGTACAGGTGAAAACCCGTTGAAACGGGTTCCGATAGAAGATAACAAAAAGTTTTATTGATTGCAAGGAGCAAGGGACCACATGGGATCTGAACTGGAGATCAAGGACCTCCACGTCAACGTGGAAGGCAAGGAAATTTTGCAGGGCGTCAACCTGGTCATCAAGCAGGGCGAAGTGCATGCGATGATGGGGCCGAACGGCTCGGGCAAGAGCACGCTGGCCTATGCGATTGCGGGGCATCCGCATTACGAGGTGACGAGCGGCGACATCCTGCTGGACGGCGTGAGCGTGCTGGAGATGGAACCGGACGAGCGCGCCAAGGCGGGCATCTTCCTGGCCTTCCAGTACCCGACGGCGATCCCGGGCGTGAGCATGGCGAACTTCCTGCGCCAGGCCGTCAGCGCGGTGCGCGGCTACACCGATCGCGCCAAGGTCACGGCGTCCGAGGGCGGGAGCAAAGGCCCGATCGGTTCGGAGCTGATGCCGATGCGCGAGTTCCGCAAGGAACTGACGGACAAGATGGAGGAGTTGCACATTGATCCGTCATTCGCCCGGCGCTATCTGAACGATGGCTTTTCCGGCGGCGAGAAGAAGCGCGCCGAAATCCTGCAAATGGCGATGCTCGCCCCCAGGTTCGCGGTGCTGGACGAGACGGATTCGGGCCTCGATATTGACGCGCTGCGCGTGGTGGCCGAGGGCGTGAACAGCCTCATCGGGCCGGATTTGGGCGTCCTGCTCATCACGCATTACCAGCGGTTGCTCGATTACATCAAGCCCGATTACGTACACGTCTTCTACAACGGCAAGATCGTGATGTCAGGCGGGCCGGAACTGGCGCTCGACCTGGAGGCCAGGGGCTATCAGTGGATTCGCGAGCAGTTTGGCCCCGCGATCTTCGGCGAAGAAGAAGAGACAAAGGCAACGCCTGTACTGTAGTGTAGGGCTTGTGCCCGCAGACGCCCACGAGGGGCTAAACTACGGTTAGACCTTTAACGGAGAAAACCATGACTGTACCTAATTCCGATCACGAAACGCTTGCGGGTCTGAAGACCGATTATAAATACGGCTGGAGCCAGCCCGAAGACTACGTTTTCAAGGCGCGCAAGGGGCTTGACCACGATATCGTTGAGCAGATCAGCCGCATGAAGAAAGAGCCGGACTGGATGCGCCAACTGCGCCACGAGGCGCTGGACATCTTCCTGTCCAAGCCGATCCCTACCTGGGGCGCGGACCTCAGCGAGATCAACTACGACGAAATCTACTACTACATCAAGCCGACCGAGTCACAGGGCAAGACGTGGGACGACGTACCGGCGGACATCAAGGAAACGTTCGACAAGCTGGGCATCCCCGAAGCGGAACGCAAGTTCCTGGCGGGCGTGGGCGCGCAATATGAGTCCGAGGCGATCTACCACTCGCTGAAAGAGGAGTGGGAGAAGCTGGGCGTGATCTTCATGGACAGCGACAGCGGGCTGCGCGAGCATGAAGATATCTACCGCGAGTACTTCGGCACCGTGATTCCCTCGACCGACAACACCTTTGCGGCGATGAACACCGCGGTGTGGTCGGGTGGGTCGTTCGTCTACGTGCCGCCGGGCGTGCATCTGGACATCCCGTTGCAGGCCTATTTCCGCATCAACGCGCAGAGCATGGGCCAGTTCGAGCGCACGCTGATCATCGTGGATGAGGGCGCGAGCGTCCACTATGTGGAAGGTTGCACCGCGCCGACCTACGCCAAGGATTCGCTGCACAGCGGCGTGATCGAGATTATCGTCCGCAAGAATGCCCGTTGCCGCTACACCACCATTCAGAACTGGTCCACCAACGTCTATAACCTGGTGACGCAGCGTTCGCTGGTGGCCGAGGGCGCGACGATGGAATGGGTGGACGCGAACCTGGGCAGTAAGGTCACAATGAAGTACCCGTCGGTCTATCTGATGGGTGAGAAGGCGCACGGCCAGATCCTCAGCATGGCGTTCGCGGGGCCGGGGCAACACCTGGACACGGGCGGTAAGCTGGTGCATGGCGCGCCAAACACGTCGAGCCAGTTGATCTCGAAGTCCATCAGCAAGGGTGGCGGGCGCGCGTCGTATCGCGGCCTGCTGAAGGTCGGCAAGGGGGCGCACGGCAGCCGCTCGAACGTGGTATGCGATGCGTTGCTGCTCGACCCCGAAAGCCGCAGCGACACCTATCCGTACATCGAGATTGACGAGGATGACGTGACGGTGGGCCATGAGGCATCGGTGAGCAAGATCGGCGAGGAGCAGCTCTTCTACCTGATGAGCCGCGGCCTGTCGGAAGACGAGGCCAGCGCCATGATCGTCTCCGGCTTCATCGAGCCGATGGTGAAGGAATTGCCGATGGAGTACGCCATCGAGATGAACCGGCTGATCCAGTTGCAAATGGAAGGCTCGATTGGGTAAGGGAAACAGATGACAACACAAACATTGACTACTGAGAATATTTCCCAATCGGCGGTGGAAGCCCTTTCTAAGAGCAAAGGCGAGCCGAGCTGGATGCTGGATTTGCGTCTGAAGGCGTGGCGGTTCTTCGAGGAGATGCCGTGGCCGACGGGCAAGGAAGAGACCTGGCGGCGCACGCGGCTGACCGGCTTTAATCTGGACGAGTACCAACCGCTGACCGGCGGTGCGCAGCCGGGTGACGTGCCGGCGGATGTGCAGAAGACGCTGGATGAGATTGACAGCGTGGGGCACATCGCATTTGTGGATGCGGCGGCGGTGGAACACCGGCTGGACGCGGGGCTGGCGGCGAAGGGCGTGATCTTTACCGACCTCGGCACGGCGGTGCGTGAGCATCCCGAACTGGTGCAGAAGTACTACGGCAGCGTGGTGGCGACGGACGAGAACAAGTTCAGTGCGCTGCACTATGCGCTGTGGAACAGCGGCGCGTTCGTCTACGTGCCGCGCAACGTGGTCATCGAGCGACCGTTACAGACGGTGATCGCACAGCGCGCGGGCAAGTACGCCGGGCTGCATCACACGATCGTTGCCACGGACGAGGGGTCGGCGGTGAGCCTGGCCGAGGACTTCATCGGCGCGGATGGCGGGATGCAGGATAGCGTGGTCGAGTTGGCTGCGGGTCGGAACAGCCAGTTGCACTATCTGCACCTGCAGAACCTGGCCGATTCGGCCTGGAACTTCAGCACGCAGCGAATGCACGTCACGCGCGACGCGCTGTTGCGCTATTTCATCGGTTCGTGGGGCAGCCGCCTGACCAAGGCCTGGCTGAACATGGAGATGATCGGCGAGGGCGGGCACGGCGAGTTGCTGGGGCTCTACTTCCCCGGCGGACGCCAGCACCTCGATCATCACACCAACCAGTTGCATAAATCGGCGCAGGCCACCAGCGATCTGCTCATCAAGGGCGCGCTGAAGGATCGGGCGCGGTCGGTGTACCAGGGCTACATCAAGGTGTATCCCGGCGCGCAGAAGACCAACGCCTACCAGGCCAACCGCAACCTGATGCTGAGCCACAACGCGCGGGCCGACAGCATCCCCGGCCTGGAGATCGAGGCCGACGACGTGCGCTGCACGCACGGCGCGACGGCGGGCCAGGTGCCGGAAGAGTACATCTTCTACCTGATGGCGCGCGGCCTCAACCGATCGAACGCCGAGCGGATGGTGGTGCAGGGCTTCTTCGAGGAAGTGCTGAACCGCATCCCGGTGGAAGGCGTGCGCAACAAACTGGAAACCGAAATCGCCCGCAAGCTGGGGCTATAGGAGATGACGAACCCGATGGGCTACGTATCGCCGGACAAGCTGGTCAGCACGGAATGGGTGGCCGAGCATCTGAATGACCCGAAGGTGCGCATCGTTGAATCAAACGAGGACTTGCTGCTCTACGACCGGGGCCACGTGCCCGGCGCGGTGCAGATTGACTGGGTGGGTGACCTCAACGACCCCATCCGGCGCGACTATCTGGATCGGGCGCAGTTCGAGGCGCTGATGCGGCGTAACGGCATCGCCAACGATACCTTCGTGGTGTTCTATGGCGACAAGAGCAACTGGTGGGCGTGTTACGCGCTGTGGGTGTTCGAGCTGTTCGGTCACACGAAGACCGCGGTGATGAACGGTGGGCGGCTAAAGTGGGAGAAAGAGGGCCGGCCTCTGACGAAGGAGACGCCGACCTATGCGGAGACCGAGTACGTCGCCAACGAGCGCGCGGACTATAAAATCCGCGCCTATCGCGACGACGTGATGACGCACATCGCCGCGGGCCGCCCGCTGGTGGACGTGCGCAGCCCCGGCGAGTATACCGGCGAGCTGCATCACATGGAGGGTTATCCGCAGGAAGGCGCGTTGCGGACGGGCCACATCCGCGGCGCGGTGAACGTGCCGTGGGCGAAGGCCGCGAACCCTGAGGACGGCACGTTCCGCTCGGCGGAGGAGTTGCGCGACCTGTACGAAGCGCAGCAGGGGTTGAAGCCCAGCGATAACGTCATTGCCTATTGCCGGATCGGCGAGCGCAGCAGCCACACGTGGTTCGTGCTCAAGTACCTGCTGGGCTACGACAGCGTGCGGAATTACGACGGCAGTTGGACGGAATGGGGCAACCTGGTCGGCGCGCCGATCGAGCGGTAAATACGCGGCGGGATATGACAAAGGTCGTTTGCGCGGCCTTCCCGGTCGCGCTATACTGAGGCGGCAAGGTGATCGGTGTTGGATCAATGCCGGTCGCTTTCCGACGCCTGAGACAAACGAGGTAAGCTGTGGATCGGCAGGCGCAGATAGATTTCATATTGGATCATTACGAAAGCCCGCGGCATTACGGCGCGCTGGCCGACGCGACCGTTGAACAGAAGGGCGGCAATCCGGGCTGCGGCGACATCGTGACCCTCTACCTGAAGGTGGATGGCGATGGGCGCATCGAGGAGATTTCATTCGAGGGCGATGGTTGCACCATCAGCCAGGCCGGGTCTTCGATGGTGACGGAGATGTTTCTCGGCAAGACGCTGGCGGACGTGGAGAACACGCCCAACGACGTGATGCTGGAGATGATGGGCCGGGAGATCGCCGGGACACGGCTGAAGTGCGCCACGCTGGGGATCAACACGACGAAGGCCGCGGTGCGCGCGCTGCGTCAGCAGGAGATGCAGGAGTAGGAGTATTGAAATGGAAGCGCTAAATGAGCAGTATGTCATTGATGCCACGGGCAAGAAGGTGAGCGTCATTTTGCCCGTCAAACAATACGAGCAACTGATGGAAGACTTGCACGACCTGGCCGTAGTAGCCGAGCGCCGGAATGAAAAACCGATCACTCTTGCTGAAATGAAAGCGCGATTGGTCGAAGATGGCCTCTTATGAAGTCCAATTTAGGCCATCTGTTGACAAAGATCTTCGATCTCTGCCACGAGCTACTATTGTCCGTGTGATCGAGCGCATCGAGGCATTGGCCGAAGAGCCTTTTCCACACGGTATGCGGAAGTTATCAGGGGCAGAGCAACTCTATCGTCTGCGTGTAGGTGACTATCGTATTGTTTATGAAGTTGACACACCGTCTAGGACGATAACTATTCACTATGTTCGTCACCGTCGCGAAGCATATCGGGACCTTTGAGAATCGAAGCGCAGAAAATGCACTATTTCGCAGCGGTTGTTGAAAAAGACGTTGAAACGGATTTGTTTGTCGGGTATGTGCCCGGATTTCCCGGAGCGCACACCCAGGCAGATTCTCTCGACAAGCTGCACGTCAATCTTCGAGAGGCTATTGAGATGCTTCTCGAAGACGGTGAACCGGTCCTGGACTCCCAATTTGTGGGCATCCAGATGATCGGAGTGCGGTGAAGGGATACGAACGATGAGTCAGACAATATTCGATATGGCCGTCACGGCGACGGCGTTGGACGCGGCGAAGATCCGGGGCGATTTCCCGATTCTCGATCAGACCGTCAACGGCAAGCCGCTGGTCTATCTGGACAGCGCGGCCAGCAGCCAGAAGCCGGTGCAGGTGCTGGATGCGATGGACACGTATTACAGGACCACGAACGCTAACGTGCATCGTGGCGTCCACACGCTCAGCGAGCAGGCCACGGCGCAATATGAAGCCGCGCGCGCCAAACTATCGCAGTTCCTCAACGCATGTTGTCCTAAAGAGGTGATCTGGACGCGCAACGCGACCGAGGCGATCAACCTGGTGGCATACACCTGGGGGCGCGCCAACCTGAAGCCGGGCGACCGCATCCTGCTCACCGAGATGGAGCACCACGCGAACCTCGTGCCGTGGCAAATCATCGCGAGCCAGACCGGCGCGGTGCTGGATTTCGTCCGTGTGGCCGACGATGGCACGCTGATCCTGGACGAGCTGCCGGGCCTGTTGACGGAACGCACCAAAATATTTGCCTTCTCGGCGGCGTCGAACGTGGTTGGCACGATCAACCCGGTGAAGGAGTTGGCGGCCGCGGCGCACCGGGTGGGCGCGCTGGCGCTGGCCGACGGCGCGCAGTCCGCGCCGCACATGCCGGTGGACGTGCAGGACCTCGACATTGATTTCATGGCGATCTCGGGGCACAAGATGCTGGGGCCGACAGGGATCGGGGCGCTGTGGGGCCGCCGCGAGCTGCTGAACGCCATGCCGCCGTTCATGGGTGGGGGCGACATGATCCGCGAGGTGCATCTGCGCGAGTCGCGCTGGAACGAACTGCCGTGGAAGTTCGAGGCGGGCACGCCGGCCATCGCGGAGGCGATCGGGTTCGGCGCGGCGGTGGATTACCTGAACGCGCTGGGCATGGAGGCCGTGCACGCCCATGAACAACAGATCACCAACTACGCGCTGGAGCGGATGGCCGAGGTGGAGGGTCTGCGCATCCTGGGGCCGGGCGCGGGGCTGCGTGGCGGGCTGGTCAGCTTCACGTTGGGCAATATCCATCCGCACGACATCGCCGGCATCCTCGACAGCATGGGCATTGCGGTGCGCGCCGGCCATCATTGCGCGCAACCGCTGCACGAGCGCTACGGCATCCCGGCCAGCGCGCGCGCCAGTTTCTACGTCTACACGACGCCCGATGAGGTTGACGTCTTGGTGGAAGGGCTGAACAAGGTCGTCGCGCTGTTAGGATAAGCAAAATAGAGAAACCCGGTTTCTCCGGCGAAGCCGGAAACCGGGTTTCTGGAGTTTGATGAGGCAGGAATATGGACCTTTACGCCGAAGATATCCTCGACCATTACAAGAACCCGCGGCACCACGGGCATCTCGACAACCCGACGCTGACGTATCACGACACGAACCCGTTCTGCGGCGACGAGATCACCATGGAACTGCTGATCGAAGACGACCGGGTGGCGGATATCGCGTTCAGCGGGCAGGGGTGCGCGATCAGCCAGGCGACGGCTTCGATGATGGCCGAGGAGTTGATGGGTAAGACGCTGGAAGAGATCAAGGCGTGGGACAAGGACAAAGTCCTCGACCTGGTCGGCATCCCGCTGGGGCCGGTGCGCCTGAAGTGCGCGCTGCTGCCGTTGAAGGCGTTGAAGGCCGCGGTGTGGGGATTAGAAGACGAAGAATAATCACGAATTAAGAATTAGGAATTACGAATTGTCGCAAGAAGCTACAGGATCATTCGTAATTCCTAATCCGTAATTGAAAGGTTTTTTGCATGGCTGGATTCGTTAAAGTAGCGCGGGCGGACGAGATTGCGCCCGGCGAGAAGGTGATCGTGGACGTGGACGGCGTGCTGGTGGTCATCGTCAATTGCGACGGCGCGTTCTACGCCATCGAAGATGTTTGCACGCACGACGGCGGCCCGCTGGGCGAGGGTGACCTGGAGGGCTGTGAGTTGATCTGCCCGCGGCACGGGGCGCGCTTCGATGTGCGCACCGGCGACGCGCTGACCCTGCCGGCCTTTGAGCCTGCGCCGACGTATGCGGTGCGAGTGGAAAATGGCGACGTGCTGGTCGAATCGTATTGAGTGCGAAACTGGATTAAGGGGTGAATGATATGACAGTGCCAACCGCAGATGATGTGCGCGAGGTAATTCGCAAAAATGTGTTTGACCCGGAGATCGGGATCAACATCGTGGATATCGGGCTGGTTTATGAGGTGGAAGTGCCGGAAGATACCAACACCGTCGAGGTGAAGATGACGCTGACGAGCCCCGGCTGCCCCGTGGGGCCGCAGATTATCGGGGGTGTGCAGAGCTTCATCAAGCATACGTATCCCGACCTGGAAGCGATCAACGTGCATATCGTCTGGAGCCCGTTGTGGAACCCGGACATGATGTCACAAGAAGCCAAAGACATGCTGGGGTTCTATTAGTAGACAGGATGTGACCGCACAGACCCGGTTTCCTGTCGCTTATCTTGGCGGGGGACCGGTCTTTAGTATCTATCCGAAACTGCGCGTCGCTCTTCTTCGTCGTGACGGCTTCAGCCGTTGGGGAGCACTACAACGGCTAAAGCCGTCACGACGAAGGAACAGACATGATGTTCTGGGCGTATCGAATAGATTCTTAGTTCAGGCGCGAGAGGACGACATGGAAATCACGATCACGCAAGAGCAGGGACGCGTCCCCGTCACGGTGTTGTACCTCGCGGGGCAACTGGACGCAACTACTGCGGATCAGTTGCAGGCGGCCGCGCAGCAGCAGATTGACGGCGGCGCGCATGACCTGTTGCTGGACCTGAAGGCGACCCGCTACATTTCGAGCGCCGGGCTACGTGCGCTCAACGCGATTTTCGTCGCCCTGCGCGACAATGCGGGGGAAGACGCCGGGCGCGTCGGCCAGGGGTTGCGCGACGGCTCCTACCGTTCGCCGCACTTGAAGTTGGTCAACGCCTCGCCCGAGGTGATGCGCGTGCTCAGCACGGCGGGGTTCGACATGTTCCTCGATACGTATAAGGATATGCGCACTGCGGTGGCGTCGTACTGAGAGGCGGGGAGCGGGGATCAGGTATCGGGGAACGGGAACAGGGATCGAGGAGTTGCAGGGTAGTCTTGCCTTTCCTGTATCGCTGATACCCAATACCAGATACCTGATCCCTGATACCTGCTCCCTGACACCTGACAACTACACCATGAACTTTTATCTCGGCACACAGGGCTGGAGCTACCCGTCGTGGGTGGGGCCGTTTTACCCCGACGGGACGGCTGCGGCGAAGTATCTGGAGCATTACGCTACACAGTTCAATACCGTCGAGCTGGATACTACCTTCTACGCCGTGCCGCGCGCCTCGACCATCGCCGGCTGGCGCGAGCGTACGCCGTCCGGCTTCCGCTTCGCCGCGAAGTTCCCCAAACAGATCACCCACGAGAAGGGCCTGGCCGATTGCCGCGACGACGCCCGCTATTTTGTCGAGGCGCTGAGCGCGCTGGACGAGAAGCTGGGGCCGCTGTTGTTGCAGATGCCGCCATCGTGGCCTGCTGCGCAGATGGAGACGCTGGCAACCTTCCTGCGTGAGTTGCCGCCCGGTTTCCGCTATGCGTTGGAAGTGCGGCACCGGAGCTGGCTGGCCGCGGAGACCTTGCCGAAGCTGCTGGCGCTGTTGCAGGGGCAGGGCGTAGCGCTGTGCCTGGTGCAACACGCCTGGATGCCTCACGTCGACGAGATCACCGCGCCGTTCACTTACATCCGCTGGCTGGGTCGCCGCGAAGATATCCCCGACGACGACTTCTCGCACATCCGCATCCCGCGCGACAAGCAGCTCGATGAGTGGGCCGCGCAGGTCGCGCGCTACGTGCGCGAGGACGTCGAGGTCTACGGTTATTTCAATAACCACTACCAGGGGCACTCGCCCGACTCGGCGCGCGGGTTGCAGCGGCGGTTGTTTGAGATGGGGGTGGAGTGATGCGGGTGATTTACGATCTCTCGACGGATACGCTGACGATTATCTTCACGGACGCGCCGGTCGCAGAGAGCGATGAGGATAAGCCCGGTGTAATTCTCGACTATGACGCCGATGGCAATCTCGTGTCTCTGGAGATGCTGGACGCCTCACAGCGCATGTCTTCACCGTCGCGTATGGAGTATCAGGTATCCGCGCCTGCCGTGTGAGATTTCTGGCCCTGTGATAGAATCCCTCCATAGTTGTCTCTTCTCAAACGGTCGTATCATATCTTCGCGCAGATGACCCGGCGTTTTGACCGATGAGTGTTTTATACAGCGTACACAGATCTGGCGCATATAGCCTGGCGGACGAAGCTTTCGAACAAGAGGCATCCGGCAGGCAGCTTAGTCGTGGCGGAGACCTGGTTGGAGGCGTCGAGCAGGCAGGGCTCAACGCATTAGGCCAACTCAGCCGGGTTCAGCGCGCCGCATCAGGGCAGTATTTCACACCCGCGCCGGTTGCTCGCTTCATGGCCTCGTTGTTCAGCGATACGGAAAGTGAGGTTGACCTTCTGGATGCCGGCGCCGGCGTCGGCATGTTGACGGCCGCTTTCACCGAAAGTGTTTGCTCACGGGGAGTGAAACCACCGAAGATTCGAGCCGTGGTTTACGAGCAAGAACCGCAACTCAGCGATGACCTCGAAGATACACTCCGGGCCTGCGAGACCTATGCAAAACTGAACAGCGTTGACATGCGTGGGGAAGTCCTGACGACCGACTTTGTCGCTGCGGGGGTCGCGCAACTTCGCCAGGATTTATTTGCTCCGAAGTTACGAAGCTTCAATCGCGCTATCTTGAATCCACCCTATAAAAAGATTCGGAGCGATTCGGACTACCGCGCCTTATTGCATGAAATCGGCATTGAGACCAGCAACCTGTACACGGCTTTTCTCGCGATTGTGATTGAGTTGTTGGAGGACGGCGGCGAGCTTGTGGCGATCACCCCGCGGAGTTTCTGCAACGGTCCCTATTTCAAGCCCTTCCGCGAACTCCTGATCGGCAAAACTGCTATCAAGCGCATCCATCTGTTTGAGTCGCGTGAAGCGGCGTTCAGTCAAGATGAAGTGCTTCAAGAGAATGTTATCTTTCATTTGGTGAAGTTTGGGACCTCGGATCGGGTCACGCTTTCTCGAACGCAAGGGGTTGACGATCACACGATGACCCTGCGCGAGGTTTCGTATTCGCAGATCATTCATCCTGACGATTCAGGGCTGGTCATTCACATCCCAGTGGATGGGTTGGACGCATCCGTTCGGGATCGTTTGAGATTCTTCAACGCGTCTCTTGATGATTTGGGCGTGAGCGTATCAACCGGTAAGGTGGTGGATTTTCGCGTGGCCGCGGCGTTGCGACAGGAGCCTGCACCGGATACTGTGCCGCTGATTTATCCGGCGCACATGAAGGATGGCGTCGTTCGGTGGCCGAATCCGAAGCACGAAAAACCGCAATCTCTGTTGGTATCCGAGGAAACGCGCCGCATGTTGTTGCCGCAGGGTTACTATGTTCTCGTCAAACGATTTTCTTCTAAGGAGGAGCCGCGCCGAATCGTCGCCGCGGTGCTCGATGCGAACATCCTTCCTGCCTCACAGGTTGCTGTTGAAAACCATGTCAACGTCTTCCATGCCGCCAATGCCGGCTTACCGCCGGATGTGGCGTGCGGTCTGGCGTCGTACCTGAACTCGACGCTCGTTGACGTCTATTTCCGTCAGTTCAGCGGGCATACCCAGGTCAATGCAACTGATTTGAGAATGCTGCGATACCCCGATTACGAGATGCTGGCGCGGTTGGGGGCGCGGGCGGATACCACATTTGCACAGGCCGAGATTGACGCGTTGCTTGAAGAGGAGCTTCATCGCATGAACGATCTTGACACGCCTGATCCCGTCGCCGCCAAACAAAAGATTGCCGAAGCGTTGGAGGTTCTCCGGGCGTTGGGAATGCCGAAGGCGCAGTTCAATGACCGTTCCGCGCTCACCCTTCTTGCGTTACTTGATCTGCAACCGGATATGTCGTGGAGCAAGGCGTCTAACCCGCGCATTGGCATCACGCCGATCATGGACTTTTGCCGTGATTACTACGGCACGCGACATGCGCCCAACACGCGTGAGACTTTTCGGCGCTATACGATGCACCAGTTCATCCAGGCTTTCCTTGTCGTCGAGAATCCCGATCAGCCGGACCGACCGACCAACAGCCCAAAGTGGTGTTACCAGGTCGAGCCGAAGGCTTTGGCCCTCATGCAGGCCTTTGGGACGGAACAGTGGCGCGAGGCTCTGGCTCAATGGCAGACAACCGTCGTTGGCGTGAAGCAGCGATATGATCGGGAACGCGAGATGAACAAGGTTCCGCTGCAGCTTGCGGACGGCCAGGAGCATTACCTCAGCCCGGGCAATCACAGCAAGCTCATTCGTGAGGTTGTGGAAGAGTTCGCGCCGCGATTTGTGCCGGGCGGTCAGGTTATCTACATTGGCGACACCGACGACAAGTGGTCTTACTTCAATGAAGATCGGTTGCTTGCCCTTGGCGTGGCCGTGGATGAACACGGAAAGATGCCGGATGTCGTGATCTATGACGAAACGCGCGATTGGCTGGTTCTTGTCGAGGCCGTGACGAGTCATGGCCCGGTGGACGCGAAGCGCCGCGAAGAACTGGCGCGCCTGTTTGCCACGGCAAAGCCGGGCCTGGTCTATGTGACGGCGTTCCTCTCGCGGCGCGACATGACGCGCTACCTGGCAGACATCTCATGGGAAACCGAAGTCTGGGTTGCTGAGGCGCAGACGCATCTGATTCATTTCAACGGCGAACGTTATTTGGGGCCATACGAGACCTGACAGGTTTCCCAAAACCTGTCAGGTCTGAAATAAGGAGCATCCATGACACTACAACGACCGAACATCATCCTCTTCAACTGCGACGACCTGGGGTACGGCGACCTGGGGTGCTATGGCTCGGAGGTCAACCGGACGCCGTATCTGGATCGCATGGCCGCCGAAGGGATGCGCTTCACCGATTTCTACATGGTCGCGTCGCTCTGCTCGCCGTCGCGCGGGGGGATGTTGACCGGCTGCTACCCGCGGCGGATCGGGTTCGGCACGTTCGACGGCGAGGGCGTGCTGTTTCCGGGGATGGGCCTCGGGCTGAACCCCGACGAGACCACGATTGCGGAGCTGCTCAAGGCGCAGGGCTACGCCACCAAGATGGTCGGCAAGTGGCATTGCGGCGACCAGCCGGAGTTCCTGCCCACGCGCCACGGGTTCGACTCCTATTTCGGCCTGCCCTACTCGAACGACATGGGCATCCAGGCGAGCGATGCCATCGGGCCGATGCCGCCCTTGCCCCTGCTGCGCGATGAGGAGGTGATCCAGGAGCAGCCCGACCAGTCCGCGCTGACCGAGCGCTACGTGGACGAGTCGTTGCAGTTCATCCGGGCGCACCGCGATGGGCCGTTCTTCCTCTATTTCGCGCACATGTACGTCCACGTGCCGATCTACCCGCCGTGGCGTTTCCTGCGCGAGAGCATCAACGGGCCATATGGCGCGGCGGTGGCGGCGGTGGATTGGAGCGTCGGCGTGCTGCTGGATGCGCTCAAGCAATTGGGGCTGGACGAGCAGACGTTGGTGATCTTCACCTCGGATAACGGGGCGCGCGGCGACCGCGGCGGCACGAACCGCCCGTTGCGCGGCGGCAAGTTCTCCACGTGGGAGGGCGGGCTGCGACTGCCGTGCATCATGCGCTGGCCGGGCGTGATCCCCGCGGGGACGACGAGCGCGGAGGTGGTCGCGTCCATGGACTTCCTGCCGACGTTCGCCGGGTTGGCCGGGGCGGAGTTGCCGGCGGATCGGGTCATAGACGGGCGCGATATTGGGCCGCTCATGCGCGGCGAGCCGGACGCGCGCAGCCCGCACGAGGCATTCTTCTATTATATGAAGGATTGGCTGCAAGCCGTCAGGTCGGGGCCGTGGAAGCTGCACGTCGCGCGGGATGGCGCGCCCGTGCGCGAGCTTTACAACCTGGAGACGGACATCTGGGAGCGGCAGGATGTGGCGGAGGAGCATCCTGATGTCGTGCGCCGGTTGGAGGGCTATGCCGACATGGCGCGGCTCGATCTGGGCGACGCGGTGTTGGGGTTCGAGGGCAATGGCTGTCGCCCCGCGGGCCGCGTGGAGAACCCGCAAACGCTGACGCACTATAACCCCGATCACCCATACATGATGGCGATGTACGACCTGCCGGATCGCGGATAGCTGATAGCAGATGGCTGATGGCGCTCCCTCGCCCTTCGGGAGAGGGTCGGGGTGAGGGCCGATGGCCGGCTCCCTCGCCCTTTGGGAGAGGGTCGGGGTGAGGGCAGACAGTCAATCGCAGGGGAGGAATTGGATGACAGTGACCGATGCGACGCAGCGGTTCTCTTCGCGGGCTGATAACTATGCAAAGTACCGGCCTTCTTATCCCGCCGCGGTGGTGGAGTTACTCAAGCAGGAATGCAGCCTGACGCCGGACGCGACTATCGTGGACATCGGTTCGGGCACGGGGATTTCCACGGAGTTGTTCCTGCGGAACGGCAATCGCGTCTACGCGGTGGAGCCGAACGACGCGATGCGCGCCTATGCCGAAGGCAAGCTGGCGCGCTATCCCGGTTTCGTCAGCGTGCCGGCGCGCGCCGAGGCGACGACGCTGCCGGATGCCGGCGTCGGTTTTGTGACGGCCGGCCAGGCATTCCACTGGTTCGAGCCGGTGGCGACGCGGGCCGAGTGGGCGCGCATCCTCACGCCGGGCGGCTGGGTCGCCCTGATCTGGAACTCGCGGCAGGAGGACGCCGGCGCGTTCGCGCGTGGCTATGAGGCGCTGCTCGACCGGTACAGCCTGGACTACCGGCAGGTGAGCCACCACAACATTGACGACGCCGAACTGGACGCGTTCTTCGGCGCAGGGGCTTGGCAGCTGGCGACCTTCGATAATCCGCAGGTGCGCGACTGGGAGGCGCTGGCGGGCGGGCTGCAATCCGGCTCGTACACGCCGGAGCCGGGCCACCCGAATTACGCGCCGATGATGGCCGGGCTGCGCGAGTTGTTCGACGCGCACCAGGTGGCTGGCCGCGTGGCGATGCCGACGGTGACGAACGTTTACTACGGGCAGTTGGGGTGAACACAAGACCTGACAGGTTTTCGGAAACCTGTCAGGTCTGGCGCATGGAAGGACACAATGGCCGAACTCAAGACGCAGCGAAACGATGGGGATGTCGAGGCGTTCCTGAACGCGATTCCGGACGAGAAGAAGCGCGCGGACGCCTTCGCCGTGCTGGAACTGATGAAGCGGGCCACCGGTGAGGAGCCGGTGATGTGGGGCGACGCCATCGTCGGGTTTGGCGCGTATCACTATCGCTATGCGAGCGGGCGCGAGGGCGATTGGTTCCTGGTCGGGTTCTCGCCGCGCAAACAGAACCTGACGCTCTACATCATGGCGGGTTTCGATGACTACGACGCGCTGATGACGCGCCTGGGGAAGCACAAGACCGGCAAGTCGTGTCTTTACATCAACAAACTGGCCGACGTGGACCCCGCGGCGCTGGAGGAGTTGGTGCGCCGGTCGGTGGTGCATGTGCGGGAGACGAACGCGTGAACTGGAATCCCGGAAAGTAAGGGATGCTCTTTTGGCGGGAGACTATGGCGAAGTTTTCGGATGCACTTCGAGGCTATGCGTATGATGTGCTGAAACGTGATAACTTCACATGTCGCTATTGTGGCGCTGATGGGCGGCGATCCTTTGACGCCTGGTTAAGTCTCTCCTGGGATCACTTGTTGCCAAAGGGACACTCGGACAGAGACAACCCGGACTTCATCGTCGCTGCGTGTAACTTCTGTAATTGCGCCGATAACCACTACTTCGAGCACGCCGAAGAGCGGGGACTGAAATTCGATGGGCTGACGCCTGACGAGTTGGCAGCGCAGCGCCTTCCCTATGTGGAACGTACTCGGCTAAGCTACCGGGAGTTCTGGGCCGACAATGTCCGTGATCTTGGGGATACCCTTCCTTCTCCACTCGCAGTTGAGGAGGTTGACCTTGAAATGAGTCGGGACGAAATCGTGGCCTTTGTGCGTGAGGGCCGGCGTGAGTACGACGTGGGGTCGTAAATGACCTATTCTCGCGTGAGATTCTGGAAGACCTTCGGGGTTTGCCAAACTCCGAAGGTCTTTTACAATTCTCCCCATGATTCAACTCTCTGATCTGCTGGCGGCGACGGGCGGGCGGCTGCATGGGCCGGCAGCGGTCACCGCCTTCGATGCCTTCTGCTACGATTCGCGGCTCGTGCAGCCGGGGCAACTTTTCATCGCCGTGAAGACGGAGCGCGCCGACGGGCACGCATACATCCGCGACGCTGTGGCGGGCGGCGTGACCGGCGTGCTTTGCCAGACACCTATTGACATAAGCGACGCGGCAGTGACCTGCGTGGTCGTGCCCGATACGCGGCTGGCGCTTCAGGCGTGGGCGCAGTATGTCCTGGCGCGGCAGGGCGTCGCGGTGATCGGCGTGACGGGCAGCGTGGGCAAGACCACCACGAAAGAAGCGATCGCCGCGGTGCTGGATGGCGAGATGCCCATCTTCAGGAACCGGGCTAACTACAACGGCCTCTATGGACTTCCCATCGCGCTAGGCGAACTGCGCCCCGAACAACGATTGGCGGTGCTGGAGCTGGCCGCCGATCACGCGGGCGAGATCGCGCGCCTGTGCGCAATCACTCGGCCGCGCGTAGGGGTGGTCACTACGGTCGAGCCGGCGCATCTGGCGACGTTCGGCGACCTGGCGGCGATTGCCCGCGAGAAGGGCGAGTTGGTGGCCGCGCTGCCCGCCAATGGGCTGGCCGTGCTCAACGCCGATGACCCGCGCGTGGCGGCGATGGCGGCGCGTTCGGCTGCGCCCGTGATCCGTTATGGCACAGACCGCAACGCAACGGCCGCGTGCTGCGACATCTACGCCTCGGAGATCATCGTCACGCGCGAGGGCGTGCATTTCCACGTCGAGACGCCTGCAGGCCGAGGCCACGTGCGCCTGCCGCTGTTGGGGCGGCATCAGGTGTATGCGGCGCTGGCCGCGCTGGCCGTTGGGTTGCACCATGGCGTCGCGCTGGATGCGATCACGGCGCGGTTGGAGGCGCTGCCGCGCTTGCCGGGGCGGTTGAACCCGCTGCCCGGACGCCGCGGCAGCCTGATCCTCGATGATTCCTACAGCGCCAGCCCCGCCGCAGTGGAAGCCGCGCTGGAGACGCTGGCGGCGTTGGAGGCGCGGCGGCGCGTGGCCGTGCTCGGTGACATGCTGGAGCTGGGCGACTATGAGGCCGCCGGGCATGAGGTCGTGGGTCAACGCGCCGCGCAGACGGTGGATCGGCTGATCACGCGCGGCAACCGGGCGCGGCAGACGGCGGACGCGGCGCGGGCCGCGGGGCTGGCCGCAGATCAGGTCGTGGTGACGTATACGGCGGAGGACGCGGCGGAGGCGGCGCTTGAGGGGCTGGGGCCGGGCGACGTGGTGCTGGTGAAGGGGTCGCTGGCGACGCGCATGGAGCAGGTGACGCGCCTGCTGATGGCCGAACCGGAACAGGCCGCGGATCATCTGGTGCGCCAGGATGCGGCCTGGCGGCAGACCATCACCGTCAGCCCCGACCGGCCCACCTGGTTGGAGATTGATCTGGGGGCCATCGCCAATAACGTGCGCCGGTTGAAGGCGCTGGCGGGCGAGGGGGGAATCCTCATCTCGTTGAAGGCGGACGCGTACGGGCATGGCGCGATCCAGGTGGCGCAGACGGCGCTGCTGAACGGCGCGAGCTGGCTGGGCGTGGCCTGCCTGAGCGAAGGGGCCGCGTTGCGCGACGCGGGGATCGCCGCGCCGATCCTGGTGCTGGGCTACACCCCCGCGTGGCAGGCGCGTGACGTGCTGCGCCGTGACCTGACGCCCGCGATCTTCGACCTGGACACGGCGACGGCGTACTCGCATGCGGCGCAGGCGCTCGACCGGACGGCGCGCGTTCACGTGAAGGTGGACACGGGGATGGGCCGGCTGGGGGTGTTCCCCGCAGACGCGCCCGCGTTCGTGGCGGCTGTCCGCGCGCTGCCCGGCGTCGAGGTGGAGGGCATCTTCACGCATCTCTCAGTGGCCGACGGGGATACGGAGTGGGAGGCAGACCACACCGCGGGCCAACTCGCCGCGTTCGACGGGGTATTGGAGGCTTTAGCGCGTGATGGTGTCATCATTCCACTTGTACACGCCGAGAATAGCGCCGGTCTCCTCCGCTCCTCTGCCCCTCCGCGCCTCCGTTCCTCCGCGCCTCCGCCCCTCCGCTCCAACATCCTCTTCCGCACCGGCATCGCGGTCTACGGGCTGCACCCGTCGCTAGGCGTGCAGTTGCCCGCGGGGTTCCGACCCGCGCTGGCATGGAAGACGCTGATCGCCCAGGTGAAGGAGCATCCGGCGGGCAGCCCCGTGGGCTATGGCGCGACTTATCGCACGGCAGGAGTCGAGCGGATTGCCGTGATCCCGGTGGGCTACGCGGACGGGTTCCGCCGCGCGCCGCAGAACTGGGGCGAGGTGTTGGTGCGCGGCCGCCGCGCGCCCATCGTGGGCCGCGTCTGCATGGATCAGGCGATGATCAACGTGACGGAGATTCCCGGCGTGCAGCAGGGCGATGAGGTGGTGCTGATCGGCGCGCAGGGTGAGGATCGCATCACCGTAGAGGAGGTCGCCGCGCGGCTGGGGACGATCAACTACGAGGTGGTGTCGGGCATCCTGGCGCGCGTCCCGCGCGAGACGCCGGTGTAGGAAGACGGCCACGAATCGCACGAATTGAACGAATTTGCCTTAGGCCTCAGATTGTGAGCAGCCGGACAAAGTACGTAGGACGCGTCACCCCCGCGCCAACCACAACAGGCCGACCGTGACCACCCCGCCGAGCAGCGCGCCGGCGACCGTTTGCGCGGGGGTGTGGCGCACGAGCCGGACGCGCGACCAGCCCACCAGCCCGACCAGCGGGGTTGTCAGAAGCGCGATGGGGCCGAGCATGGCGATGAACATCGCGGAGAGAGATGCGGCGGCGGCGCTGTGGATGCTGATTTTCCAACGCAGGGTGATCACCATCACCAGGGCAAGCTGCGCCCAGATGATCGCGCTCCACGCGGCCAGCAGGCGCGGCGCGCCGCCCAGCCACAGCACGATCCCCGCGCCGCCCATGCAGACCAGCGTGAAGAGCATCGGTCGTAGCCGTTCTTCGCGACGTGAGACGTCGAGGTCGCTCACCAGCCCGCGGCGATAGAGAAACAGGATGTAAAGCAGGGGCAGGCCGACGCCCAGCGCGACGTAAAGCGCCAGCCAGTCAAACGCGCCGGCCTGGCCGACGAAGCGCGCCAGCCACGCGAAGGCGACCAACAGCAACACCGGCGGGCTGGCGACCGCCGATATCAAAGCGGGAAACGTGATGTCGGCGGCGTCCCGGCGGGCGCCCTGCAGACGGTCTGTGATTGCCTGGCGGTTCATGGTGATAGCCACGACCCCCTCCTTATGTCCTTCATGTCTTTCCCTTTGTGACCGGTCAGGTCACGGAGGGGAGCGATGCGCAGGTTTCGGGCCAGCTTCTTACTCAGCCAGGGTCACGTGATGGATGGTGACTGCGCTGAAAAAAATGCGCCGGACGCTGGTTGAGCGCCCGGCGCTTTGGTTCGTTGGTGTTCAGGTGCTAACGCTGCGGCAGGCGAGCCTTGCCCGCGTCTATCAGGTCTCCGGCGAGATCCCAGCCATGCTGGGCCGCGCCGCCAACCGTGCCGGCGGTCCTGCCGACGACCGGCCCGATAAAGCCGGTGGCTTTACCCACTGCCGACCCGACGCCGTCCGTGGCTTTATCACCGCCGATCCGATGCCATCCGCGGCCTTACCGACCACCGGCCCGACGGTCCCGGCGACATCCGGCAGGTCGCCGGAGACTTTACCCTCTAGTTCACGTTCGCTCAACGGCGTGGCGAGATGCCTTTCCAGCGAGTAACCCGCTTCGCCAACCTCTGCGCCCGCGCCCGCAGATACCTTGATGATGGGCGCTTCCACGTTGGCCTCGACGCGGGCGTAGCCGCCTTCCTGGCCGCCGGGGAACGGTACAAATGCCTGGATGCGCGCCCCGCTGTCAAACACGATCTCCGGTTGCACGCTCGAAGCGAGCACGCCGTCAACCTTCACGCCGTCGCGGCTCACGGTCATTTCGCCTTCCAACTGCACCGGTTCCGCTTCAATCCCCAGCCGGGTCGCGATCAAACCGCCATCCATGCGATACGCGCCGCTCAGCGTCAGGTAGCTCTCGCTCAGGTCTTTGCTGAACTTGCCCGACAGCCCGAATTGCGTGCGCTCACGAATCGGCAACGAATCGGGGACGTAGGCGCCGACCCCCGTGCTTTCCAGCACACCGCCCAGCAGGGCGACCTGATCTATGTTCGAAAGCGTGACCTGGCCGTCAAGATAGGCCACGGCCTCTTCGGTATCAATCACCAGCCGCGCCCGCTGGCCCGGCTCCAGCCCGAGCGAAAACTCGTTGGCGTTGCCGGGTGTCCGGCCCGCCACGTCGAAGGCGGAGTCAACGTCGAAGAACAGATAGGACCGCTCCGGGTCGAGCTCCAGCCCCGTGTTCGCCAGGTTCTTGCCCAGGTCCTGGCCCACTTCGGCGCACGCCGGGGTGACGATGCGCACATCGTCGAGCAGGCCAAAGGTCGGGAATGGCATGTCCGCCGTGCCGCGCAGTTGCTCGATTGAGCCGTCTTCAGCCAGATTCACCATCAGTCGGGCGTCGGTCAGTTTCACGTCGCCGATGGGCAGCGCCAGGGTGATGTCCTGGTTGATGGCGACGGCCGCACCGTCCTGGTTGAAGGGTAGCAGGCTTAGCGCCAGGTTGGCGCCGTTGCGGAGCGCCACGGGCAAGCTCTCGGCGTCTACTTGTAGCCGGCAAGCGCCGGAATCGCAATTCAGGGAGAGCTTGTTGGGTTCGGGTGGGGCGGCAGACGCCGCGGCCGGGCCGACGACCGAAATGCTCAACGCTGTGACAATCAGCAGCGCAGGCACGACTTTTTTCAAGAATGACATCTATTGATACCTTTCGTTAGATATGGCCGGCGGGCGCAGCCGAATGATGATGAATGAATAAATCTTGCCCGTAGAGATAACACGTCGCCGGATCATCTCCAGCGACTTACAACAATTATATCACGTTATTGTTAGCAATACATAAGAAAAATGCCGACATCGCAGCGACATTTGGCCGACAGCGGCCGCGTCAGTCGGTGTCGGTGGCGCAGAGCAGCGTCCAGACATCGGCCGCGGCGTCTATCGCGAGGACCGTGCGATCCCACGGGCCGCCCATGAACCAGCCCGACCACGGAGCGCGCGAGAAGTAGGCGCGTAACGCCATCCGAGCCGTATCGGCCAACGCATCCACAGCGTTGACGGCCAGTTGGCGCGCTGCCGGCGCGTTCTCGAAACGGCGGTATGCGCCGCCTTCCATCAATATTTCGGCCAGCGCGCCTTCCAGCGCATACGCTCCCAGCAGGCAGTAAGCGGGCATCCCCGAAGGGCCGATGGGCGGCGCCTTGGGGGTGGCGGCGAGGAACGCGGCCAGCGCGGGCGCGGCGGACGCCGGGGCATGCAGGCTGAAGCGCGGGACGGGGCCGGAGACTTGCCGGTAGCTTTGCAATATGACCCGGCCATTGAGATAAAGTGCGGCCACCGCGTCGCGATAGGCCAGCAGGCGCGCATCGGTGACCGGGATTGGAACGAATTTCGGCGTGGCCGACATGCGGCTTCCTTTTAATATGTTAATGGCAGGAATTCCAAATATAGGCGAAACAAGTGCTGTCACGGTAACGTGAGCGAGTTAACCATGCGACGTTCGTTACGGCGAGGTTCGAGCGAAGAATCTCTTGCTCGTGAGGCCGAGATGCTTCACTCCGTTCACGGTACCGTGACAGGCTACATTGGAATTCCTGATGTTAATGGCGGTATGTTAGATCAATGGAACCCGGATACGGTATAATGCGTCTTGATGATATCACAGATGGATGAAAGGCAGCCCGGTTGACATGACTCGCGCCGCAACGGACCCGCTCTCGGCCTTCCACCGCGTCTTCGATCTCTTCTACCCGACGATCCGTCTGGTCTATGAGAAGGGGTTCGGGAACCGGTGGTTCGATCGCATCACGCCCACGGACGAGATCCCGGAAGAAATCTGGCTGGGCGGCGCGCCGACCTATGACCGCGACTATGCCTTCCTGAAGGATGCGGGGATTGCGGCGGTGATGAACATCCGCGCCGAACGCCCCGATGATACCGCGCTGTATGACGCGCATGATATCACCCACGTGCGCTACTTCGTGCCGGATGTCGGCGTGCCGCCCGATGATGTGTTGACGGACGGCGTCGCCTGGATTAACAAGCAGGTGAAGGCGGGTCGCCCCGTGTTGGTGCATTGCGCCAAAGGCCGCGGCCGGTCGGCGGCGATGCTGGCGGCGTATCTGATGGGTTGTCACGGCATGTCGTTCGATGAGGTTGAGTTGCTGCTCACCTCACGGCGCAAGCTGGTGAAGTTGGAGTCGCGTCATCGCACGAAGCTCGAGGCGTGGTTGCGCGGGGCGAAGAATGCCGACGCGCGCCACGCCGTCAACTGCACGGAAGCGCCGACCGCAGGCGGATAATTTCTCCTCAGGTTTTACCGTTTGTAGTGCGTAAGCCCGCCGGGCGCTCTCACGAGCGTGCTACGAACAAGCTGCGCTCTCACGAGCGCACTACGAACAGGATGCATTCAGGTTATAGCATAGGTGCGTACGTCGGCAAAGTGGCGGCGCAGGGCGGCGTGATGCTTGATCGCCGGGTGGCCAAAGATGACGACCAGTCCCTGTTGGGCTTTCGGCGGCAAGCCGTATTTCGCCTGGAGCGCCTTGTTCTGCTTCATGGCATAGCCGGGGAAACCCAACATGCAGCCGCCCAACCCCAGCGCGTGGCCCGCGAGCATGGCGTAGGTTGCGGGGATGAAGGGGTCGGCCATATCGGCGGCCCCGGACGCGTAGAAATAGAACGCCAGCGGAGCGTCATAGAAGAACCAGTCCTCGCCCTCTCGATCACCTTCAACGTACTTCTCGATGGCGGGCAGGACGAACTCTTGCATGGCGGCGTAATCTGCGTGCGACATGAAGGGGCGCAGCGCGAGGCCCAGCGGTGGGGCGAACATGCGTCGCCACCCCGCGAGCACGTGCAGCAGGTCATCGCGAAAGGCGCGCACCGCGGCGCGCCCCTCGAACACCAGCACGCCCACCTCGCTGGGGGGCAGGCCCATCGGCGCGGTCGCGGCGGCATCCAGGATGCGCTCGACCAGGCCGTGCTCCACCTCCGCAGCGCGGAATTCGCGCACGCTGCGTCGCGCCAGCATGAGATCGTACAGTGCGTCATAGGTTGCTCGCTGCGCGACGGGCGGCAGGGCCAGCATATCCTCCGGCCCGAAATCGCGCCCGCGCACGGTGATCGCGTTGTTCGGACAAACGGTCATGCAGTGGCCGCAGGCCATGCACCCGAACACCCGCGTTTGGTCCACACGCACGCGCCCATCCTCCAGATAGAGCGGCGCACCCTTGCACACGCGCACGCACAGCCCGCACGCGTTGCAACGCGCTGCGTCAATCGTGACGTCTGCGACCCCGCCGCCGCGCCCAAAGTTCAAACCGGTCATGGCGTCCTCCTGCTGAGGTAACAAGCCCATCTCGTCGTTGATGTTGCGCATCAGCTTATCTCTATTTTACTGTAAATCGGGGCGCGTGGATAGTTATCTCGCCACGGCGCACCGGGGATGCCATCGGGCGAACCGACCGCGGCTCAGGCCGCGACTGAAGCGCCGGTCGCCGTGCTGACGGATTACCCTCAGGGGCAGGCTCTCTCTGGATTTGACCACTAGACAAGTAGACAAGGAAACAAGGAGAACGCCAGGAGCTCCTCTTGTTTCCTTGTCTACCTATTTCCTTGCTCCTGCACGAAGATAATGAAATCCAGGTTGCCGGGCGACTCGCCGTAGGCCGTGAGCAGGATGGCAGCCTCGGAGCGATGCTGGATGCCGTGCAAGACGATGTAGATCAGCGCCTGCCACAATACCTCGTCGCGCCAGGCCCCGCGCGATACCACGTAGCGAAATTTCTCCGCAAGTTGTTCATCTGTGATCCCCGCCAGATACTCGCGCATCGCGACTTGCTGGGCATCCCACGCGTCGTTGAGCGCGGCGACCGTAGTGATCCCCTCCAGGTCGGCCAGGTCTGTCAGCTTACCGCCATCGCGCGCGCGTTGCAGCCAGACGCGTTCGGCGGCGAGCGAGTGCACGAGGGTTGCCAGCAGGCTGCCGTGCGGCGCGGGGCCGGTTGCAGTCAGTTGCTCCGGCGTGCAGCGTTCGGCGGCGTCCAGCACGCGGCGGGTGGCCCAGCAGTGATAGTCATAGAGTCGCTGTAACGATGCAACGTCCATATACAGCCCTCCTGTAGAAATTTGATGATCGGCATAGGTTACATGCGCGGCGGGCGGCTGTCAAGATGGCGGATCAAAACACTATCCACCGCGCCGGCGCGCTTGTCGCGTGCGCCAGCGAGCAGGATGGTTTGCTGCTATAATAGATCTCATAACGTGTGCAATCCGTGAGGAGCGAGAATCGTATGTCCACAACCGAGTATCGAGATACCTATCTGGGGGCCGACCTGGGCGTGATTGACCCCGATATTGACGCCATCATCGAACATGAGGCGGAGCGTCAGGCGCGCAAACTGATTATGATCCCCTCCGAATCTATCGCGCCGCTGGCGGTGCGGCAGGCGTTGGGCTCCGTCTTCAACAACGTCTACGCGGAGGGCTATCCGCCGCTGCGGATGACGCGGGATGAGGAGGAGATGCTCCTGGACATCGCCCACCAACTCGTCGCGTATCGGCGCTACGCCGACCGGCGCTTCTACAAGGGCGTGGATTTCGTCAACTTCATCGAGACGCTGGCGCAACGGCGCGCGGCGGATTGCCTCGCCAACGACCGCGTCGCCTCCCCCGAAATTTACGTCAACGTGCAGCCGCTTTCGGGCGCGGCCGCCAACCTCGCCGTGTATGACACGCTGCTGGACGTGGGCGACACCGTGATGGGCATGGACCTGTATCAGGGCGGCCACCTGACGCACGGCAGCGAGTTCAACTTTTCCGGCAAGCGCTATCACGTGGCGAGCTATGGCGTCAGCCGCGAGACGAGCCGGTTGGATTATGACGCGATCCGCGAGCTGGCGCAGCGCGCGCGCCCGAAGATGATCATCGCCGGGTTCACCTCATACACCTGGGTCCCCGACTGGGAACTTTTCGCCGAGATCGCGCACGAGGTCGGCGCGAAGCTGCTGGCCGACATCAGCCACCCCGCGGGGATGGCGATTGCCGGGGCCTACCCCAGCCCGGTGGGCATCGCCGACGTGATCACGTTTACGACACACAAGACGCTGTGCGGGCCGCGCGGTGCGGTGATCGTCAGTACCGACGAGGAGCTGGCGCATCGGGTTGACATGGCCGTCTTCCCCGGTGAGCAGGGCGGGCCGCACACGCAGAAGTTCGCGGCAATGGCCGTGGCCTTCAAGATTGCGCAGACGGAGACCTTCCGGCGGATGATGTTTCAGATCGTCGAGAACGCGCGGGCGCTGGCCGATGGTTTGGTGAACCGCGGGCTGAAGCTGGCCTATGGCGGCACGGACACGCACTTCTGCGTGCTCGACCTGAACAGCGTAGGCGACCACAAGGGATCGCCGCTACGGGGAGAGCCTGCCGTGCGTATCCTCGATCTGGCGGGGATCGTGGCGAACAAGAACACCATCCCCGGCGACACGCAAACGGCGCTGGCGATGGGGATCCGGCTGGGGTCGCCGTGGCTGACGCAGCGCGGCTTCGGGCCGGCGGAGATGGACGCGGTCGCCGGGCTGATCCATCGGGTGGTGACGAACATTCGCCCCTTCTCGTACACCGGGCTGTCGGGCGAGTTGCCGCGCGGCAAGATTGACGCGAGCGTGCTGGCCGAGGTGCGTGCATACGTAGACAGGGAAACAGGGAAACAAGGAGACAAGGAAATGGGGAAACACGGAGACACGGAGGGCACGGCGAAAAGAGAAGAAATATCTTCTCTTGGTGTCCTTGGTGATCTTCGTGTCTTGGTGGTGAAAGGGGAGCGCGCAGAGCCGGCGCTGAATCAGATCGTGACGTGTGATGTGGCGGCGCTGACGGCGGGGATGCAGGCCCGCGGGTTCATACTCGACCCTGACGGCGTGATGATGAGCGAGGTGCGCGTGACCCGGCTGGAACCGGACGCTTACGGGCGCGACCGCTTTGTGCTGCGCGTCCCGCCGGAGAACGGTGACCGCGTGGCCGGGTGGCTGCGTGACCTGGCCGATGGCTACGTGCTGTTCGACCGAGAGGAGTTGCTGCGGAAGGTCGAGGGGCCGTTCACCGTAGAGGAATGGTCTAGGGAAGAGATCGCGCCGGACATTGCGGCGACGTTACGCGCGGATGTGCGCACGCCGGATGACGTCGCGGCCACGCCGGGCGCGACCGGGTTGGCGTTATATCAGGGGGGCGCGGCGTCCCGTTTCGAGCTGCGTAAGCCGTACTTCGTCGGTCACCAAACACTGGACGCGGTGCGCGAGCATCCTGAGTTGCCTGTCTTTTTCTATGAATCGCCAGCCGACGCGCCTCTGCGTCGCACGCCGCTTTACGACTGGCACCGGGCGCACACCAGTCACATTGTCCCATTCGCCGGGTGGGAGATGCCCGTATGGTACACGGGCGTGCTGGACGAGCACAATGCCGTGCGCAAGGCGGCTGGGCTGTTCGACGTGGCGCACATGGGCGTCTTCGAGTGCCGCGGCCCGCACGCCGTTGAGTTCCTCGATCTGGTCTGCACGAACTACGTGCGCTGGTATGCCCCCGGCGAGAGTTTTTACTCCTACCTGTTGGACGCCGACGGCAAGGTGATTGACGATCTGCTGGTCTATCGCCGGGCGGCGGATCGGTTCCTGATTGTGGTGAACGCCGCCAACGCCGAGAAGGACTGGGCGTGGCTGAACGCCGTCAACGCGGGGCGTGTGCTGCTCGACCCGGCGCGGCCCGATCTGCGCGTGTTGCGGCCCGCCGAGTTGCGCGATCTCAAGGGTCCCGCCGCAGGGTCGGAGATGCGCGTGGACCTGGCGCTGCAAGGCCCCGCCGCGCTGCGCACGCTCCAGGCGCTCACGGACGACCCGCGCCTGCGCGACCGCCTCGCGCGCGTCCGCAAGACAGGGCTGATCGAATGCGACCTGGGCAGCTTCGATCTGGTGATCGCCCGCACCGGCTACACCGGCGAAGACGTGGGGTATGAGATTTTCGTCCATCCCGACCGCGCGGTCGCGCTGTGGGAGGCGCTGTTGGAGGCCGGGCAGCCGTTCGGCGTGCAACCTGCCGGGCTGGCCGCGCGCGACAGCACGCGCACCGAGGCGGGGTTGCCGCTCTACGGGCACGAGCTGGCCGGGCCGTTCGACATTTCGCCCGCGGGCGCGCGCTTTGCGGGCTACGTCAAGCTGCACAAGCCTTATTTCATCGGGCGACCTGCGTATCTGGCGGCGGAGCAAGCGCGCACGATGGAGGTCGCGCGGTTCCGCATGAAGGCGCGCGGCGTGCGGATGCCCAAGACGGGCGATCCGGTGGTGAATGCGCGCGGACAGGCGGTCGGCTGGGTGACGAGCGCCGCGGTGGACGTGAACGGCGTGATCCTGGGGCTGGCCTACGTGCAGAGCCGCTATGCGCGGCCCGGCGATGAGATCGGCGTGTTCAACCTGCCCGCGAAGCCGCTGACCGAGAAGGGTAACAAGGCCGAGTTGGAGCCCGGCGACAAGGTCGCGCTGGCCGATTGGGCCGTGTTGCTGCCGCGTTTCCCGGATGCGGTCGAGCGCGCGGGGTGGCGGGATAGCGGATGGCGGATGGCTGATAGCATATAGCGGAGTGCGCACGCCACGCGATGGCGTCAGATGCGCAGGGGCGTTTGGAACACGAAGACCGCGAAACGGCGCGAAGGGCGCGAAACGCGAAGGGCGCGAAGGGGAAGACCGACGATTGCTTATGGTATAATTCGGCCATGGAAGAACGCTTGCCAAATGCCGATAATGCCCGCACTATGGAAAACACATTGGAGTTGCTTGATACGGTCATTACCACCGTTAACTTGCCGGATCATGATGTCCTTGCCGGTGACCTGGGGGCATCGTTGAAGTGTATGTCACGCCGACCCTGGCTTACGAGGTCGAGTTCATCAACCCGGATGGGACGACGCGTGCTCTGCTGACTTTGGCCCCGCACCAGGTGCGACGGCTCGCGCCAACCGATGTCTTGACGACGCGGCAGCTTCTGCTCGCGGCGTAGCTTTTCGGACTTTATACTTTATGATGAACTCCACGGACATAAATAGCATTCGCGAGGTGCTGACGGCCCACTTGAGCGACAGGCCGGAAATCCTCTTTGCGATCCTCTATGGCTCGGCTAGCGAGGGCGGCGCGTTTCGTGATCTGGACGTGGCGGTGTGGGTGGATCGGGCGGCGGTTTCCGTCGAAGCTGAGTTGGCGTATGGCTTTGACTTGGCTGACGAGTTGGAGAAAGTAGTGCGTTTCCCGGTAGACGTGCGCATCATCAATGACGCGCCGCTGCCCTATCGCTACAACGTCAGCCGCGGGCAAAAGCTGGGCGCGCGCGATGAGGAGGCGTATTACACCTTCATCGAGCGCACCCGTTTGGCATGGTGGGACTTCGAGCCGGTCGCGATGGCCTATCTACGAGAGATGAAATCATGACCGTAGATGCGATACGAATACGCGAGCGGCTTGGCCTTATTGCCGATACCGAACGTCGCCTGCGCGAGTTGAGCGCCCTGACCGAGGAAGCGTTTCTGGCTGACTTTCGCAACACGGAAAGCGCCAAGTATTTGCTCATTGTGGCGACGGAAGCGGCGATTGACGTTTGTAATCACGTTGCGGCTCGTCGGGGTGGACGCTCACCGGAGGGCTATGCGGATTGCTTCACGGTTCTTGCAGAACTCGGCTTGATCACCGGCGAACTGGCAGGTCGTTTGCGGCAAATGGCAAGATTCCGCAATTTTCTCGTGCACCTGTACTGGCAGGTGGACAACGGGCGCATCTATACGATTTTGCAGGACAATCTCACAGACCTGAGCGCTTTCCGGGAGCAGCTTGTTCTGTCGCTGGGCCTCTGAATGCGTCGTAAACTCTGTTTCAGCATAACGTGTTGATAAAGTGTGCGAAGCCGGGTATGAGTGTGCATGGGGAACTATTTTGCACGCGGAGACGCGGAGGACGCGGAGATTTTTTAGCATTTCTCAGCGTCTCCGCGTGCAAAATGTGATGTTACAGACTGGGTTTGAGCGCGGCGAGCAGTTGGGGGTTGGTGGGGTATTTGTCGAGGAGCTGCAACAACTTGAGCATCCCCTCTTTGGGTTGATACTGGGCCAGCCCGCGCCGCAGGGTGCGCAGGCGCGCCATCTCATCGGGCGGGTAGAGCAGTTCTTCGCGGCGCGTGCCCGACGCGTTGATGTTGATCGCGGGGAAGATGCGCGCCTCGGCCAGCGCGCGGTCGAGCACGACCTCGCTGTTGCCGGTGGCCTTCAACTCCTCGAAGATCACCTGATCGAGCCGCGATTCGGTGTCTACCAGCACCGACGCCAGCACCGTGACCGAGCCGCCGCCCTCGATGTTGCGCGCCAGCCCGAAGAAACGCCGCGGCATCTCCATCGCGCTCGCCTCGAGCCCGCCGGAGAGGCTGCGCCCGCGCCCCGGCGCGCCCAGGTTGAAGGCCCGCGCCAGCCGCGTCAGGCTATCCAGCACGACCACCACGTCGCGGCCGCATTCCAGCTCCACGCGGATGTGCGCCAGCATCAGCTCCATCAGCGCCATGTGCTCCTGCGTGGGGCGGTCGCTGGATGAGGCGATCACCTCCGCGCCCGCGGCCCGCCGGAAATAGGTTACTTCCTCCGGGCGCTCGTCAATCAGCAGCACGATGACGCGCGTTTCGGGGGCGATGCCCGCGATGCCGGTCGCCAGCTTGCTGAGCAGCGTGGTTTTGCCGGCCTTGGGCGGCGAGACGATCAGCCCGCGCGTGCCCTTGCCGATGGGCGCGACCAAGTCTACCGAGCGCAGCGTGATATCGGGCAGACTGCCGAAATCGAGGCGCGCGTTGGGGTCAATGGGGATCAGGTCTTCGAAGTCGGGCCGCGCGGCAAACGCCTCCGGCGTCAGCCCCGAGATGCAGGCGATATCGGTCAGCGTGAGGACGCCGTTAACCCGGCGCGTCGGGCCTTCGACCAGCGCGCCTTCCGGCAGGCCATAGTCGCGGATCAACGCCGCAGGGACGACGGGGTCGCGCGGCGTGGCCCGGAATGAGCGCGCGGGATCGAGCAACTTGCCGTCGCGCCGGCCTTCGAGCTTCAGCACGCCTTCGGCGCGGTCCGTGGGAAGAGATGGTTTCGTCATCAGTGGATAGCTTCAGCTTACCACGTTGTGGCGACAAACACAAGCGCGTTCACCACGAAGAAACGGGGAAGAAAAGTAGGCATGGGAACATGGATAGATAAGGTTCCCTTTTTGTTGTTTGCGTATGAAAAAGAATCTTCGTTTCTTCGTTCCTTCGTGGTGAATAAAAGTCAGGGTGAGGGTGTGCGGTATCCAGACCTGACAGGTTTGCGCAAACCTGTCAGGTCTTGCGCGTAGTTAGAAACCCGGTTTCCGGCTTCGCCGAGAAACCGGGTTTCTTGTTGCACGCTTATCGCAGGTCGGGCGGGACGTATTCGCGGAGGCCGGGGGCGGCCGGCGCGGGCGCCTGATCCATGACCGGCCGGACGTCGAGCGGGGCGGGGTTTTCGAGATAGCGGTCGGTGGCCGCCTTGCCCGCGGCGAACATCTCGTTAATGTGGTCGAAGTCGTTGAACGGCAGGTGCGAGAAGTCGGTGATATGGATGTGGTGCAGCTCGACCCGCGGATCGTCCGCGGCGCGTTTGAGGTCGGCGAAGAGCGATTGCCCGATGAAGGTGTCAATGGTGCGCATCAGGATGTTCAGGATGCCGCTGACGCGCGGCAAGGCTTCCGTGCCGTGAGCCACGTTGATCGCGTAGATCACGTCCGCGCCCTTGTCTATCGCCACGCTGCACGGCACGCACGCCACCACCCCGCCATCCACCAGTTGCAGGTCGCCGTAGTCCACGGGATCCTGGTAGACCGGGATCGAGCTGCTCGCCATGATCGCATCCACCAGCGGCGCGGCGGGGTCTTCGCCGAACAGGTAGAGCCGGCGGCTGATGAGGTCGGCGGCGGTGAGATAGGCCGGGCACTTGAGGTGGCCGAAGGTCGTCGCCCCGGCGGGCAGGTTGTCCGCAATGAGTTTGCGCATCCCCTCGCTGGGGAAGGCGCTGTCCTCGCCGGTCAGGGCGCGCCAGGCGATGGTGAAGGCGTTGCCGGGGTAGACCACGTCCCGCGTGCCTTTACGCCAGGCCGCTTCAAGGTTCGGGATCGCGTCCAGGTCAGGTCCGCGCGCGGCCATGAAGCCTGAGTTGATAGAGCCTGCGGACGTGCCGACGAAGAAGTCGGGTTTGATGCCGTGCTCCAGCAGCGAGCGCAGCGCGCCCACCTGGAGCGGCCCGCGAATGCCGCCCCCGCTGAGGACAAAGGCTGTCGTCATTGTTGCCTCCGTGGATATTGTTATTTCGCCGGCAGGGTACGCAACGAATGCTGACTTAGGATCTCCAGTACCTATTTTGGATTCGTCGCGCGATTGTTCTGTTTTTGCACCAGACTCACTATATCAAAGGTCGCACGAATAGTAAAGCGCTTCATTCACGGATTGCCCGGGTCGCGCGCGCAGCGCGGCGCCATCAGATAGCGGGGCAGCGGATAAACGGATAAAACGCACTTCCCATCCGCTTATCTGTTTTCATCCGCTGCCCTTTCACCCCACCGGAATCCCCAGATCGCTTGCGCCACGCGGCGAGGCGATCGCCTCTGGGAAGTAGCGGCGCAGCATGTCCACGGCGATGGCGGCGCGGTGGACGCGCTCGCGGGCCATGAGGACGGCCATCGCCTCGTAGTGCAGCCCGCTCGGGTAGATGTTGGGTGCGTTGCGCAGGCCCAGCTTGACGTACATCGGCGCGGCGACGCGCACCATCTCCGGGACTTCGTAATGGCGGATGAACCCGCCGAAGTCGTCCGGCGCTTCGACGTATACGTCCAGCGGCAGCGAGACGGCTTGGCGCACCGCGGCCAGTTGCGGCAGGGTGAGATCGGTGGGCACGTTGTACGTCCCCGCGCCGAGTTGCTCCATCCAGCGGACGGCGAGCGGGTTGGCCGGCCCCATCTGCACCGAGATCTTCAGCACCAGCTCCGCGGGCAAGTCTCCCGTGCGCTTCATCTCCGCGGCCAGCCACAACAGCCCCTCATCGGCCACCAGCACCGAGCGGATGCCCAGCGCACACGCGCGCCGGATGTCCTCAACGGCGTAGATCACCTGCTCCATGCCGCGCAGGCGCGCGCCCAGGTTCTTGCCGCCCGCCGCGGTGATCTGCGCGCCGGTGTCCCATGCGGCGCGTGGCCCGACGAAGAGGCTCACCTCGATGCCGGCCGCGTGGCCCAGTTGCGCCATCTCGCGGATTTCGGCGTCGGTGAGGAGCATGATGCCGCTGCCCTGCGACACGCGCTGGATCAGCACCTCCTGGCGCTCTGCTTCCTCCAGCACGGCGGCCAGCGCCCGCGGCCCCTCGACGCTGGGGATCTCCACGCGATAATGCGCCCCGTCGGGGAAGCGCAACAACGAATCGGGCAGGTCATACGCGTCGCCGATCGGCAGGCCGCGCGCCCTCAAAAACTCTCGAACTTCCTTCATAGCTCTACCTTTCTATTTTTCTCACCACGAAGGAACGAAGAAACGAAGATTCTCTAAAAAAATTCTTCTGCGTTTCTTCGCTCCTTCGTGGTGAATCTTCAACGATCTATCATGAGTCCCGGTTGGCAGGCGCGGCAGAAGTTGGTGACGCGCTTTTGGCGCTTGACCTCGCTGATGGGGCCGCCGCAACGGGGGCAGGGTTCGCCGGTTTTGCCGTGTATGGCGAGGAAGTCGCGCACTTCCATCTCGATGCGCTCGCCCACGCGGTCGCGCAGGGTGTCAATCGCCTTTTCAAGCACGGTCCACATACAGCCGTAGAGCCGCTCGCTCTCGGCCGCGCTGAGACTCGCGCGGCGACGGAACGGGTAAATCTGCGCGCACCAGAGGATCTCGTCGGCGTAGGCGTTGCCGATACCCGCGACGAACGCCTGGTTGGTCAGCGTGCCCTTGATCTCGCCGGGGTGGCGCTTGATCCGCTCGCGGAACACGTCAAGAGTCAGCGTGGGGTCGTCGGCGTCCGGCCCCAGTTCGGCGAAAGCGGGCACGGCGTTCAGGTCGTCCGTGACGTAGATCTTCCCCATGTCCATCGGGTCGTTATAGCGCAGCTCGGCGCCGTCGGCCAGCCGCAGCACCAGCGCGTCACGCGTACGGTCTTTGGCGAGGGGCGCGCCATAACGCAGCCGCCCCGCCAGCATCGGGTTGATGACGATGGTCGGCCCGTCCTCCAGCGCCAGCAGCAGGAACTTGCCGCGCCGCGCGACGCCGGTGAAGCGCTTGCCGGTCAATAGACCTGACAGGTTTCCCAAACCTGTCAGGTCTCGCGTGATCAACGGCCGGCGCACGTCCACCGCGGCGATCTCGGCCCCCGCCAGCCGCGGCGCCAGCACCTCGCGAATGATCTCCAGATCGGGCAGTTCAGGCATGGCGGTGCTCCAGTTTTTACCACGAAGGAACGAAGTAAGGATACAAGGAAATAAGGAAACAGGGAAACAAGTAGACAAGGAGGCAAGGAGACAGGTAGACAAGGAGACAAGCTGAGGAGTGAGCACGCTACGAGGTGGCGTCAGATGCGAACGATGGGGTAGAGGCGCTGAGGCTTAGTCGTTCGCGTAGGGGTGTGGTCGCCACGCCCTGGCCGCGGCGCGCTTTCTTCCCAGACCTGACAGGTTTCGCAAACCTGTCAGGTCTTGCGCGTCCAGCCCTCACCCTAACCCTGTCCCAAAGGGCGAGGGAACCAGACCCCCTCTTCCCCTCTACTTGCCTACTTGTTTACTTGTCTCCTTGTCTCCTTGCCTACTGTCCTGGGACGCAGGCGTCGGCGGCGACGGTGAAGGCGCGTTCGCCTTCCGCCAGCGGGATGCCGTTTGCCCCATAGGCAGTGACGACCCAGGTGTAGGAGCGGCCCGGCGATAGCACGGGAGCCGTGACCTCGGTCTGCGATAGCGTCTTGTCGAGCAGGAGTTCCGTGGTTCCGGCGTCAATCACCATGACGCGATAGCCGTCCGTAGGTTTGGCTTCGACGAACGGCTCCCAGCGCAACACGGGGACGGCGTTCGTCAGGCAATCGGCGGCAGGCTCGACCAGCGTCAGGGTGCGCTCCAGCGGGACGACGAGATCGGTGATGCTCTGCCCCGGTGCGAGGGTCACCGCGGGCCAGCCGCCTTGATCCTCTTCGCCATCGGGAAAGACGCCGATCACGCTGAAATCGCCCACGGGTGGGTGATCCATCACGAAGATGCCGTCCGGCCCAGTGGTCGTCTCGGCCACGGTCATGCCGGCGGGGTCGGTCTGCCAGCCGGGGGTGCGCAGCGACACGCGTGCGTCGGCTACGGGCTGTCCGCCATAGGTGGCGACGCCCGACAGGCGCGCGCCGGTCGCGGCGGGTATCTGACCGGGCATCGGCACGCACGCACCGAGGAGCAGCGCAACGATCAGAAGGCCGGCGAACGCAGTTGTCCTCGTGGTGAGGTGATCCATGGTGTGCATAGTCTCCCTGTCTACTTGTCTCCTTCGATGAGACGCAACGAGCGGACCGCTGCGACGGCATCCTCGCGAGTGTTGACGCCGAGTTTGGTGTAAATGCGGGTGGTGTGGTTGCGGACCGTGAAGTATGAAATATCGAGCAGCGCGGCGATCTCTTTGTTGGTCAGCTTTCCCGCCAGCAGTTCCAGCACTTCCAGCTCGCGTTCCGTCAGCGGGTCTATCAGGGGCAGGTCGGGTTGGCGTGCTGCGGCGGCGCGGGCGACCTCCGCCAGCATTTCACGGGCAGCTTCGGCCTGCCGGCCCAGGCGCGCCAGTTCATAGAGCATGGTTCTTACGTCGGCCCCGCCCTCGATGAAGCAACGGACGTAGCCGCGCGGGGCCGCCGGAGCCAATGCTGCCTCCAGCACGTCCAGCGCCTGCTGCCGAGAGCCGCGCCGCCACAACATGCGCGCCAGCAGGACGCCGCCTTCGATCTGCACGTACACCTGGCGTTCTCCGCCGGCATGGCGCAAGACCTCGCGCACCATTTCGATCATCCGTTTAAGGTCGGCGTCTGTCCCGACCGCCAGACCGATTTGCGCCCGAATCAGCAGTATGTCATAGGCCCGCGGGGTCTCAAGGCCCAGGGCCGAGGTTTCGAGCCAACGCCGTGCCGCAGCCTGATCGCCGCGCGCCAGCGCGGGGAAAAGCGCCAGCGCGTCCGCTGCTGCGGCCAGGGTCGAGCCGCCGGCGCGGGCGGCCAATTCGCGCACCCGCCTGACGACCTCATCCGCGCGCGCAAGCGCCCTGCGCTCGATATGGATGCTAACCAGCGGAAACGCGCAGGCCATCGCGGCTTCCAATTGCCCCTCATGCGCACCGTTGAGCCCCGCAGAGAAATAGGTGACCGCTTTGTCCAGGTTGTTCATGGCATAGTACGCTTGCGCGATCCCGTGGCGCGCCCATAGAATACTGCTGGTCATCACGCAGGTTTCGGCCAGTTGCAGGTAGCGGTACGCCGCCGGGAGTAAGAGCGATGGCGAAGCATCGCGGCGGTAAAGGGTGACCAGCGAGTAATGCAGGCGCGTCAGGAAGGGTGTGGGGCGCGGCCCGGCCTGGTCGCTGAGCTCACGAAAGGTGCGCAGCGCTTCGGCCATCTGCCCCAATTCGTGCAGCCGCAGCAGTTTCTGGTTGATGACAAACGCATGGAGCCAGGAATTGGGCGCGATGTTTGCCAACGCCTCGTCTGCCGCCTCGATCTGCTGTGCCGGCGTGAGACTGGCATACAGGTTCGAGCTACGCATGGCGGCGATTTGCCCGCGCCAGTAATTGACGGCGAAGTCGTCTTCGCCGGGCTCCCATTGCGTCAGCAGCGCCTCGGCGCGCGTCACCAGCGGCGGCACGCGGTCATGGCGGTAGTTCCAGTTGAGCGTCCAGCATTGCGCAATGAGCAAACCGGGGCGCGCTTCGATCAGGTCGCGCGACAACAGCGCCAGCCAGTCGGTCAGCTCGGCGAACGATTCGGCTTCCTGAACGTCCGCGAGGCGATGTTCGATGAGGCGGGCGGCTGCGGGCGCGTCATCGCCCGCCAGATAATGCTGCAATGCCTCCTCGATTTCGCCTTCTTGCGCGAGCCGGGCGGCTGCGCGCCGGTGCAGCGCGGCCACATCTGACTGCGCCATGGATTGCTCCAGGCGATAGCGTAACAGTTCGCCGAAGATATAGTGATAGCGATACCGGCGGCGGTGCCGGTCCAACGGCGTCACGAACACGTTGCGCCGTTCCAGGTCTTCCAGCATGGCCTGATACGTGCCGGGTCGGGCTTCGCCGAAAATCGCGGCGCACTTCTCCGCGGTCAATTCTGAGAAGACGGAAGTCTCCAGGAGGATGCGCTGGATGTGATCCGGTTGGAGGGTGAGCGCCTGTTCGGTCAAATAGTCGGCCACATGGCGATCTACGTGTGTCTCGAAGTCATGCACGTAGGCCGCCGGGTCATCGGCTTTGTCTATGCCCTTCCCCGCCAGCACCAGCCCCGTCGCCCAGCCTTCGGTGCGCGCCTGCAGCGCCCGGCATAATTCGTCGGTGGCTTTATCCCCGGCGACGTTGCGTAACAGCCGGGTTGCTTCATCCTGAGAGAAGGCCAGTTCGGGGCCGTGCAATTCGGTGAGGCGGCCGCGGGCGCGTAATTGCGCGATGGCAAGTGGGGGTTGTACACGCCCTGCACTAACTATGCAGAGGTTGGGCGGGAAATATTGGAGCAAGTACTGCGCGACTTCGAACATCTGGGGGTTAACGAGATTTTGGAACTCGTCTATGACGAGTACGATGTGATATGGCGCGGCGGCGAAGGCGGCGAGGAGGTCTTCCAGCCCATCCTTGGCGTCCATGAGTTGGCCGCTTTGCAGCGCGACGAGTTGCGCCTCGGCGAAATCGGGGATGGCCTGACGCAATGCGAGCAAGAGGTCATAGAGCAACATTTCAGGCTGGTCATCGCTCGGATCGAGCGTCAGCCAGGCGCGTCTGAGCGGCAGGTCAATGGGCGAGGTCGCGCCGGCCAGCCGCTGCATCCAGTCGGCAAGGAGGGTGGTTTTGCCCCAGCCGGCCGGCGCCGATATCTGGACGTGGCCGGTCTTCAAGCCTTCATTCAGATGCGCGATCAGGCGGCCTCGTGAAACGAGTGTCCGCGGTGGAGAGGGAATCGTGTGCCTGGCAGAAAGAGGGCCGATCATCTTTTTATTTCGCAACCAAAAGAAAAACGCGTGGAATCCACGCAGATTATAACATGGATTGAGGAAATATGTGAGGATCGGATAGACCTGACAGGTTTCTGAAAACCTGTCAGGTCGGGGGAGCCTATGCGGTCAGTGCAGTGCCTGTGGGGGGGCTGAACAGGGCGCGCAGCGAAGTGTAGGCGGGGCCGGGCGCGTCGCACAGCGTTTTTTCAAGCGCCTGCGCATCCACGCGGTTGCGCAGCCCTAACAGGGTAATTTTCGTCTGCGGCCCCGGAGCGATGCTCTCCAGTTCGCGCTTGAAAACCGTGCGCCGGCCGATGTGTTGCAGCATGTGGGGGCTGCCCGGCTCATCCGTCAGATGGACGAAGCCATCCCCGCGGATGATGCCCGCGGGCAGCGATCGTAGCGTGGCGCGCAGGGCATCCCGGTCGAGCGCGCGCCTGGACTCGAAACACCAGGCGTCGCAATCGCGCCAGGCGTCCGGGGAAGGCTTTTCTGCGGTACACGGCGCGCCCAAGAGCAATGAGATCGGGGCGGCGGCGTACACGGTCTCGATGTGGCGCGCCTCGAGGGCGACGCTGGCGAGCCAGGCGCGCGTCTGCGCGAGTTGATCCGGCGTTTGCAAATCCACCTTGTTGAGCAAGACGAGGTCGGCCTGGTGGATCTGGCGCATGATCTGGTGTTGGTTGACCGAAGCTGTCGCCAGCGCGCGCAGCCGCTCGGCGTCGGCCAACACGAGCAGGGCATCCAGCGTCAGCCCCATTTCCTCTACATAGCGCAGGGTGGCAAATAGATTTTCGTCGGCGCGGGTTTCAAGGAGGATATGATCGGGTGGGCCGACCCGGTGAATGAGATCGTGGAGTGCCGTGCTGGGACCCTGGGATACCGAGCAATAGCTGTTGCCATTGGTGAGGCCGGTGATCTCCGCATCCCAGTAAGCAATCATGGCACTGGGGATCTGTAAGGTGGTTGCGTCTTGAACGAGCGCTGCGATCCGTCGGCCGGCCGCGCCGAGCAAGAGATGTTGGATGAGGGTTGTTTTGCCGGAGCCGATGTAGCCGCCAATGATCGTGACTCGTGTTCCGGGGCGTAGTGTCTTAAAGTGATCGTCCGCATCGGCGTTGGCGCCGGTATACTTTCGGGTGCGACGTGGCATGAATAGGCCTCATGTAGAATCTTTTTGAAGTTTTCTTAATAAGCTTAACATAGACCGAGGGGTTTGTCATGGTACACGGACGATGAAATCGTACTATAAGCATACTATGCCTTCGAGTACTTTTTTCCTGAATAAGGACGCTGCGTGGCAGGTTTAGTTGATGAAGCCGATTTCACGAGCCATTGCAACGGCCTCTTGCCGGCGCGAGACGTTCAGCTTGCGGAAGATGGCGGCGGTTTGATTGCGCACCGTGTTGGGCGAAACATCGAGACGGTCGGCAATTTCGGGGTTTGTGAGTCGTTCGGCCAGCAAGCGCAATACGGTCAGCTCGCGATCGGTGAGCGGGGTGATGCGGGGAGACGGGGACGGTAAGACGGGGATGATCTGGCGCGGTTGTAGCTGCGCCGCTAAGTCGCGCGCGGCTTCGGCGGTTTCCGCGTCCGCGGCCAATGCGGTCAGCATCTCGCGCGCCGCGTGCCCGACGATCAGATAGACGCGCCGGTGGCCCAGCCGATAGCCCTCGCTCACGGCAGTGCGGTAGTGGTTCAGCGCCTCGTCTGTGCGACCGCGCTGCCACAACGCGGCCGCCAACAAGACGAGCAACTGGTTGCGCGCATGCCACTGGTCGGGCGGGCAAACTTCCAACAAGGCGCGGGCGTCTGCCGTGGCTTGCGCCAGGCTTTGCGGCGTCGCCAGGGCCAGGAGCATGTGCAGCCGCTGGGTGGTTCGGAAATTGATCGGGTTGGGGTCGGGCGAAGCGGGTTGCGCCGCCAGCCATTGCTCCGTCGGTGTACGTTCGCCGCGCAGCAGCGCTAGATAGGCCGCCAGATCAGCGTCTATGTCCCCCGAACGCGACGGCCCGCTTGCGGCGACGATTTGACGGACGCGGGCCAGGACGTTTTCGGCGCGGTCTAACCGGCCTGACTCCGCCCACATTTCCATCGCGGCGCGCGCGATCAAAGCGAGGCGATCCAGATTCAACAGGTGGCCCTGTTTGAGTACGACCTCCCAATGTTCGAGAGACTTTTCAATGGCGTTCATCTGATAGTAGATGCCGCCCAGGGCCATGTGTACCCAGAGCGCGTCGGCCGGGTTGCCCGTCGCTTGCGCGGCAACCAGCCAGGCCAGCGCGTGCTGCTCCTGGGCGGCGATGGGGCCGGCGGCGTTCATGATGACGGCATGCACGAAATAGCGGGCGGCATCGGCAGCTTCCGGCGTCGTCCTGGAAACGGTGGCGTCCAGGTCATCCACCAGCCGACGGGCTTCGGCAGCACGGCCAAGGTGCGTCAGCAAGCGTGCCTTCATCCGCGCGGCTTGCACCCACGATGACGCCGAAGGCTCTAACAGCACCAGCGCGACATCGGCCTGGCGCAACCGCTCTCTGGGTGAAAGGCCGGGGTAATCGTCGGAGCTTCGGAACAAAGCGATCTGCCCGCGCAGGTAGTTCACCGAGAGGGCGTCGGTCATTTCGGTCGTGATTGGCCGCGTATCCAGCAGATCAGCCGCCTGCTCGATGGCGACGCGCATCGCTTCGGGCCGGTATTGCCACCGCAGCAGGCACGCGCGCGCCAGCAGCAGCCCCGGTCGCGCCTGGATGAGGTCTTCGGGCAGCCGGCGGATGCAGGCCGCGAGGTCTTGCCAGGCCATGTTTTCCTGATATTCCGGCAGCCTGGCTTCCACGAGGCGGGCCGCGCCTTGCGGGTCACCGGCTGCCAGGAAATGCTGGAGCGCCGGCAGGGTGTGGTCGGTGCGCGCCAGCCATGCGGCGGCGCGCCCATGCAGTGCGGCGATTTCGGCGGGCGTGGCGGTGAGGGCAAGACGTCTGAGCAGGTATTCGCGCGTCAGCGTGTGATAGCGGTACCATTCGCCCCGCGCGTCCAGGCGCACGAGGGGCAGGTTGCGGCGCTCGACCCGCCGCAACGTTTCCATGACATCCAGCGGATCCGCTTCCTCCAGCAGCGCCGTCGCCAGCCCCAGGTTGAATTGTTCGGGCAGGGCGGTATACAACAGGAAGCGTTGCAATGAAGCGGGCTGTCCGGCGAAGACGGCTTCGGCCAGATAATCGCCCACCCAGCCGGTAGAAAGCTGAAGGGCTTCGGCGGTGAGCGCGGCGGGATCGCCGGCCTGGCGCAGGGAGAGCGCCGCCAGCCGCAGCCCGGCCGGCCACCCTTCGGTGCGTTCGTAAATTGCCCGGATCAAGTCGTCGCGGATTTCCAGCCCGGTCGCCTGACGCAAAAAGCGAGCCGACTCTTCCTCGGTGAAGAACAATTCGGCCGTGCCCAGGATGACCGGTTCATCGCCGTCGCGCAGAAATCCTGTCGTAAAGGGGGGCTCCTCGCGGCTGATGATGACGAAATGAAGTTGCGATGGGGTCTGGCGGATCAAGCGCTCCAGCGCGGTATGGATGACCGGATGGGTCAGTACGTGGAAATCGTCCAGTGCGACGGCGATGCTGCCCGGCAGGGCGGCGCCTTCGGCGGCGATGGCGTCCACAATCTGCTTCGGCGGCAACGCCTCGCCGCGGGCGAGTGCATCGAAGGTGGTTTGGCCGAAGCCCGGCGCGGCGGTGCGAATCGCCGCCAGCAGGTAGGAGAAAAATGCGGTGGGTTCGTCGTCGCCGTCATCGAGCGAAAGCCAGGCCGCGCGCGCTTCGGGGCGCGCGATGGCGGGACAGGCGATGAACATGTTGACCCGGCCGGCCAATGTGCGCAGCCAGGCTGCTGCGATCGTGGATTTGCCCGCGCCCGCCGGCCCGACGATGAGCGAAAAGGGCATGTCGAGGCCGGAATTGAGTTGCGACAGCAATCGGATGCGGACAATCTGATCCGCGAATGCCTGCGGCAGATTCAGCTTCGTTGCTAAAAGCGCGCGCATGCCCTGACCTCGGATGGTAGAGAGCGACATGATGGTGGAACGACTTGCGATCCGGTAGCTATGATAACGCAGGATGGGGCTTCGGGCAAGAGGGGCGGAGGGGCGGAGGAGTGAGCACGCCACAGCATGGCGTCAGATGCGAACGGGCAAACGGCACAGGGGTTCGATCCTGCGCCGGAAAAAGGTAGTGTATCTCTTTCGGTGGGAAATGTGTATCATAGTTGTACCGACGGCGGGAGGTTGGCATAACGTTGGTCCGCTTCCTGGGCGATGACGGCCAGAATGCCGGCGTCAGAATGATAGGCCCCGGCGGCGCGGATGTGGCGGCGCAGCGTGCGATTGAAGCGTTCCAGGCGGCTGGTGGTGCGCAGGTGCCGGCGCTGCCAGGCGGAGTGCTGCTGTTGGACGGGGTAATAGGCTAAGGTCGCGCGGAAATCGCGGCGCAAGGTGGCGACGGCGGCGGGTTGGGTGGTGCGATACTGGCGCACGACCTGAAGATAGCGGCGGAGGGCCGTCGCATAGTCGGCGGCGGCCCAGATGGCCCGAAAGTCCTTGAGGATGGCCCGG
>JBBQRS010000009.1:0-69061 GCA_038214535.1 Anaerolineae bacterium
CCCCACCGGGCCGCGCAAAAGCCCCGCAACCCCCGAATACCCTTTTTTACCCTCCGTCGCCTCACCGGCACCTTCGTAGTCACGGCTTCAGCCGTTGGGGCCACCCACCCGGATTAAGCCGACACTACGAAGGAGCCAAAGGTAAGCCAGGCTCTAGCGCGCAAGGTGGATTTATCGTATAACTCCTTCGAACCAAATCTTACTGAGGAGCAGATTCCATGCCGTTGCTTGATTCGTTGAAACAACTCTTCGCGTCACCTGATGCGCCGGTCAACGTGTCTGCGTCACCTACCGATGCGCCGCCATCCGTTGAACCGGAGCCGATTATCGTGAAGGAGGTCACGGCGCCCGAGCTGATGCGCGAGCAGCAAGCGGCCGCGTCTGTGTTGCTCGATTGTCGTGAATCCCATGAACGGCGTCAGGGGTATATCCCCGGCAGCATCCACATTCCCATGCGCGAAATCCCCATGCGCCTGAATACACTTGACCCGAATGTGGATATCGTCGTATATTGCGCTCATGGTCACCGCTCTTATGACGTGACCGGCTGGTTGATGGAGCAGGGGTATCAGGCCCGCAGTCTGAGAGGCGGGATCGCGGCATGGCAAATGCAAAACGGTCCTATCACGCGCGAAGGATGAGGCATGACAGAGCAAGCGGAGGCATTGGATCGCGTTATGGTAATCGCCGCGCACCCGGATGACCCGGAATTTGGGTGCGCCGGCACGGTAATGAAGTGGGCGCAGGCGGGAAAGCACATTACATATGTGTTGCTGACCAGCGGAGACAAGGGGACGCGGGACCCCGAAATCCGCCCCGGACGATTGGCGACGCAGCGCGAGAGCGAGCAGCGCGCGGCGGCAGCCGATCTTGGCGTGAAGGAAGTGATTTTCCTGCGTTACCCCGACGGGATGTTGGAGAACACCATGGAGTTGCGCCGACAGCTTGCCGCGTTGCTGCGCGAGCGCAAGCCGAATATCGTGATTGCGATTGACCCGTGGCGGCATTATCAGCTCCATCCCGATCATCGGGCGGCGGGGATGGCGGCGCTCGATGCGATGTACGCGGCCCGCGAATGGCACATTTTCCCAGAGCAACTCGTCGAAGGCATTGACCCCTGGCGGGTTAAAGAGGCGTATCTCTTTTGGACCGACGCGCCGGATTACTGGGAGGATGTCGCGCTGTGCATCGAGCCGCGGATTGCGGCGCTGCGACGGCACGCCAGCCAGATCGGCGACGCGGATAAGCTGGCCGAACGGATCCGGCAACGCTGCAAGGACGCCGGAGAAAAGCAGGGGTTGGAAGCAGCGGAGGAATTCAAGCGCCTTCAGTTCTGATCGCCGAGATCATCTCTCGTTCCGACCCGCGAATGGAACTCCTGGCGCGAGTCTGCGTCTTAAGGTTAGGCGTATTTGATTTGGCGCGCGGTTTGTGGAGGGAGATGATCATGTCCCAGGAAATACCTTCGGGTTTGCCCGTTGAGTCTGTTTTGGAAGAGAATACAGGCGCGACGAGTCGTGCGATGAGTTATTTCGCGGCGCGCCCGTTTTTGATCATCCTGGGCGCGCTGGCCGGGCTGATGCTGGTGGCGCTCTCCTGCCGTCTGCTCCCGGTTGACTTGATCGCCGGCAACCGGACGCCCACGCCTGTAGCTACGGGTGTCGTTGCAGGATCGCCGGTGATCGCCGTATCGCCCCTCGAGGGGCGGCCCGGCACGCGCATTACCGTGGACGGCGAGGGGTGGCGGCCCGGCGATACGGTGTTCATCCGGCTCGAAGACCCCGCGACGGGTGAGGGCGCGGCGGCGGATCAGGCGTCGGCCATCGTGACCGACGCGGGCGCGTTCACGGTGAAGTTCACCTTCCCGCTCGATCTGGCCTGGGCCTCGACGCCGCGCGTGCTGATCACCGCAGTGTCGCCCTCTACCAGCCAGGAGGCGACCACGGTATTTCGCCTGCTGGCACTGCCTGAAATCCCATCCACTTTGACCCCGGACACGGGCGCGCCGACCGATCTGCCTGTGGTTGAGACGCCGGGTGTGCCCGATATCATCACGGAGACGCCTGGCCCCAATGTGACGGTCCTCGTGCCGACGCGGATTCCGCCCACGCGCCAACTCTGGCCGACCCCACAGCCGACCTACGCGCCGTGGCCCACACCGGTTCCTCCGCCCAGCCCGTGGCCGACGCCGATCCCCCCGCCGACCAACGTTCCGCTGCCCACACAACCCGTGATTACCGATTGGCGCGGCGAGTATTGGCCGAATCGGAACCTGAGCGGCTGGCCGGCGCTGGTGCGCAACGATCCGGTCTTGAGCTTCGACTGGGGCCGCGGTTCGCCTGCGCCCGGGTTGCCCGCCGACAACTTTTCGGCGCGCTGGATGCGGATGCTGCCCTTTGGCGAGGGCATGTATCGTTTCAACATGCGGACGGATGACGGCGCGCGCCTGTGGATTGACGGCCAACTGCTGATTGACGAGTGGCACGAAACGTCTGTGGCGACGTATTCGGTTGACAAGTACCTGAGCGCGGGCGTCCATACGTTCCAGGTGGAATACTTCGAGGCCCAGGGGAGCGCGCAGTTCCAGCTCTGGTGGCAACTTGCTACGGGCTTTCCGGAGTGGCGCGGCGATTACTTCGCCAACCCTAATCTGGCGGGGCAACCGGTCTTCAGCCGCAATGACCCCGTGCTCGGCTTCGAGTGGGGCGTCGGTTCGCCCGGCCCCGGCATCCCTGCGGATAACTTCTCGGTGCGCTGGACGCGCACGCTGGCCTTCCCCGTCGGCGCGACCTATCGCTTCCATGCGGTGGTAGATGATGGCGTCCGGCTTTTCGTGGATAACATTCTGGTGATTAATGCCTGGGAAGACGGCAGCCAGCGTGAGGTCGTCGGCGATATTGATCTGGCTGTGGGCGATCACACGGTGCGCGTCGAGTACTTCGACCGGACGGGTAACGCTGTGATTCGCGTGTGGTGGGAACAGCAGACGGCGTTCCCCGATTGGCGTGGCGAGTACTACGCGAATCCCAACCTCAGCGGCGCGCCGGCGCTTGTCCGCAATGACCCGTTCATCGGGTTCCAGTGGGGCGAGGGGTCGCCCGCGCCCGGTCTGCCGGCCGATAACTTCTCCGCGCGCTGGAGTCGCGATCTGACGTTCCTGCCCGGCACGTACCGGCTCTTCGCGCAATCGGATGATGGCATCCGGGTGTTCGTAGATGGCCGGGTGGTTTTGAATCAGTGGCAAGATGGCGCGAGCGCTGCGCCCTACACGGTGGACGTGTCGCTGAACGGCGTACACCGGTTTGTCGTCGAGTATTACGAGCGCACCGGGCAGGCGCTGGCGCGGTTCTGGTGGCAGCAAGTCACTGTGCCGCCCATCATCATCTCGCCGCCGCCGCTGCCCACCCTGACTTCTACGGTGACGCCAGGCCCGACAACGACGAGTAGCGCCACGGCCACAAGTAGCCCGACGGTAACGCCAACGGAAACACCGACGTTGATGCCAACCGCGACTGCAACGTGGACACCTACGGCGACGCCGACTGAGACGCCGACGGCCACCATGACGCCGACCGAAACGCCGACCTTGACGCCCACAGTCACGTCAATCTGGACAAGCACACCCACCGCGATGCCGACCGAGACGCGCACGCCTACCGTCACACCCACCGAAACGCCAACGTTGACGCCGACGGCCACGTCTATCTGGACGCACACAGCTACGGCGACGCCGACGGAGACGCCGACGGCTACCATGACGCCGACCGAAACGCCAACGTTGACGCCGACGGCCACGCCTATCTGGACGCACACACCTACGGCGACGCCGACTGAGACGCCGACGGCTACCATGACGCCGACCGAAACACTGACTTTGACGCCGACGGCCACGTCTATCTGGACAAGCACGCCCACAGCGACGCCGACGGAGACGCGCACGCCCACCGTTGCGCCGACCGAAACGGCGACGTTAACGCCAACCAGGACGCCAACTGCTACGGCAACAGACGAGCCGACCGAAACGCCAACCCGAACGCCGACGGCTACGAACACACCAACCGAGACACCAACGATGACGGCGACATGGACACTGACGCCCACGGCGACGCGCACGCCCACGAGCACACCCACCGAAACGCCGACTATGACACCGACAGCCACATCGACGCGGACACCGACGGCGACCGCTACGCCAACCGAGACACCGACAGCTACGCCGACGGATGAGCCGACGCCAACGGCAACGGCGACCGATGAACCAACCATTACGCCAACGGAGACGGCCACTCTAGTGCCTGACCAAACGCCGGTTGTTCCCGGCAACTCGCCCACGCCGACCGCAACCGCCACGCGACCGGTGCGCCTGCCGCCGGTGTATGTCAGCGAGGTACTCTCCGTGCCGGGCGTCACGGATTGGGATGGCGATGGCCTTGTTGGGCAAGGCGACGCGTGGATCGAGTTGCATAATGGTTCCACACGGGCGGTCAGCCTGACCGGCTACCGGCTTGATACGGGACGTGGCACGCCGGTATATCGCATTCCCAGGGGCGTCATCCTGCGACCGGGCGCGTATACAGTGCTGTTCGGCAGCCAGACCGGTTTGGCGCTGAGTGAGCGCGGCGGCCAAATCCGGCTGCTGGATGCCCGTGGGCGATTGGTGGAGACCGTGACCTACGGCGCATTGACGCCAGACGCCAGCCAGAGTCGGGACGCCGCGGGTCAGTGGCATCTCGATTATCCGCCCAGCCCCGGCGCAAGCAACTTACCGTCGTCCGCCAACACCACTCCGACTGTCGAGATCATATCCCCGACGCGTTGATTCCTGGATACACATAACCGCGGAGTACGCATCCTCAGATGCGCACTCCGCGGGGACGGCGCGTCATCAGCAAGCGGGTAGCCCTGCCTTTGGTGCATTGGGGCGAGGGTGCTACACTTGGCGCGGCCATGCTCACGACCGAAGCCTTCTCCAGCGCCCGCGTCCGACTTCAACGGACCCTTTTCGGTCACGCGGCCGAAACCCTCGAGGACCGTAACTATCGCAACCTGCTCATCAGCGGCGCGTGGTTCGGCCCCGCAGAGGGCGGCGTCTTCCAGTTTCTCGCTGTTTTTGTCGCCCGACTTGGCGCTTCACCGACCATTGTCAGTATGTTGACGGCGGGGCCGGCCCTCGTCAATATTTTCGTGGGGATCCCCGGCGGCGCGTACGCGGAACGCCGCGCCGATCAGGTGCGGCTCGTGGTGTGGGCGGGCTTCTTCGCGCGGTTGAGTTACCTGCTGATCGCTCTGCTGCCCTTCTTCTTGCCCCCTGATAAGATCGCCATCGGCATTGTGATCCTCTGGTCGTTGACGGCGATCCCGAACGCGGCCCACGTGCCGGCCTGGACCTCGATGATGCAGCGCGCCGTCTCGGCCAAGCGCCGCCCCAAGCTCAACGGGACGCGCTGGGGGCTGATGAGCCTCATCTCCGGGATTTCGCTGACCATCTACGGGTTCATGCTCGACCGCATGGCTTTCCCCATCGGTTATCAAATCATCTTCATGATCTCGTTCCTGGCCGCGCTGATGAACCTGTATTATTTCAGCAAAGTCGTGATCCCGCCCTTTGTGTCGGGGCGCGAAGCGGGTCAGGGCCAGGGTTCCATCTTTGCCGAGATCCCCGAGCTCTTTAGGTCTTATGTCTCAACCCCGCGTTTTGTGCGGTTTCTGATTGCCAGCGGCGCGTTCCGGCTGGCGCTGGCGATGCCGGTCGGCCTATTCAGTATCTATTGGGTGAATGACCTTCAAGCCACCGACGGGTGGATCGGTCTGCGCGGCACGGTGGGGGCGTTTGCGCTGGTGATCGGTTATTTCTTCTGGGGGCGCACCGCGAATCGCATCGGTCATCGGCGGATGTTGCTGATCTGCGGGGTCGGACAGGCGTGCTACCCGGTTCTCACGGCGTTGGCCCCAAATGAATACTGGTTGTTGCCCGCCGCGTTCGTCTCAGGGATCACCGCGGGCGGGATTGATCTGGGCCTGTTCGACATGCTGCTCGCCGCGTGCCCTGAAGGCCGCCAGCCGACCTTCGCCGCCGGCTCCGCGGTCTTCACCAGCATGGCCGTGACCGTTGGCCCGCTGCTTGGGGCGGCGATGGCGCAATCAGCAAGCACGCGGACGGCATTGTTCATCATTGGCGGGTTACAGGCGATCGCGACGCTGGGGTTCCTCCTCCTGCCGAGTCGTGAACAGGAAAACCACGAGTTATGACGGGCGGAGCGTTGATATTTCGGCGCGCTTTGGTGTATAATCGGTGTAACATAGAACATTTGCACGGATTGCATACGCAGTACCGGGAACAGAGAGATGGCGAGACGACGGGCTAAACCCAAACCAAAAACCGGCCCTAACCTGGAGCAGTTGTTCCGTGGGGAGATCATCGGCGGCATCCTGGTGGTGCTGGCGATCCTCCTCATGCTGAGCCTGCTCTCGTCGAACCGCGGGGAGTTTACGGGCGCGGTGGTTAACGGGCTGCGCGATCTGTTCGGCGTGGGCGTCTGGCTGGCGCCGCTGATCCTGGGGTTTGTCGGTGCATGGCTGGCGCTGCGCCACATCGCCGCCGACGATCCGATCTGGACGCGCCGGTTGATCGGCGTGTTCGCGCTTTTTCTCGTCGTCGAGAGCGTACTGCACATCCTGCTGCGCGACCGTTCGCTGCCCCCTGCCCCTTCCGGCGAGGCGGGCGGCGTGGTTGGTTCGCTGCTGGGGCAGGGCCTCGAAGACGCGCTGGGGCTGCCCGTGACCCTGACGCTGCTCTTCTTGCTGGCAGTTGGGATTTTAATCCTGATCGCCGGTTGGACCTCGGCCCAGATGGGGCAGACGCTGGCAGATAGCTGGGACGGCCTCAGGGGCGCGTTCAAAGGCCCCGACGGCAAGAACATCAATCCGCCGCTGCCGCTGGGTGAACCATCGCCGCTGAAAGAGTGGTGGCGGCAATTGACGGCCGGCCGCGCCGCATCGTCCAAACCGTCGGAGGTCTTCCAACCATCTCCGCCGATTGCCATTAACCCGGCGCAATCTGCCAAAGCACAAACGCCGCCTTCGCCGCGCCCTTCGCTCTTTGCCCGCCCGACTACGCCTGCGACGGCTTCGCCGGCTGCGACCCGGACGCCGTCCGTAGAAACCCAGCCGCGCATCGTGGGTGGGCGCGGGCAGACGTGGCGGCTGCCGGTGCTGGCGGAGATGCTCGAAGAAAGCTCGGAGGTGGATATCCAGAGCGATGACCTGCGGCGTCGGGCGCAGATCATCGAAACCACGCTGGAAGGCTTCGGCGTGCCGGTGCAGGTGGTCGAGGCGAACCAGGGGCCTGCCGTCACGCAGTTTGGGTTGCGCCCCGGCATCATCATACGCAAAGATCGCAAGGGCGAAGAAAAGCGCATCAAAGTCCGCGTCTCGCAGATTCAACAACTCTCCAACGATCTGTCGTTGGCGCTGGCGGCCTCACCGATCCGTATCGAGGCCCCCGTGCCCGGCCGCGACATTGTCGGGGTCGAGGTGCCCAACGTCCAGACGGCGCTCGTCGCCTTGCGCGGCGTGATGGAGTCGGACGAATTTCGCGGGGCGCGTGGCCCGCTCACGATTGGGCTGGGGCGCGACGTTTCCGGCGCGCCCGCCGTCACCGATATGACCAAGATGCCGCACCTGCTCATTGCCGGGGCGACGGGATCGGGCAAGTCGGTGTGCGTCAACGCCATCATCACGGCGCTGTTGATGACGCATACGCCCGATACGTTGCGGTTCCTGATGATTGACCCGAAACGTGTGGAGTTGACCGTCTACAACGGCATCCCGCACCTGATTGCCCCTGTGGTGGTGGACGTGGAGCGCGCCGTGCCCGTGTTGCTGTGGGCGACGCGTGAGATGGAGCGTCGTTATAAGCTGTTTTCAAAGGCCGGGGCGCGCAACATCGAATCCTACAATGAAAAACTCGTGGCGAGCGGCGAACCGAGCCTGCCCTACATCGTCGTGATGATTGATGAGCTGGCCGACCTGATGCTCTCTGCGCCCGATGAGGTGGAGCGCCACGTTTGCCGGCTGGCGCAGATGGCGCGCGCCACGGGCATCCATCTGGTCATCGCCACGCAGCGCCCCAGCGTTGACGTGGTCACCGGTCTCATCAAGGCCAACTTCCCGGCGCGCATCGCCTTTGCCGTGACCTCGCAGATTGATAGCCGCGTGATCCTGGATACGCCCGGCGCGGAACAACTACTGGGCCGCGGTGACATGCTCTTCATGGCCCCGGACAGCAGCAAGCTCCATCGCCTGCAAGGCTGCTGGGTCTCGGATCGCGAGACGCAACACCTGGTGCGCTATTGGCGCGGCGCGCGGGCCTTTGTTGAGGACGGCGCGCCCGACGGGTTGCCGGTGGATGCGCTGGGCGCAACGCAGGCTGGGACGAGTGATGGGGCCGCGACCGGCGAGCTCGAGCCGCCGTGGTTGCCTGGGCAGGAAGCGCTGCAACAGCCGCTCTGGACCGATATGGCCGGGGTGGAAGCCAGCCTGTCGGGTAAGGATGACATGTATAACCAGGCGGTCGAAGAGGTGCGCAAAGCCGGGCGCGCCAGCGTGTCGCTGCTCCAGCGCCGACTGCGGATCGGTTATAGCCGGGCTTCGCGGCTGATCGAGGAGTTGGAGGCCGACGGCATCGTCGGGCCGGATCAGGGCGGCAGCCGCGGCCGCGAGGTGTTGCCGGATCAGGGCGAGGGTTCCGCGGCTGCGAGCTACGATGGGTGAGGGTGTCGCGCTGAGGCGGGTCTTGCTGCTCGCCATTCTTGCCATCTATGTGTTGTTGGGAACGCTCTACGCCGTCAACACCCCCGACTGGCAGGCCCCCGACGAACCGGCGCACTACAATTACATCCGCACCTTGGTCACAACAGGCCGCTTCCCCGTGCTCCAACCGGGCGACTATCCCGCCGACTATCTGGATGAGATCAAGCGCCTGGGGTTCCCGGCCGAGATGAGCATTGATCCGATTCGCTACGAGTTCCACCAACCGCCGCTATATTACATACTGGCAGCTCCATTTTATATCCTGGGCAACGGCGCGCTGTTGCCCATCCGCTTGTTTTCGGTGTTCCTGGGTGTGGGTATCGTGTGGGCCGCCTACGCGGTGGCGCGCCTGATTGTTCCACGTGAGCCTGCTATTGCGCTCGGTACGGCGGCGCTGATCGCGTTTTTGCCGCAACATCTCGCGACGGTCTCACAGGTGGGCAATGACGTGCTGGCGGAACTGCTGGTGGGGCTGGTGTTGCTGATATTGCTCATCTGGTTGCGCCCGCCGGTGGGGCAGATGCGCGCGTCGGGTGGGTGGCCGCTGTTCGGCCTGGGGCTGCTGCTGGGGCTGATCCTCATCACCAAGACGACGGCGTACATTGCCGTGCCTCTGGTATTCGGCGTGATGTTGTGGCGCTGGCTGGCCGAGCGGGCGTCGCTGCGCCGCGTCGCGTCCGACACGGTTGCCGTCTGGGTCCCGGCTATACTGATCGCGCTGCCGTGGTATGCCCGCAATCTCGCAATTTACGGCTGGCCGGACGCGCTGGGGTTGCTGCGGCATGATGCGGTGGTCGTGGGGCAACTGCGTACCGAGGAGTTCCTGGCCCAGAACGGTGCAGGTGTATACGTCGAGCGGTTGGGCGAGTTCACGTTCAAGAGCTTCTGGGGCGTCTTCGGCTGGCTGGGCATCTTCATGGATAGCCGCGTGTATTTTGTTTTGACGCTGCTCACGGTGTTGGCCGTGGCCGGGCTGTTCTTCCGGTGGCTGGTGTGGCCGCGCCGCCAACGTGCAGGAGCCGCGAAGCGCGCCGCCTATGCCCCGGTGCTGCGTGTGCCCTGGAAGGGCGCGCAGATCGTCGCCGCGCCGATGCTTTTCACCGTGATGGCGTATGGTTGGTATAACATCCAGTTCGTCCAGCACCAGGGGCGCTATCTGTTCACGGCGCTCATCCCCATCGCCATCGGGTTCTGCCTGGGGTGGGATGAAGCCGTGACGCCGCGCAGCGCGCGCTTCCTCGCGGCGGGGCTGGTATTATTGGGCCTCGTCATGGCCGGGGCGACGCTGTGGCTGGGACAGGGGTTGCCCAAATGGCCGCTCGCGCTGACGGGGGCGGCCGCGGTTGCGTTGGCGCTGGCGTCCATCCTGCCCGCGCGCTTCCGCTATCTGAGTTACGCGGCCCCCTTCTTGCTCTTGCCGATCATCGCAATTTACGCTGTCTGGGGGCCGATCACGCCCTGAGGATGAGGAGTGTTATGGATTTCGTTCAATTCGCCCGCGCCGTCCAGGATAACGTCGGCAAAGTCATCATCGGCAAGGAAGAGGCGACCGAGTTGTTGCTGGTCGCCCTGCTGGTGGAGGGCCACGCGTTATTGGAAGACGTGCCCGGCATCGGCAAGACCACGCTGGCGAAAGCGCTGGCGCGCAGCATTGACCTGAGCTTCGCGCGCATCCAGTTCACGCCCGACCTGCTGCCCGGCGACGTGACCGGCATCAGTTTCTACAACCAGAAGCAGCAGGAGTTCGAGTTCCGGCCCGGCCCCGCCTTCAGCCAGGTCCTGCTGGCCGACGAGATCAACCGGGCGACGCCTCGCACGCAGTCGGCGCTGTTGGAGGCGATGCAGGAGCAACAGGCGACGGTGGACGGGGAGACCTATACCTTGCCCCGCCCGTTCCTCGTGCTGGCAACGCAGAACCCCATCGAGTTGGAGGGCACGTTCCCACTGCCCGAAGCCCAGGTGGATCGCTTTCTCGTGCAGATTAAGCTGGGCTATCCCTCGGAGCAGGACGAAGAAGAAATCCTGTTGCGCTATCAGCGGGACGATCCGCTATTGGCGCTCCAACCCGTGGCGACCGTCGCCGATGTGACGACGCTTCAGCAACAGGTGCGCGAAATTCACGTGAGCGACGACGTGCGGCGTTATGTGACGCAGGTGACGCGTGCCACGCGCGAGCATCCATCGGTAGACCTGGGCGTCTCGCCGCGCGGCACGCTCGCGCTGTTCAAGGCGAGCCAGGCATTGGCTGCCCTGCGCGGGCGTGATTTCGTGATCCCCAGCGACGTGCAGGCCTTGTGTGAGCCGGTGCTGACCCATCGCGTCCACATCAGCCCGCAGGTGCGGCTGCGCGGCCGCACGCCCGCGCAGGTGATTGCCGAAGTCACCCAGACCGTGCCGGTTCCGGTGACGGAGTAGCGGGTGGCTGCGATGGAACCGGGCGCGCCTCCGATTGACGGCCCGACCCGCGCGGCTGCGCCGCCGGGCGGAAGTTCCGACGGCAAGGCAGGCACGCCGCGCGGCAAGCGCTATATTGATGAGACCAAAGATACCCAGTTCACCAGCGCATGGCTCGTCCTGGGGTTGATCCTGACGGTCGCCGGGTTCTTGCTGAACAGCCGCTTCTTGCTCGCCGTGGCGCTCAGCCTGTTCGTCATTAGCGTGGCCGCGTGGGCATGGAATTACTTTGCGCTCACCGGTGTGGAATATACGCGCAAGTTCGGTGAGACGCGCGCATTTCAGGGCGAGACGGTCGAGCTGATGCTGGAGGTGCGCAACCGTAAGCTGCTGCCCGTCAGTTGGGTGCAGGTCATTGACGTTTTCCCCGCCGCGCTGACGGTCAACGAGCGGCAGGTTGTCACGAACCAGTCTACCAATCAGGGCGAGTTCACCAGTTTCTGGAGCCTGGGCGCGTTCGGGCGCGTCACCCGGCGGTTCGAGGTCGCTTGCACCCGCCGCGGGTACCACGCCTACGGCCCCGCATCCATCTCTACCGGCGACGCGTTCGGGATGTTCAGTTCCAGCGGCACGCTGACGGGCAGCCAGCGCCTGATCGTCTACCCGCGCATCTATGCCGCCGCAGAACTGGGCTTACCGGCAAAGAACCCGTTTGGCGAGCGTCTCGCCGTCTCTCCGCTCATTGAAGACCCCCTGCGCACCGCGGGCATCCGCGACTGGCAGCCCGGTGATGGGGTGCAGCGCGTGCATTGGAAGGCCACGGCGCGCCACCAGGCGTTGTTGAGCCGGCTTTATGAGGCCAGCCAGGAGTCGCAGGTGATGATCTTCCTGAACGTGGCGACCATGGAGCGGCACTGGCTGGGGCATTACCCCGAACTGATGGAGTTGGCGATCAGCGTGGCCGGCAGCCTGGCCGTGATGTCCGCCGAAATGCGCCTGCCGGTGGGGTTGATCGCGAACGGCTTCCTGCCCGGCAGCGACCAGCCGTTGCGTCTGTTGCCCGGCCGCAGCCCCGAGCAGATCGTACACATCATGGAACTGCTGGCGGCGGTCACGGCGTTTGCTACCGAGCCGATCGAAGGCCTGTTGCTGCGCGAGGCGCGGCGGCTGCCGTGGGGCGCGACGATCCTGGTGGTCACGGGGATTGCTCACGAGGGCCTGCTGGCGAGCCTGGCCGAACTGCTGCACGCGGGACGCAAGGTGGTGCTCTTCACGCTGGCCGAGAGTCCGCCGGAGGGACAGATCCCCGGTTTGGTGGTGTATCACATGCCGCAACTGTTGGATGATCTTGTGGCGCCCGATCTGGTGGCCGAAGGCGGGAATCATGCTGCTCGCTGATCGCCGCCGCACGTTGATTTTCCTGTGTATGGCGGGCATGGAGGCGGCCTGGATCACCCCGTTCGTGCTGTTGATGTTTCGCCCCACGCCGTCAACACCGGTGGCGTATGGCGTCGTCCTGGCCGGGCTGCTCGCGTGGATCCTCATCCTGGAACTGTTGGGCCGTTCCGAGGTTCCCTCGCCGCTGTACGAGGTCGTCGCCTTTGGCGTGATGTTGCTGGCGGGGTTGGTCATGGTGCGCGTCTTACTCTATCGGCAGTGGCCGCTGAGCGACTTCGGCTGGCTGCCGCAGACGGTGCGGGACATCGCACGCTCCGCGGGCGGAAAGCCGCCCGCGGTAGCGATCTTCATCACGAACCTATTCCTGTGGCACCGCGCGACGACAGCCACGGGCCGGGAGATCAGCTTCTTCAACGTGGGCATGAGCTTCCGCCGCGGGTTGTTGTTGTTGATCGCCGGGGCGGGGCTATATGGCTATTTTAGGGGCGGCGCGCCGTTGTTGCTGCTCTGGTTGTTCCTGGGTTTCGGGCTATCGGCGGTCGCGCTGGCCCGCATTGACGAGAAGGCGCGCCCCGTTCAGAGCGCGGGGGTTCCGCTGCCGCCGCGCCGCATGGCGCAACTCGTGCTCGCGATCACGGCGACTGTGGCGAGCGCCGCGCTGGTGTCGCGTGCGTTCACACAGAGCACGCTTGTCGCCCTGTTGCAACAACTCGCGCCCGTGTGGCGGTTGATCGAGCCGGTCCTGGCCGGCCTGGTTGCTCTGATTGTGCGTCTGCTGGACCCACTCTTTCGTCTCCTGGACGGCATCCTGAGTTCGCTGCTGGCCGGGGCCGCCATGCCTACCCTGACCGAATACGGGCCGTCAACTGCGCCGGATGGTCAGGACGCATTGACGCGGGAACTGCCCTACTGGTTGACGGACCTGCTGCCGCGCATCCTGACGGTTGCTGTGCTGGTGATTGCCGTCGTGGCGATTGTGACCTTCCTGCTGTTGTGGCTCGAACGCTCGCGGGGTCGCAGGGTGGATCGGCAAGAGGCAGAAGAGGAAACGACGGAGCCGTGGACGCCGGGCGCAGGTCTTTTGGGCTATCTGAAGAACGTCGCTTCGCTGGCCTCACGGCGCGGCGTGAACCGACAGTTACTGGCGGCGGCTTCCGTGGAGAACATCTACGCCAACGTGTGCCGGTTGGCGCGGCGTCGGGGCTATGGGCGGTTGCCTGCACAGCCGCCGGATGATTATATCGCGGTGCTGGTGCGTGCGTTTGGGGGGCACGAGGAGGCGCTGAACCGCATCACGACCGCATATATGCGCGTGCACTACGGCGATCACCCCGTCTCGCGCGCCGAACTGGACGCAATTCGTGCGGACTATCAGGCGTTGCGCGCAAGCCAGGCTACGTGATGAGCATCGCATCGCCGAAGCTGTAGAAACGATAGCGCTCGCGAATCGCTTCCTGGTAAGCGCGATCCATCAATTCTTTACCGGCGAACGCGCTGACCAGCATCAGCAGCGTCGAACGGGGCAGGTGAAAGTTGGTGATCATCGCATCCACGGCGCGGAAACGATGCCCCGGCTTGATGAACAGGTCCGTTTCGCCCTGAAACGCCGCGACCGTCTGCCAGCCGCACACCGACCCCTCGGGGATCTCGTCGCACGGTTTGAAACCGAGCGCGATCTTGGCGGCGCTCTCCAGCACGCGGACGGCCGTCGTGCCGATAGCGACCACCCGCCCGCCCGCCAGGCGCGTTTCGTTCACCGTGCGCGCCGCCTGAGAACTTAACTCCGCCCACTCGCGGTGAATCTCGTGCTGCGCGATCTCCTCTACCTGCACGGGCCAAAAGGTGTCCAGCCCGATGTGCAGCGTCACGAAGGCTATATTGACGCCGCGCGCCCGCAACTCCAGCAGGAGGTCGGGCGTGAAGTGCAACCCCGCCGTTGACGACGCGACGGAGCCCTCGATCCGGCTATAGACCGTCTGATAGCGTTCGGCGTCATCTAATGTGCTGTGGATATAAGGCGGCAGCGGCGTCTCGCCCACGTCCCACAACCACTCCTCGACCGGTGGATCGAACGCCACGATGCGCCCGCCCGTCTCCGTCTCGTCGAGAATACGCGCCCGCACTTCATGCCGGCCGGTCGGGTCGTTCACCCTGACCTCTGCGCCGGGCCGCAGCCCCTTGCCGCCCACCAGGCACTCCCATGCCGTCGCTGCGTGTTCGCCCTGCGCAGGACGGAGCAAAAAAATCTCAACGGCCCCGCCGGTGGATTTGACGCCGTGCAGCCGCGCCGGGATCACGCGGCTGTCGTTGCCCACCAGCAGATCGCCGGGACGCAGGTAGGAAGGCAGATCGCTGAAGGTGCGGTGCGCCAGCTCGCCGCTCGCCCGCTCGACGACCAGCAGACGCGACGCATCGCGCGGCTTGATGGGCTGCTGCGCGATCAGTTCCGGCGGCAGCGCGTAATCGAAATCACTGGTTTTCATGCGTTGTCAGATTCGCTGCCCGGTGGGGTGTTTCCGTTGAAGAGGGCCGGCTGGTCGGGCGATTCGGGATAGGGCTCGCCCAGATGCGCGTAGGCGCGTCGGGTTGCCACGCGGCCGCGGGGAGTGCGCTCCAGGAAGCCGAGTTGCAGCAGATATGGCTCGACGACATCCATGATGGTATCGGGCTCTTCGGAGAGCGCCGCCGCAATGGTCTCCAGCCCGGCCGGCCCGCCGCGAAAGTCGCGGATCAGCCGGAAGAGCACCTGCCGGTCGAGGTTGTCCAGCCCCAGGTCGTCCACGTCGAGCAGTACCATCGCCTCACGGGCGACGTCGGCGGTGATGACCCCGTCGGCCCTGACCTGGGCATAGTCGCGCACGCGGCGCAACATCCGCAAGGCGACGCGGGGCGTGCCGCGGCCGCGCCGGGCGATTTCCGAGACGCCCGCCTCGGTCGCGGTCACTTGCAGCAGTCCGGCGGCGCGCTCGACGATGCGCTCCATCGCTTCCGGCTCATAGAAGTCGAACCGGTAGACCGCCCCGAAGCGCGCCCGCAGCGGCGCGGTCATCAGGGCGAGGCGGGTGGTCGCGCCGATCAAGGTGAAGCGTGGCAGCTTGAGCCGGATGTTCCGCGCGCTCGGCCCCTTGCCGATGACGATATCCAGCGCGAAGTCTTCCATCGCCGGGTAGAGCACTTCTTCGACGGCGCGGCCCAGGCGATGCACCTCGTCAATGAAGAGGATGTCGCCCTGGCGCAAATTGGTGAGAATTGCGGCCAGGTCGCCCGCCCGCTCGATGGCCGGCCCCGCCGTCACCTTCAGGCCGACGCCCATCTCGTTGCTGATGACGTGCGCCAGGGTAGTCTTGCCCAGGCCGGGCGGGCCGTAAAGCAGGACGTGATCCAGCGGCTCGCCCCGGCTGCGCGCGGCCTCGATGAGGATCATCAGGTTCTCGCGCAACCGGTCTTGCCCGACCATCTCGGTCAGGCTGTGGGGGCGCAGGGCCGCATCCACCACGACTTCTTCGGGGCGGCTCTGGGGTGCAATTGGGCGGTCAACCATCGGTTTTTTGTTACTCCGTAGCGCACATTATACCAGAAACACCGCACATGGGATATCAGGGATTCCAAAGCAGGTTCAAAACTTAAAGTTCGTATGCGCGCCGGTTGACGAGCAACATATTCCGTGGTATAAAACGACAACTTTGCGCCCGGCAGCGAAATGTGCCTGCCGCAAAGCGTTGAGTCGCTGTGATTTTACAGGAGTGGATGTTGATGGTAACCCGGGAAGAAATTGCGTTACAGGAACGCCAGAAACTTTTAGACGAAGCGGAGCGCATCAAGGGCGCGCTCGAGCACCTCCGTGAAGCCATGAAAGAAGAAGTGGACGTTGATGCGGAAGAGGGCGACCCGGACTTGATCGAGCGCGAGAAAAACGTGGCGCTCTCTAACCAACTCGAGCGCAAGCTAGAGGGTGTGCAGGCGGCATTGCGCGCGATTGAGAAGGGCCGCTACGGCATTTGCGAGCGTTGCAACAAGGAGATTGACCCCGAGAGGCTGGAGGTGCGGCCCGATGCCACGTTATGCCTCCAATGTCAGGTCGAGGTCGAGAAGCTCATCAAGCGGGGGCTGATGCCGACCCCGCCGCCCGATATCCAGTAAGCGCCCTGCGGTCAAAGCAATCTCACCACGATTGAGCGTCAGGGGCGATTTGCATGTGTCACTCGCCATGCAGTTCACATAACACGCAGACCCGTTCCGGAGTGCGGGTCAGGCCAGGCATTTATCCGCCGGTCTGGCCCGTTTTTTGCGCCCAAAGGGGAGAACCGAACCATGTCCACACCCAACGTCTTCGTTACCGGCCACCCGCTGATCCAGCACAAGTTAGCCATTTTGCGCGACAAGACCACCGAATCGAAGAAGTTCCGCGAATTGGTCCGCGAGATTTCGATGCTGTTGACCTATGAAGCCACCGCCGACCTGGGGCTGACGCCCTGCGATGTGGAGACGCCGATGGGGACGGCGCACTGTCAGGAGTTGACCGAGGCGATCGGGTTGGTACCGATCTTGCGGGCCGGCCTCGGCATGGTAGAAGGCGCCTGGGAGATGATGCCCGGCGCGGAGGTGTGGCATATCGGCCTGTTTCGCGATGAACAGACGCTGCGCCCGGTGCAGTATTACAACAAGCTGCCGATCGCGCCCACCGTGCAGGTGTGCCTGGTGCTCGACCCGATGCTGGCGACGGGCGGCTCAGCCGTCGCCACGATAGACATCCTCAAGCAGTGGGGCGCGCAGCGGATCAAATACGTGGGCATCATCGGTGCGCCGGAAGGCGTGGCGCGCTTGCACGCCGCGCATCCGGATGTGCCGATCCACCTCGCGGACATTGACATCAAGTTGAACGAGATCGGGTATATCGTCCCCGGCCTGGGCGACGCCGGCGACCGGCAGTTCGGCACGGCGTGAACGCACAGGGAGACGCAATCATGATGGAACAACACGGCCGGCCCTCGTGGGATGACTACTTCATGAGCATCACGTTTCAGGTGGCGAAGCGCAGCACATGCGACCGCGCACAGGTCGGGGCGATCATCGTCAAAGACCGACGCATCCTCACCACCGGCTACAACGGCGCGCCCGCGGGCCTGCCACACTGCGATGAGGTCGGCCATCTGATGATCAACGGCCACTGCGTGCGTACCCTCCACGCCGAGCAGAACGCCATCATCCAGGCGGCGCTGCACGGCGTGGGTGTGGAGGGCGGCGTGATCTACGTGACCCACCAGCCGTGCCTGACGTGCGCCAAGATGATCATCAACGCGGGCATCCGCCGCGTGGTCTATGCGGGGCACTACCCCGATCCGAACGCCGTAGAATTCCTGCGCGCCGCCGGCGTGGAGTTGGTATCGCATCCTCCGGTTCCCTCTCTCACGGGAGAGGGTTAGGGCGAGGGTCTTCCGCAATTCTCGCCCTGCCGGTTTTTTCCCTGCGCGCAGGTCATGCTATACTATTGAGGCTACGGGCCCGTAGCTCAATTGGCAGAGCAGCGGCCTTTTAAGCCGCGGGTTGAAGGTTCGATTCCTTCCGGGCTCACCAAGCCGGGCCAGGCAGACATCACTGCCTGGCCTCGTGTTTTTACATGGAGTTCGCGTCTATGCGACACACTTCCCGCTTTCTGTGGATCGGGCTGGCCTTCTTGCTCTCGGCATGTATGCAAGTCCCGACCCGAACCGATACGCCGTCTGCACTTCCCACCCTCACCGCCCCCACCGCTACATCCGAAGCCGAACCGATCGTCGCGCCGGAAGTGACGCCCGTACCCACGGTCGCGCCCACTGCCGAACCCGCACTGGTGACTCAGCCTCTTTTTGCGCCCCTGAGCGACGCGCAAATTCTGATGGAGACGCTGCGCCCCGAAGCCGAGATGACGCCCGAAGGTACGGCCGACATGACGCGCTATGACATGACTGTGCAGTTGGCCGACGACCTGAGCGCCGTCACCGGCGAGGCGACCATCCGCTACACCAATCGCGAGGCGGTCCCGCTTGATGCGCTCTATCTGCATCTTTTCCCCAATCTGTGGGACGGTGGGCTGACGGCGGCTAATGTGAAGGTGGACGGCGCGCCTGTCGAAATTGCGTGGCCGTCGGGCGACGACATCCTCGGCGGCGTGCTGCCCGCGCCGCTGATGCCGGGCGAAACCGTGGAGCTTGCGCTGGAGTTCGCCATGGATGTGCCGTCGGGCGACGGCGTGGGCAATTATGGTGAGTTCGCCTATCAGGACGGTATTCTGGCGTTGGCGCACTTCTACCCGACGATGGTGGTCTATGATACGGATTGGCGGCTCGAGACGCCGTCGTCGCAGGGTGACGTGATCTTCAACGACGCCAGCCTGTATGACGTGACCTTCATCGCGCCCACCGGCATGAAGGTGGCGGCGACCGGCGCGACCGTGGAGAGCCGCGATCTGCCCGATGGCCGCACGGCCTGGCATCTGGTGGGCGGCCCGATGCGCGATTTTAATATTGTCGCAAGCAAGTCCTACGCGTCTGAAGCCCAGCAGGTCGGCGGGGTCGAAGTGACCAGTTATTTCCTGCCGGAGGATAAGACGGGCGGCGAACTGGCGCTGAAATATGCCGCCGATGCGCTGCGCGTCTACGGGGACGCGTTCGGGCCGTATCCGTATCGCGAGCTGGATGTGGGCGCCACGGCGACCGAGGCCGGCGGGATCGAGTACCCCGGGCTGGTCGTCGTCGCGCGCGCGCTGTATCAGGCTGCCGACCCCACGGGCTTCTTTCAGGCCGCGACGGCGCATGAAGTGGCGCATCAGTGGTGGTACAACGTGGTCGGCAACGACCAGATCAACGACCCCTGGCTGGATGAGGCGACCGCGCAATACGCGACGGAGCTATATTACGGCCATGTCTACGGGCCGGGCGGCGCGGCAGCGTTCGAGAAATCGCTGGATGACCGCTGGGCGCGCGTGGATCACGCCGACAAGCCCATCGGCCTGCCCGTCGAGGACTATGTGGACCGTGAGTATGGGGCCATCGTCTACGGGCGAGGGCCGCTGTTTCTCAATGCCCTGCGTGACCGCATCGGTGGGGAGAAGATGACGGAGTTCTTGCGGCGCTACTACGAGGAAAATCGCTGGGGCATCGCCACGCCCGCGCGCTTCGAGGCGTTGGCCGAAGAAGTCTCCGGTCAGGACCTCAGCGACCTGTTCGCGGAATGGGTTTACGGACTGCCCCAATAAGCTCCCAAGCCTTTGTAGTGACGGCTTTAGCCGTTGCGTGCGCCAAAACGGCTGAAGCCGTCACTACGAAGGCTGACCGGCCAGGGGTAGGGTAAGCGTGAAGGTTGCGCCGTGGCCCGGCGCGCTTTCTACGGTGAGATTGCCGCCATGCGCCAGCGCCAACTGGCAGGCGATGGCCAGCCCCAGCCCTGCCCCGCCGCCGCGCCGGCTGCGGCTTTTGTCGGCGCGATAGAAGCGGTCGAAGACGTAGGGCAGGTCTTCCGGCGCGATGCCGCTGCCGGTATCCTCCACGATCAGCCGCGCCTCTCCCTCCGCCTGCTCGACCCGTATGGTGACGCTGCCTCCTGCGGGTGTGTGCCGCAACGCATTGCTCACCAGGTTTCGCACGATCTGCCCCAGCCGATCTCGGTCGCCGAGAACGATGGCTTCGCGCGCTGCCTGCTCTAATTTGAGTTGTATCCCGGCAGATTCGGCGGGCGGGCCGAAGTTCGCGGCCGCAACCTGCGCCACCTCTCGCACGTCCAAAGGCTGGGCGTCCATCCGGAGTTGCCCCGCTTCGGCCAGCGCCAGATCGCGCAAATCGTCCACCAGGCGGGTGAGCAGGCGCGTCTCGTCGTATAGCCCGGCGATTTGCGCCTGATCCAGCGGGTAGATGCCGTCGAGCATGGCCTGCAAGTTGCCCTGGATCACGGTCAGCGGAGTGCGCAATTCGTGCGCGACGTCGGCCATTACATGCCGGCGCAGCGCCTCGGCGTCCTCCAGGTTGGCCGCCATACCGTTGAAGGTGCGTCCGAGTTCTGCGAGCTCGTCCTCGCCCACGGCTTCGACCCGCTGCGAGAGATCCCCGGTGGAAATCGCGCCCGCCGCGCCGGTCAATCGTCTCAGGGGTGAAGTCAGTCGCCGGCTCATCCAAAGCCCGACAAACAGGGCCAGCGCAACCGCAGCGAGCGCGGCCAACAACAGCGCGCGTTGCACGGCAGCGAGAAACGCCTGGCCGGGGTCGTCGAGCACCAGATCGGCGGATGCCAGCGTGAGCAACGTACCCACCTGTTGCCCCGAGGCGGTGGTGATCGGCAAACCGTGGGCAAGCAGCGCCGGTGAAAGCGTCTGCCCTGTCAACTCGCCGGTTGGGTCGGCGACCACGCGGCCTGTGTCGTCCGCCAGCACCGCCCGGAATCCGCCGCGCCGACCACGGCCGCCCATCATCTGCCCCATGCCCTGACCGGGCGCGGTCTCTTCTAATAGAGGCTCCACGCCCTGCCATGTCCCGTATGTTGCGTAGTACGTGGCGAGGTTTTCGACCGCCTGGGGTGACAACATCATGTTACTGCGCACGACATACTGGCGGAACTCATCGCCGGTGGCGCGCAACACCACCGCCGCAACAACGGCCACGGCCAGCAACGCGACGGCGACAAAGGCCAGGGTCAGCTTGACCCAGAGGCGGTTCACGAAGCGTCTCCGTCGTGGTCTTCAAACTTATAGCCGACGCCGTAAACCGTTTGGATGTAGCGCGGCCGGCGTGGGTCGTCGCCCAGCTTGGCGCGCAGGTTCTTGATGTGCGCGTCTACCGTGCGCTCGTAACCCTCATAGGCGTAGCCCTGCACCCGGTCGAGCAGGTCGAGCCGCGTGAAAGCGCGTCCGGGGTGATGCAGCATCACGACCAGCAGGTCGAACTCGGTCGGCGTCAGGTCGAGCAGCCGGCCCGCGCGGGTTGCCCGATGCGCCGTTACGTCAACCTCGAGGTCGCCCGCCCCAAGCACTTCATTCACCGGCGCAGCGCCAGAGGTGCGCCTTAACACCGCGCGCACGCGCGCGACCAGCTCGCGCGGGTTGAACGGTTTTGCCACGTAATCATCCGCGCCCAGCTCAAGCCCGATGATGCGGTCGGTATCGTCTACCCGCGCGGTCAGCATGATGATCGGGGTATCGCCCGCGCGACGGAGCGCCCGCGCGACTTCCAACCCATCTATGCCCGGCAACATCAGGTCCAGGATCACCAGATCGGGCTTTTCGCGGCGCGCCTGAATCAGCGCCGTCTGGCCGTCAGTTGCGGTCACCACCGTGTAGCCCGCCTGCTCCAGATAAGACCGCACCAGTTTGACGATTTTTGCCTCGTCATCTACCACCAGGATTTTCGCGCCCATGAATCATCACCTCTCTCTGGGTCTGACCTATCGCCGCATTTGATCGGTTTGCGCCGTGTGATGCTATAATGCCGTGTGCTCCGCTTCGACCGGCCGCTGCGACGTTGCGAGCGATGGGTACAATCTACCTGCCGGAAAGGACAGGGTATGCGCGCCGAAGACCATTCGCCTCCGGCCCCCAAACAGCCGCCCCGTGCCAAACGCGGGCTATGGCTGCTTGCAGCGCTCCTCTTACTACTTCAGATGCCGGGATGCGCCGCGCCACGGCGCGCGATGCCCACGCAACCATCATCGCAGATCACAGATACGGCCACCGCAACGGCCGCTGCACCGCGTGAAACCATAGCGCCCACGGTAACGGCAAGCCCCACCCTTGCGAAGACCGCCACCGCCACAGCGACCGCGGCAACTCCCGCAGACAAAATTATCATCCCCGAAACTTTGCGGGCGAAGATCGAGATTGTCTGGCCGCATGACGGCGCCACGGTGCGAGAAGCGACGCAGGCCAACCTCACCGCGTATCTCATGGGTGTTGACTCCTACAAGTCCCCACCGTGCGCCTGGGAGCCCACGGTGCGCCTGTGGATGGCGCTGAACGCCGAACCGGCTCGCCCCATCGCCGTGGCGGAGAAGCGCATGTTGGACACCGGCGGGCGGGATTTCCCCGTCTGGGATTTCAACGATATTGACGTCAGCGCCGCGCGCGACCCCTTCAACAAGCTCACATTTTACGTCACTGTGGATGATGTGGATACTTACCATAACATATGGGTCCACGCGCAGGACGCCCGCACCCTTCAAGCGCAACCCAACCAGCCAACCGAGTTGCTGTCACAACCGCCGCAGGAAGTGGACGCACGCATCAAGATCGTCTGGCCGCATGATGGCTTGTCGGTCGAACAGGCGGAACTGGCGAACATCACGGCGTCGCTGTTCAAAGCAGGCACGCTTTCGGCGATTTCAGGCGGAGCATCATGGAATCCCGCCGTTCGGCTCCATCGCTCGCTCAATGCGGACGCCGAATCGCCATCCGATCCGCCGATCACGGGTCAACGTCGCGCCATCCCAACCGAAACCGGCGCTGAGATGTGGGCCTGGGATTTCAACGATGTTGACGTGCGCGCCGCCCAGGACCGGTTGAACAAGCTCTACTTCTGGGTCAGCGTTGACGGCGTCGCGACGTTCCCAAATATCTGGACGCACGGCGCGGATACCCCCACCGTATTCCCGCAGGTAGACGTGCTGGAATCTTGCCGGTAGGCATTCCCGGCAAATTGCCTATCTCCGCAATTCCAGTGTGGGGTCACCCAATAAGTTAAAAGTCAGCAACACCTCGCGTACCCCCGCGGTCTGATCGGTAACGCTCGTCTGCGCCTGCAACACCGCGTCGCCCAGCCGGGCTGCGTTGTCCTGGCCGCCCGGCCTGATTGCCAGCGCGTCTGCCAGGGCCTGCGAAAGGGGTCTTTGATCCGCCAGCAACGCTGCGCCGGAGGGCACCAGCGCCGCGACTGCGCCGCCACCCGCGTGTCGCACCAGCGCCTCACCCAGCGATACGGTCGAGGGGTGTACGAAGAACCCGCTCAGGCACGTGACCGTGAAAACGACGGGCAGGCGATCTCCATTCTTCAACGCCGGTACATCCTCGACTTTCAGGATGCCTTCCTGCGCCCAGAGCGTCACGCTGCCGTGGCCGGTGTAACCCATCAGCCCGACCCCGGCGTCGAACGCGCCCAACACAGCCGTGCGCGCCGCGCTTCCATCGCCCGTCACCGGCGCGACCTCGGCCTGAAACCCCGTCAGCCTCGCCCCGAACGCCTGCGCCTCGACCAGGAAGTCGGGATCATCGTTATCGGCGGGCAAAATTGCCTGGCGTCGCCATCCGGCTGCTGCGTTGCCCTGCTCATAAGCGAGGGTCTTGGCGACCATCGCACGCACCTGTTCGGACGTCTGCGCCGGGAGCCGGCCCACCGCCATGACTGGTTTCAACGATGGGGCGGCGTCGCCTGCCTTCAAGGTGATGCCATCTCCCTCAAAAACGGTGGGCGGCAACGCGTACCATACGTCTGATGCGGTCCAACCCGTGTAGGTTGTGGCGATGAACTGGGCAGGGATGATATCCTTCTCGGCCCCAGCGAGATAGCCGGATGGATCGTAGGAGGCGTCGCCGACCAGAAGGAGATAGGCAGGGGCGGGCGCAGACCAATTTGCCCGCGCATATTGCACGAGGTCGCGGATTGCCGACGGGTCGGGCCGGCTGCGGCTGAACGCGTCATATACCGCCGCCGCATCCAGCACGGCCACGCGCAGACCAGCCTTCTCGCGCGCCGCGATGAGCGGCTGGAGCGCCTCGCGGAACTCGGGCGCAGTTACGACGATCACGTCTGCGCCGCCGGGCCACCCGGGCAGGCTGCCGGGTGCAACGCCCGCGATGGATGCGGGCTGGAGTAAGCCATCCTTGAGTGCAACCACGTAACGTCGCGCCGTCCCATCGGAGCCGAAGCGCAACGCGCCATCGGCAATCGCATATCCGGTCAGGGGTTGGGGCTGTGCGGGGTCGGTCACATCCCACACGGCGAGGTCATCGGGTTGCAATCGCCCGGCGGTCAACGCGACGCGGAAGCCGGACGCCTGGCCACCAAATTCCAGCGGTGCAGCGCCGGCGACGAGCGGGCGCTGATAGGTCACTTCGGCCCAGTCCACCAGCACGGAATCGGCAGGCGCGCCCGTGTCGCCGGGCGCGGTGAGTTTGAGGCGATTTTCGCCGGGTTTCAGCAGGCCCGCGGGCAGCGGCAGCTCCACGAGGTGCGTGCCGCGGCCGTCCCACGTCGTTTCGCCCAGCGCGACGTCGTTCATCGTGAGGATGATCCGATGGTCGGGGTTGACCGGGGCCATGGACTCGGCCCACAGGCGCAGCCGGAGCAGGCCTTCCGCGGGCAGCGGGTCAACTATTGCGAACGGGATTTCAAAATCGGCGGGCGCAAAGAGCGAGGTCCAGAACCAGCGGTCGCCGCCCGGCTCGGCATCGGGCAGGTAACGCTTTTGCTCCTCCGCGCGCACCGTGACCCAACCCGTATCGGTCAGATTGGCGTCCGCGGGCGGGGGGGCCGGTTGCGCTGCCGCTGACCCCTGACCGGCCGCCAGCCGGTACACATTGCGGTAAGATTGGCCCGGACGGCGATTCGCCCGGCCATAGAAGCGCACGGCGGCTTGTTCGTCCTCTCCCACGCGTTCCAGGGCGACGGGGCGACCATCCACGCTCAGGGACAACCCGGCGGCATCTGTTACGGCCAACCCTGTGTTGCGTAGGGCGTCGAGCGAGAGGGAATACAGGCCATCTTCTCCGATCACCAGTTTGACGGCGGCGATGGTCTGCGGCGCGGGCGGGGTCTGCGGGGTCTTCGACGTGCAGGCGGCGACCGCAAGCAAGAGCAGGAGCGGCAAAATCCACTTCCGCCGCAGGGCGCGTGGGGGCGTCATGGCAGGTATCTCAGGGACGGCGCATGCGAAGCGCGGTCGCCGCGACCACACCGAGCGTTACGCCGACGGCCAGTGTCAGGGCGATCACCACCCCGATGGGCAGCCCCCCTTTGCTGCTTGCGTTCGTGTTCGCTATCGGGACCTGCGCATCGGTGGGCGTGTCCGCGGAAGCTTCGCTTCGCGCGGCAAATACTACCGGCGCAGGGGTCAGGGTCGGTGTTACGGTTGGGCGCGGCGTGTGCGACGGAGTTGCGGTCGGCGTTTCCGTGGGTAAGGGGGTGGGCGAAGGCGTCGGGATGGGCTGCGTTGCGGTCGCGGGCAATGGGATCGCTGCGAGGACCGGTTCGCCGGTCGGCCTGGTGACGACCCCCGGGCCGGGCTTCGGCGCCGGGACCGCGGGCACAACCGGCTGCTGAGGTTGCACCGGTGGAATGAGCGTCGCGGGCATCGGCGTCGGTGGTATGGGGGTGTTCGTATAGCGTCGCGTGGCGGTTGGCGGGTCGGTGCTGGTGGCTGTACCGGCAACATAGACCCAGCGGGTTGAAGTGGCGTTCGTCGTGCCGCCGGGATTCACGGGGCCATGCCACGACGAACCGCCCGCAGAGGTCAGCTCTTCCAGCCGGTAGTAGTAATTACGCCCTGCGATCAGCTCCGACGCGGGGTCTGTGTAGCTGTAGGTCGCGCCGGTGACGCTGTTGCCCTGCGCCTGTTGCGTGGCGACTACTTGCCCCACCATGTTCGGGCTTTCAGACCGATAGACGCGAAACGCCACCGTATCAATTTCGGTCGCGGTCTCCCACTCCACGAGGATGGAGCCGTCGCCCTGGCGTGTGGCCTTGAAGCTTTTGAGGGTGACCGACGCATCCACGCGATGCAGGGTTACCCCCGAGAGAAGCACCGTCACGGCCAGCAACATCACTGCCCAGACCCACATGACCGCGCGTCGCCCATTGTGAAAGTGTTTACGAGAATCCATATCCATCATCTTGCCTGCCAACCGCGCCGCTCCACATCATCCTCAATACAATAAGAACCTGGCCGAAAACTCCGTAGTTTAGCCCCTCATGGGCGTTGGCGACGGGTACAAGGCCCTAAGCTACGATTCGGATAGACACAAACTTCAACGCAACACGTGCGGCAGATACGTCCATTCTTTGCCTGACGGCAATCGCATTGCCGGATCGCCATACAACGTCATGGTTGCCAGTACATAGTTATCCCCGTACTGGCGATAGAATTGCTCTTTCGCCAACTGAAGCGCCATGCCCAGCTCTGGCACATCGTTCCGGAACAGCTCGGTCATCACCAGCTTTCGGAGGTTCTGCTGATCGGGGGCCAGCCCCCGGCCGGTCGCCGAGATCGCCGCAATGGAACCCCCACCCTGTCGCAACAGCATGGTCTCCGCCATGCTGGGCGTCCCGGGATAGGCGAAGTACCCATCCAGACAGTTGAGCGTCATCACCACCGGCAGAGCACCGCCGTTTTGTAACCCTGCAACGTCTATTGTACGCCAGATTTGCTCATGCGCCCAACTCGTGATCTCACCATGCCCGGTATAGTGGAGCATGAACGCCCCGCTCTGGATCGCGTTGGCGATGGCCTGACGCGCGGCGTCGGCGTTTGGGATGGCCGGGGTGTTCAGGTAAATCCGCTCGGCATACTGGTCGCGCGGGAGATCATCACGAATGATCTCATCGGATAGCGCCTGAAAGTTGCCGGCGTAATCGGGACCGTTGCTGTCGGTGTTGTCGGCCACAAATATCGAACGGCGCTGCCAGCGCGCCAGTCGCAGCGAATCGTCATAGGCAATGATCTTGCCGACCACCGTGTTGGCTTCGGCCAGCGTGTTTGCCGGGATGCGCCCGACGGCATATTCGGAGCGTCCGTCGCCGTTGGTGTCGCCGTACAGCGCATCGGCGGGCGCCTCGCCCTGCCACGGGTCCACGAAAGCGAGATAAGGCGGCACGAGATTCGGCGCGGGCGGATACTTCGCCGGGTTGTACCCCTTGAAATTCCAGTGCCCATCTCCGAGCAACGTCAAGTACCTGGGCGACGCGCCTTCCCAGTGCGTTTGGGCCCAGGCCAGCATGGCCGGCACGGCGCGCGGGTGATAAATCCCGTCATTGAATTCGTCCACCACATCGCGGAACAGCGCCACGATGGGACGACGGCCATGACTGATATGCCAGTTTGCCAGGGTTTGCGCCGCGGGCAACAGACTTTCGTCGGTCACGATCACCACATCCGCGCCGCCGGCCGGCGCGCGTAGCGTCGTTGGGGGCCGCAGCCGCACCGACGCGGGCGCGTTCAGCGTCTCGACCGTTTGCAGCCAGGAGCGCGAGCTTGCGCCATCCTCGACGCGGAAGCGCGCCTGGAGGCCGCCCGCGCCGGGCTGGAACGCCGCGCCCGTCAACCGGCGCGGCGATGCCGGCGTCGAGATGTCCCAGACCTCAACCTGATCGTTCGGCCAGCCCGAAGTCAGATATTCGTGCGTCCCCGGTGACTCGGCAGTGAAGCTCAGGCGGCCCGCATTGGCCCGGAAAAGCCGCCGATAATCCAGCTCTAGATAGTTGACATAAACATCATCCACGACCAGATTCGCCGGGACGAGCGCGCTCACCGCCGCCGTGTTCGCGCCTGCGGCCAGCAGCCCGCCCGGTACGTTGGTCTGGAAGACCCTACGCACTTTGCCGTCCCAGCTTTCATCGAGCAGCGGCGCGCCGTTAAGAGTGATCGTCGTGCGATGATCGGGGGCGTAGTTGTTGTTATAGCCGCGCGCAACCACTTCCACGCGCAGGGTCGCCGCGGCGCTGGGCGCAGGGTCGGGGACAAAGAGGCTCAGGTTGGCGGTCGCCGGGGCCGTGACGGCGGTCAGTCGCGCCCAGAACCATGTATCTTGCGTATCCAGCTTGAGCGTGTCCAGCGACCACCACTCCAGCGATTCTTCGGCGTGCAGGGTGTCGGGGAAATCGGCCGGCGGGGTGAGGTTGCCCTGCGGCGCGGCGGCAATGTCAAGGACGCGCGGCCCAGGCGCGCCGCCCATGTCCAGCCAGTAAACGCGTTCATCGGTATATTTTTGCTGCATCTCCGGGCCGCGAAAACGTTGGCCGTAGAAGATCAGCCGGTCATCGGGATCGAAGCGGCCATCGGCCTCGCCCGTGACGCGCACGGCCACCGGTTGCCCCATGCTGCTCAGCGCGAACGTCAGCGGGTTGACGGAAGCTGGGTCAATGCCTGCGGCGGCCAAGTCTTGCGGGCGTAGGACGGTGAGGCCGTCCGTGGTCACGCCGATGCGGAGGCGTGTGGTTCCATCCGGTTGGGCGAGGTTTGGTTGGGCATGGCCGGTTGGGGCAGGAAGGAGGGCGGCGAGGACGGCGACAAGAACGAACGCGCGGATCAGGCGCAATGTAAATTGGCGGGTTTGATTCATAGAGGAAACATTTTACCGCGTGGAGGTCTTGTATGCAAAGATGCCCTGTCGTATCGCCCCAACCAGCGTGTCAAATGGGGGCTGGGTCATCTTGCGGCCCCTCTGACTCAGCGACTCAAACAGCGTCTTGCGCAGGCCATAGCTGATTTCGAGCTGGCAGCCCTGCCCGGTCGCGCCCCGATTGCAGATGTTGTCCGGCTCCTGTCCTGCGAGGTCGCGGTTGATGGTTCCGCGAGTGGTGAAACCCGCGGCCATCAGGGCGTCCATCATGTGGCGACTCAGTTCAACATTGCGCCCACCCAGATAGATGACCGGTTCTTCACCCGCGCAACCGTGGAGGGCCAACACAACACGGTGTTTTGCAACAAGTTCCCGGCATGACGGTTCGTCAAATCGCGTGCTGGTGATGTGCAGCATTTCGTTACGACGCAATTTCACGCCCTCGAAGCAGTAGAACGAATACGATTCCCCTGCGACCGCCCGGGCGATCTCACCGGTTCCCGGTTCGATGCCGCCGGCATGGGGCGCAACGATGATGACCGGCGCAAGACGTTCACGATCCGTGATGCGATAGTCCTGGCCAACGACTTCAACGGACGCTAAATCGGCGAAGCGCGCGTAACGGTCACGAGGCATTGGCGTTTGCGGCGCGCTGCTGACCCCCGCGCACCCATAGGAAGATCACGAATCCGGCCAGCCCGCCCAGAATCAGCGCGTGCCGCCAATCGAACGCGGAAGTTCGGCTTGCCACCGGCCCGTGCAGGTTGACTGCCCCGGATTTCTCGATCTCCTGGAGCTGATAGTAATACGTCACGCCGGGCCGCGCGGTCGTATCCTCGAAGGTGTATTCCCCGCCGACCAGTGGATCGCTCGCCGGGGGGATGAGTTGCGGGTTGACCTTCACGTCGAACGGCCCATCCGGCGATTCGCCCCGATACAGGTTGAAGCCCGCCGTGTTGATCTCGCTCTCGGTGCTCCATTCCACCCGCACCGATGAAGTGCAGCCGGCGAGCAGCAGGGCCAGGAGGAGCCACATGACAGGGCGCGGCGCGCGTGACATAGAGCGCAAGCCTATTCTACGCCCGTCGGGCATTCGAACAGGTGATCCGTGTCGAGCCAGCCCTGCCAGCGACAGCGGCCCGAGCTGAGATAGATGGGCCACGGCGGTACACCGGCCTGCTTCCGCACGGTCAGCGCGTAGGGCAAGGGTTGCACCGTGCGCGGCAGCCGGTAATCGAGCCGAACAACGTGGCTGTCGCCGGGGCGCAGCACGAAGACACCGGCGATCACCGTGGTGTCGGCTTCGCCGGTCTCGACCAGTACGCGCTCCAGCCCGTCCGTCGCCGTCACCTCGGCCCCCGGGGGCACGTACACGCGCAGATAATCCCAGAAGCAGCGCCGCACCATTTCGTTATAGGAATCCCCATAGCGCGGCGTCCGGTCGCACGCCTGGTCGGGCGGCAGGGGCTGCGCTCCGTGGGTATAGGTGATCAGCAGCGTCGCATTCAACAACCCTTCATTATTGCTCACCCGATAATCAATCATGTTTCGGATGGCCGCGCTGGTCTTGTTGAAGCTCAGGTTGCTGTCAACCACCGCCAGATAGTCCTGGCCGGGGACGGGGCGCATCGCGCCGTCCCAGCCCTGCTCGGCCAACAGCGTCGAGATCGTGGGATCGTCCACGAAGATCTGCAAATGACGCCCGTTCAGCATCGTAATCAAGGCTTTCGCCAACGCCGTTGGGTTCAAATCCGCGCCGCTTTGCAGCCGGGTCAGCGCCGTCGATACCAGGTCGCCCATGAAGTCTTTGCGCTTGAACCACCAGTCTCCCGTGGCAGAGGAAGCCACCGTTTCGGTGCTGTCGGCGGGGCGTTCCCAGGCGCGTTTCATGTTATCCACGAGGTTGTCGGCGGTTACCGGCCCCTCGATGCCGGGTACATCCAGCGGCCCCAGCGCTTCCACCAACAGGCGCACGGCTTCCATATCGAGCGCGATGACGCCATCGGTGTAGACGTCCTGGTCCTGGGCGTAAAGGGAACGCGCAACTTCGGCGCTGGTGGGGAAATCCGGCGACCAGTTGCTATCGCGCAGCAGCAGCATTTGCGCGCCCATCCACTCGCTCAACGGCAGCGGCGGCGACGGATGCGGCTTCGACAGGTCGTCTGCCGCATAGCTGTCCGCCATCTTGAGGTCGGTCAGCCGTCCGCCTTCGAAGCGCGCAACCCCCGCGCCGCTGATGAAGCCGCCGGTGGGGCGCATTTCATCGTTGTTCTGCGCCAGAATCAGGTAAGAGCGAGGTTCATCCACGCCCAGCAGCACAGGCGCAATCTGTGCGGCCTGCAATCCCACCCGCGCTAGGGGCAAGATGCGGTCTACCTGTGCCATCTGGCCCTGGAAGCGCCCCGGCAGCGGTTGGGTGATGGATGCCCGGGCGGCCTCCGCGCGCGCGATGTGTTCTTCGGCGGCGGCCAACTCGGGTTGCGCGGCCTGCAACGCAGCGACCACTTGCCCCAACCCGTCGCCCGCGCCGTGCTCGCGCAGGCCCACGAGCGCAGGCCGCAATGCCGTCAGGGCTTGATTCCCGCCGGTTGCGGTTTCCACCGCCATATCCAGCAGCGCCGGGGCCGACCCTGCCAGCGGGCCGACTTTGGGCAACCAGCCAAATGCGGGGGCGAGAGGCATGAAGGGCCCGACGGCGCTGCGCACGGCTTTAAGGTGCGTCTCCAGGGCCGCCATCTCCGGGGCGACGGCGTCGAGCGCCGCCATGTCGGGGTTATCGGCCGCGGCCTGGATGCGATCCAATGCAGCCAGAGCCTTGCGCGTTTCTGTGGCCGCGCGGATCGCGCTGAACCCCACCCAGATCACCAGCAGCAGCAGGGCGACGCCGGCAACCATCAGGATGCGTCGTTTGTTGGTCATTGTGGTGTCATCTTTACGAGTGCTCCGACCGGCTCCTCAATCAGATCCGGCGCGTTGATGTCAATCGGGCCGGCGCGATAGACCGGCAGGCGGTTCGCTACATCTGCGACGAAAGCGTCCACATCCGGCGCATCTAAGCCGACGGGCGGCAATACTCCGGGATGGTGGCTTGCCAGGGTGCGCCGATACCAGGGGAAAGCATACAGCCGGACGTTGACCGGCGTCAAGTCGGGGCGGCGCTGCAAGCCGTAGATGCCGTACCACAGCGCGAACGTGCGCGCATCTTCCTCAACGAGAATCACGGCGTCCGGCGCGGCCTCGGAGAGCGCGGCGTCGAGAAAGGCTTGCGCACGCATATCGCTGCGTGCGTCCATCGTCGCGCCGTGCCGCAATACAGAGGCGACCGGCAGGCTCAACAGGAACAGACCGAGCAGGATGCCCGACAGGGTGCGCCCCAACGGGATCGGCTGTTTACCGTCCGGCGTTCCCGCCGCGAGTTCGGCCAGCCAGTTCAGCCCTTCCGCCAGCCAGAAGGCAATCGCCGTCCACGCGGGGATGAGATACAGGTACGCGTCCGCCGTGTCGTAACCGATCGCGTAGATGCTGTAGGCGACCACGATGAGCAGGGTGAAACGCTGCCAGAGATGTTCGCGCCGGTCGAGCCGCCACAGGCCGAGCAACGCAATCAGCGCTCCCCACGGCCCCCCGCCGAACTGCCAGACGAGCTCGCTGCCCCAGGCCGCCACCCGACCGGGAAGCGCGCTCAGGCTGACGCCGAACATCAGCGGCCGGTAAATCTGCCCGGCGACCACTTGCCAGAACCGGAGTGGTGTGCTCGGGTCGCCCCAGTTCACCGGCGGGTCGGCGGCCGCGGCAAGGGGCAGATAGAGATAGACGGTCAACCCCAGCGCGGCTGCGGCCGCGGCGCTAAGCCATTCCCGTCTGTGGTCGGCTTGCTTCCGCCGGGTGTGCCACAGCCAATCGGCAGCCGCGGGGAGCATGAGGAGGGTCGTCAGGTGATTGCCCAGGCTCAGGCCAAATATCAGCCCTGTCGCCGCGGACGACCCACGCCACGCGCCGCGCCCCCAGGACCACAGCAACGTCATCAGCGCGACGACCAGCAGGAAGTTCAGCCCGTGTACCTCGGTGATGACGGCCTGGCTCCACAGCGCCGGCGATGCGGCCAGACAGAGTGCGGCAGAGAGCGCCACGGGGCCGCGCCAGACCGTCCCGGCCAACACTCGATAGGCGAGCGCCGCGAACAGACTGACGCCCAGGGCCGCGCAACCGGCGGAGAGCCAGTTCCCCCAGCGCGCCGTCTCACCGGGCAACCAAGTGATCGCCCGCAATAATATCGCGTAGGTGGGATATCCGGAGGGATGCGGCACGCCCCTGACGAGCGCGGCTGCAAGGAAGTCGCCACCGTCGGAGCCATGATGCGCCCACGTCAGCCCGGGCGCGAGGGTTGCCGCATATAGAAGCAAAGCGACCGGCCCTGCAATCAGGGCCGGCCAAATGCCCCGAAGGGCGGAGCGAATCGAGTCGGCGGTCATACTCTGAGGCAGACCCTAACGGGGTCTGCCCGGATCGGCCCACGCGCCGCCCACCGGCGGCAGTTCCACCGGCGGCCAGATCAGGATCGCCTGCGCCACGGCCACGCTGCCGCCCGCCGCCGTTGCCTTTGCCACGTTCGTCAGTTCAGGCCCTGAGCCCGGAACCGGCCCTGCCAGTGCTGAGAAGCGAATCGTGTATTCGCCACCCGGCGGCAGCACGGCCACCTGCGCGCGGAGGGTGCGGCCATCCCATGCCGCGTCGCGACCTTCCAGCACCACGCCCGGCTCCAACCCCGGCGGCAGGGTATCTTCGAGCGAGATGCCCTGCAACGAGGTCGCGCCCTGGTTGCTGAGCGTCAGGGTGAAACCCACGGTCTCCCCCGGCCAAATCTGCCGGTGGTCGGCCCGTTTCTGAAGCACGAGTTGCGCGCCTTGCGCAGGCGCGATCGGGACGATGGGGGCGACGGTTGCGCCCGGCGCGACGGTCACACCCGGCGCGGGGGTTGCGCCCGGTGCCGGCGGCTGCCCGGGATCGGGCTTATCGGGGTCGGGCCGCTCCGGCGGCTCTGGAGGCTTGGGCGGTACAGTCTGGTTCGCCGGGCTTTGACCTGGTGTGGCCCATACGACCGGGCCGGACAGCGCCACGCCGACCAGCGCGACGGCCACCAACCCATAAATGATCCATTTCTTACTTCGTCCCATCGGATCCTCCCAGGCCGGAAAGGCATGACGTGCTCCGGCGGGTAGTTACACACCACTTTGTAGTGACGGCTTCAGCCGTTGTCGTGCCCCCCCAAAACGGCTGAAGCCGTCACTACAAAGGAGAGCGACGCACAGTTTTTGGATAGATTCTAAGTTATGGTTGCGTATCGAGCGTCCCCGGCAAGTCTGCCGTCGCCTCGCGGAGACGGCGGAGGTTCAGGCTGCGCGCCCACAGCGCAAGGGCTGCCCAGACGCCAATCGTTCCAAAAGCAATCGCATAGAGCACGACGCCGTAACTGAAGCTCGCCGCTTCGGGCACGCCGAAAACGGACAGCGCCGCCACACAGAGATACTGAAAAACGCCGATCTTGCCCGGCGTCGAAGGGATCGCCACGCCCCCCTGCAAGACGACCAGCAGGAACACCGCGATCAGAAACGACGGCGGCAGCCCAAACGCCAACAACAGGAACCAGTTCGTGAGCGCCGACAGCAGCCAAGCGATCACCGTCCAGCCCCAGATCGCCGGCGCCGGTCTGCCCGCGCTGAGCACCGCTAATCCATCCATGAGCGACCGCAAACGGCCTTCCCAGCGCACCGCGAGGGTGGGAGAGAGCCGGTTCAACGCCCGCTGCATCAGCGCCAGCCACAATCGCCGGCCCGCCAGGAACACCGCAATCGCCAGCCCCACGGCGACGGCCATCACCAGCACCGGCGTCGTCCGCAGGGTGAACCGCTCGGGCAGCGCGACCAGCGGAACCAGCGCCGCGACCAGCACGGCCAGCATCACCAGATCGAGCAGCTTCTCGGCGGCAATCGTCCCAAAGACGTAGGATTTGTTAATGCCGGTTTCTTCGCCGCCCAGATATGTGCGGGCAAGCTCGCCGAAACGCCCCGGTACGATCAAATTGACCGCCTGGCCGATCACCAGGGGGCCGCTCAACGCCAGGGTGCTCGCTTCAACCTGTTTCGGATAGAACAGCCAGCGCCAGCGCACGGTCTTTGCCAGCGGCGTCAACACGGTCGCCCCGACGGCCAGAAGCACGTAGAGCGGTTGAATCGTGCCGAGAACGGCCCATACCTGCCGCAAGTCAGTGTTGCGCGCCGCCAGCGCAAGCACCATCAGGCCCAGCGCCAGCCCAATCCAGGTGCGGATGCCGAACAGAGGACCCCGGCGCGCCCCCGCAGACGCCATCAGGTTCAGTTGAACCTATTGCGCCGGAACCGGGCGGGCGATGACCACGAGACGATGTGTATTGTTCCACGGCGGCCAGCAGGTGATGATCGTCACCCGCTCGTCATCCGTCGGATTCATGAAACGCGCGTTCGCCATCCGTTGTTCGGCGGACACACCCGTATCGCGCAGCCGATAGAACTCCTCGATCTGATAATCTACTTCCTGGCCGTCCGCGCCGAAAAGTTGCACAGTGCGACCATTCAAGACGTCGGAGCGATCCGTGAATTTGTCCACGGCGACCCGCGTGTCGTTGTTCCACGACTTGCTGATGGACTCGAACACCTTGCTGTAGATGTTGTTGTGGCCGGAGATCACTAGGTTGCCCTGCTCACCCAGCGACGCGCTGTTGATGTGATGGCCGGCCTCGATCTTCGGGATCACCCATTCCGAAACCGGACCGTTGGCCGTATCCACCACGCGCCAACTCATCGGGATCACTGGCGTATCAATCTTCAGGTCGGGGATGACCAGCCGCACGGGGGGCTGAAGAACCACCGGCGCGGACGTTGCGGTCGGCTCGACCGTCGGTTCTACCGGCTCAGCCGTGGCCGTAGGCGCTTCCGCGAGGGCGGCCTCTGTAGGCACGGGTGAAGGTTCGGGCGCGACCGTCGAGGTCGGGGGCGGCGTGCGCGAAGGCACGACGACCACTGCGGTGGGATCGCTGGCGGCTTGCGCGGCAGCCGCGTCGGGCGGCGTCCCGGTCTGGCAGCCGGCGATCAGCAGCGCGCTGACCAGCATCGCAGCCGCCCATTGAGTGATACGAAGATTGACGTGAGAACGCAACATAGAAATATCCTTGGAAGTGCGATGAAAGGGGCGCGACCCGGCGCTTTAGCATTGCGCGCCCGCCAGCAACGAGTATAGCACCAACGCGGCATTCCCGCAATATCGAAATTGGTACTTGACATCGAACACCCGTTCTGATATGATGCATTCAGAACATTCGTTCGCGACGCCGACGACACATACCTGCGTCGAGGAGATCAAGATGGCATTTACCCGCATGACACAAATTAGCGAGCAACTGACCGAAATCGAGGCGCGCGTCCTGTGCTACCTCGAACAGACTCTGCGGCCCGGTTTCTGCCCCAGCCGTGAGGAACTCAGCCGCGCCGCCGGGCTGGGCAGCCGCGGCTACCACATCAATCAGGTCTTGAAAAGCCTGGATGAGAAGGAATTCATCGAGCTGACGCCGGGCCGGTCGCGTTCGATCGCCCTGTTGCGCCGCGCCGATGGCCGACCCTTCAGCTTCAACACCATTTGGGCGCCGGTGGCGGGCATCATCGGGGCGAGCTGGCCCCGCGACACCGCGACCGAGGATGACAATGTCTTCGCCGATGAGGCCGTGGAGTTGACCCGCAGCCTGGTCGGCGGGCACGAAGATGTCGTCACGCTGCGCGTATCGGGCGACTCCATGATCGAGGCCGCCATCAACGACGGCGATCTGGTGGTGATCTCTCCATCGGATGAGATTCGCAACGGCGATCTGGTGGCGGCGAACGTCAAAGGCGTGGGCCGCACGTTGAAATACTTCTATCGGCATAACGACAACGTGGAGTTGCGCCCGGCGAATGCGAAGATGAAGCTGGATCCGATGATCTATCATCCGAACCTGGTGCGCATCGAGGGCAAGGTACTGCTCGTCATTCGCCAGGTCACGGCTCCGGCAGATGGCCGGGCATCGCTGAATCTGATCGCCGCGTGAGCGCCGCTCCTCCAGGAGCGCCATCCTTCCTGCCGGAGTTTGACCATGGCTCGCAAATACGATATGCAGGCCGCCCGCATCGAATCGGTGCTGGGCGCGCACAAAGTGCCCGCCCGTGTCTGGCAGGCGACCATTACGCCGCGCTTCGTGCGGTTTGACGTGACGACGGCGATCGGCACGAAAATCAACAAGGTGAGCAATCTGGCCGAGGAACTGGCGTTCTCGCTGGGCGCGCGCAGCACGCGCGTCTATCGTGAGGGCGGAATGCTGCACGTGGAGGTGCCGCGCGATGCGCCGCGAACCGTCGAGCTCCTGGAACTGTGCGGCGGGTTAAGCACCGTACCGCCTAACTGCGCCGTGCTCGGCATTGATGAGGGGGGGCTCCCTTTGCTGCTCAGGCTCGATAGCCCGGACGTGGCGCACGTCCTTCTGGCCGGCACGACGGGCAGCGGCAAGACGGCGCTCTTGCGCACGTTGCTGGTTTCGCTGGCAATGCACAACCATCCCGGTCGCCTCCAGGTCGTCCTGATTGATCCCAAGGCGCGGGGGCTGACGGCGCTCTCTGCGTTGCCGCACGTCTGGCGAGGGCAGGGCGTCGTCCACGATGTGGCGGAGGCGGGCGAAGTGCTGGATGTCCTCGTCGCCGAGATGAGCCGGCGCGATGTGGCCCGCGTGTCGCTGCCGCGGCTGGTGGTGGCGATTGACGAACTCGCGGATCTCCTCGTGACCGGGGGCAAGTCGTTGGCCGATGCCGTGACGCGGCTGACCCAACGTGGCCGTGAGGCGGGTATCCACGTGGTGGCTGCCACGCAGCGGCCTTCGTCGGCCCTCGTCGGCGGCATGATGAAGGCGAACTTCCCGGTGCGGCTGGTGGGCAGCGTCGCCAGCCCCGAAGATGCAAAGGTCGCATCGGGGCTGGCCGGCACGGAAGCGGAACGGCTTCTGGGCCGCGGCGATTTTCTGCTGGTCGCCAAGGGGCAGACCATCCGGTTTCAGGCCGCCTATGCGGCCACCCCTGAACTGGAGGGCATTCTGAATCGCATCCGGGCCGGGGGGCGTAAGCGACGGTCGTGGCGGCCTGAATCCGAGAGCCGCGGCGTGCGGCGGCTGGCGGCAGGTAGACCGTCATGAAGAAGATCATCATCCCCGTCATGCTGGGTTTTGGCGTGGCAATGGCGCTGATCATCGGCCAGCGGATGAGCACCGACGCGATGGCCGTCGTGATCGGGGTCGTCGTCGGGGTGGCGTCGAGCGTGCCGACGAGCATCCTGTTGATGGCGCTGTTGCGGCGTGAGCGCGCCGGCATGACGAGTTGGCGACAGGAAGCGCCGCCTCCGCCACAAATCCAGACGCCGAATTTCATCGTCCTGAACCCATCTGATCTGGTGAATGGACGGACCTCGCAGATGCAGGTTCCCATGCCGCCGCCCAACTATGGGATGGATGGCGGCCTACGCCGGCTGCGCGTCGTCGGCGACGAGGACGAGTGGAGCTAACCACGCCCCCAAGAGGGCGTTTGATTTCTAAGGAGTCCTCATGCTAAACAAAGACACGAATCCGGTGCAGATCTCGGTCCGCCCCGATGGGTTCACGCCGCAAGCATTTCGATGGGAAGACAGACTGGTGCGGGTGCTGGCGGTGGAGCGCATCCGCACTTTCGGCACGGAGCGGCGTTACCGCGTGGTCACTGCCGAGGGTCGCTTCGAACTGAGTTACTATGCCGATGCCGGACTGTGGTATGTGCGGTGCAGCCCGACGCGGCTGGGGCGCGCCCTGTGCCGGTGGGAGGCCACGCCACGCTACGCCTTGCCGATGTGGCGGCGACGCGCGCATCGCCGACCGGCAGGAAGGATCAAGGGGGCGCGAAATGCAGATGGGCTTGCTCTGGTTTGACAGCGACCCCGGTCGCGATGTGATCGCCAAGGCGCGGGATGCGGCGCGACGTTACCGCGAGAAATTCGGCGCACTGCCCGATACCTGTTATGTCAATATTGATGCGCTGACCGGGGCACAGTTCATCGAGTTAGAGGGGGCCGGAGGGCCGACGTTGCGCGTGGTTCCGGCGGACAACATCCTGGCGCATCACTTCTGGGTGGGGGTCGAGGAACGGCGGGAGCCCAGCGCGGCGTAGAGTCGGACGCGTCAGGCGAGGGCGAGTTGGGCCAGCAGCACGTCCATCGCCTCGCGGTCCGTCATCTTGCCGGTCTTGATCGCCTCGTCGGCGGCCAGCACGTGTTCCAGCGCGCGCTGGAGGCCGGCAAAGGTGTGACGTGCGGCCTGGTTCAGTAGTTTGTTAGCCGTCCAGTCGGGAATCCCCAGCGCCTGCCCCACTTCCTGCGGGCGAGCCGCCCTGGCCTGCATCGCCTTCGCCTGAAGCAACAGCCGAAACTGCCGCGCGATCATCGTCAGGATGATAAGCGGTTGTTCGCCGTCAATATCGAGCATATGGCGCATCAGGCTTGCGGCGCGGCGCGTATCGCCCATTCCCAGCGAATCCACCAGGTCGAAAATGTTGGCGGCGCGGGTGGCGGCGACGAGCAGGCGCACGTCGGCGCGGGTGACCGTTCTTCCGGCGGCGTAATCGGTCAGCTTGATCAACTCCTGGTCGAGTTGACGCAGGTCGTCGCCCACGAATTCGGCCAGATCGTTGACGGCTTCACCGGCCAGTTTCAGCGTGTGCTGCGCCGCGCGCGCGCGAATCCAGCCGGTCAGGTCGTTGCGCCCCGGTTTCTGACACAACACGATGCGAGCCTGGTTGGATCGTTGCAGCTCCATGAGCCGGCGCAGCAGCGGCCCGCTGCCTACGGCGTCCTCCTCGATCAACACCAACTCGGTCGTCTCAGGGATCTGCTCGATGTATTCGATGAAGCGGCGCGCCTCGACGGCGGCGGAATCGGTAGAACCTGTGTCCTCTGCGTCTGTCTGATCCTCTCGCTTCGAGCCGCCCCGTGACTTGCGTGACCCCGCAAGCCGGCGCACCAACCCCTCGATGATGACCAGGCGATGCTCCGCCAAAAAGGGCAGGGTCTCGCAGACGTTCTCGATCTCGGCCAGGGTGGCCTTGCGCCCGTCAATCACGTGGGTATTGACTTCCAGAAAAGCGGGGTCGTCGCCCAGCCCGGCGCGCAGGCTCGCCAGCGCCTCGGTGCGCAACAACTCCGCCGGCCCGTGAATCAACGTAATCACCGAACCACCTCAATAAACGCCATCAAGCTGAAATGACCACGCGGTGGCAAACGAGCGGGCCGGTGTCGCAGCGCTTCACGTCAACGACGCGCAAGCCGCCGACCTGTGGCGAGGTGGTCACCTTCGCCTGCGCCAGCCGCCCCAGCGGCGGGGCCACCATCAGCGCGGCGGTCGCCGCCAGCACTGCGCCGGGGGCGCGATCCCACAGCGAACGTTTGCTATCTCCGGCGGTAAGCAAGACGGCCAGGCCGCTCAACACAGCCGCCGTCACGAGGTTGGTGCCGCAATTCGGGTGAACGGCCAACCGCGCCTCGCCGGCCTCCAACCGCGCCAGGGCCTCTTCAGCGGCGGCGCGCAGCTCCATCGTCGCCACGTCGCCGTAAACGACGAATCCTCTGGAGTCGCTGCGCGCAAATAGCTGAACCTGCGGCGCATACCGGCTCAACAGGGTCAGGGTCGCATGTTCGATGCCATGATGCTGGCGCACGGCTTGTACCCAGGAACGTTGCGTCATCGTTTAGGCCTCCCATATCCGCGGCGACGCCCACGAGGGGCTAAACTACCGGTGTCAATTTCTTAAGATTCTTCTGTGGGCGGCTTGCTCAACCAATCGCGCACCACATAGATCGGTTTATCCTGCGCCTCGTAATAGGTCCGCATCACCATTTCAGCCAACAGCCCCATGCTCAACATCTGAACCCCCACGATCACCAGCAAGATGGCGAGCATCAAGAGTGGGCGGTTGCCGATGTCCTGGCCCAGCACAAACTTGACGAAGGTGAGAAAGATACCGATGAGGATGCCCAGGCCGCCCATAATCAGCCCCAACCGGCCAAACACGTGGATGGGCCGGGTCGCATAGCCCAGCAGGAAGCGCACGGAGATCAAGTCCAGCATCACGCGGAAGGTGCGGCCGATGCCGTATTTGCTCGCCCCGAACTTGCGGGCGCGGTCGTTCACCGGCACCTCGGCTACCTCGACGCCCATCCAGCTTGCCAGCGCCGGGATGAACCGGTGCAACTCGCCGTACAGGTTGACGTTCTTTACGACTTCGCTCCGATAAGCCTTGAGCGAGCAGCCGTAATCGTGGAGTGAGACGCCGGTCGCGCCGGAGATCATCCGGTTTGCCATCATCGAGGGCAGACGCCGGCTGAGGAACGGCTCCTTGCGATCTACCCGCCAGCCGCTGACGATATCGTATCCCCCTTCCTCCATCTTGGCGATCAACTTGGGGATGTCTTGCGGGTCGTTTTGCAGGTCAGCGTCGCTGGTGATCACGATGTCGCCCTGCGCGGCGGCAAACCCGGCGGCGAACCCGGCAGTCTGGCCGAAGTTGCGCCGGAAGCGGATGATCTGCCAGCGCGGGTCGCGCGCGTTGATCTCACGCAACCGGTCGAAGCTGCCATCCTTGCTGCCGTCATCCACTACCACGACCTCGTAAGGCCGCCCGGTGGCTTCCAGCGCGGCAGTCAGTTCGTCGTAGAGCGCCGGAATGCTCTCGACTTCATTGTATAACGGAATAACGACGGAGATTTCAGGGTCCATGTGCTTCTTCGCATCCGTGATGGGCGGCCGGCGCATCGGAACCGCCGGTCGCCGGTTTGACTCGCGTGCGGCGAATCCCGCCGAAAAGGTAGATGATGCCGCCGAGCAGCCCGGTGGCGAGCGTGATGATATAGACGCCGAGCGACAGCGCGACCGCTTGCGCCTGGGGCACGCCGACCGAATCAAACAGCCCGGCGTAGGTCAGCTCGCGCACGCCAAGGCCGCCGAACGCGGGCAAGAGCAGGGTGACGGCGGTCAGCGGCACGAACACAAAATACGCGATCGGCGGCGCTTCGATGTGCAGGCCGCGCGCAATTGCCATGTTCCAGCCGACCTGCAAAAAGTTGAAGAGCAGCGAGATCACCAGCGCCTTGCCAAGCGTGCGCCGGTCATACGGGCGCACCGCGGCGGAGAACGACGGGATGCGCAGGGTCGAAACCGTCTTGCCCACCAGGCCGGGGCGCGTCGCCAGTTCATCCCACCAGGGCATTGCCAGCGCGACCGCGGCGATCAGCCCGGCCACAAAGAGCGCCGCCGTGAACCAAAGCACCGCGGCCGGCGCAACGCCCGGCACAAGCAACCCCCCGATGACCCCCATCGCCAGCAATACCATCAGCCCCAGATAGCGATCCACCAGCACGCTGTTGACCGCCACGTCGAGGCGCTGCGTGTCCTGCGCCAATTCGGCGACTCGCACGGCGTCGCCGCCGAAGCCGGTGGGCAGCACCATGTTGAAGAAGCTGCCGACGAAGTACCAGGCGCTCAGTTCGGCCAGCGAGCGCGGCATGTCCAGCGCATCCAGCAGGGTCTGCCAGCGCGCGGCCCGCACCACTACACCGAGGACGAACATGCCCCACGCCAGCGCCAGCCAGCCCGGCTCGATGCGTCGGAGGGCCTCGGTCACTTCGGTCCAGTGAACCTGCCGCAGGATAATGGTCAACAGCGCGACGCTGATGACCACCTGAAGCGCGCCGCGGAGGCGCTTGCGGGTAATCATGGATGTGAGTTAACGCTGAACCATTTTGGCAACGGTCACGCCTTCGCCGCCTTCGCTGTTCTCGCCAGCGCGATATTCGCTGACCAGCGGGTGGCCGCGCAGTTGGTCGCGCACGGCCTGGCGCAGCGCGCCCGTGCCCTTGCCGTGAATCAGCCGGACAAACGGCAATCCGGCCAGATACGCCGTGTCGAGGTAGCGATCCAACTCCATCAGCATATCATCTACCGTCAGGCCGCGCAGGTCGAGTTCCATGCCCGGATTCGCGGCTTTCGGCAGCGACCCCGCGGATTGAACCGCTTGAATCGCCGGCAGTTCGCCGCGCTGTTGCAACTCTACCCGGTTGCGTCCCAGCTTGACCCGGAACGAACCGATCTTGACCTCCACTTCGTTCTGGCCCACGGCCGCGATTTCGCCGCTGGCCTGGAGCGACGGCACCCACACCCGGTCGCCGGGCAGCAGCGGCCCATCCACGATGATCGGCTCGGTGGCTTTGGCGCGCGGCAACGGGCGCACTTCCTCGGCGCGCTTTGCCATGATGGCTTCCGCCTCGGCCAACCAGGTCTCATGCCGGCTGGTCCCTCTGGGCGCGGCTTCGACCGGCCCCAACCCGGCCAGCCGCTCGCGCGTCCCTTCGATCTCCTCGCGAATCGCGTCTAACTCGGCCTGCGCCTGCGTCCTGGCTTCGTCCAGCACGCCCCGGCGCGCTTCTTCGACGCCCGCCAGTCGGAACTGAAGGTCTGCGCGCAACGCTTCGGAGCGACGCAGGTTCGCCTTCGCGTCCGACTCAGCCGTCAGCGCCGCCTCGCGCGAACGCTTGATCTCCGCCAGCATCGTCTCGACTTCCATGGATTGCGGTGAGACGAGCGCCTCGGCCTGAGACACGATCGAGGATGGCAAGCCCAGCCGTTGCGCGATCGCCAGCGCGTTCGAGCGCCCCGGCAGGCCGATGCTCAACCGGTAGGTCGGGCTGAGCGTCTCGATGTCGAACTCGACGCTCGCGTTGGCGACGTAGGGCGTGTTGTGCGCGAAGACTTTGATCTCGGAATAATGCGTGGTCGCCACGGTGGTGATGCTGCGCGCCAGCAGCGTATTGAGCAAGGCCTGCGCCAACGCCGCGCCCTCTTCGGGGTCTGTCCCCGCGCCCAACTCATCCAACAGCACCAGCGACCGCGAATCGGCCCGGTCGAGGATGTCCACGATGTGCGTCATGTGCGACGAGAAGGTGGAGAGACTCTGCTCGATGCTCTGCTCGTCGCCGATGTCCGCGAATACATCCTCGAACACTGTCAGCGCGGAGCCGTCCGCGGCGGGGATCGAGAGGCCGGCCTGCGCCATGAGGGTCAGCAGCCCGGTGGTCTTCAGACTCACCGTCTTGCCGCCGGTGTTCGGTCCGGTGATGACGATGATGAAATAGTCGGCGTCGGTGTAAATGTCTACCGGCACCACAGTGAGCGGATTCAGCAGCGGGTGGCGCGCCTTGATAAGCTTGATGAGGCTGCCCGGGTGATGGACGTTTGGCGCAACGTCCTCTGTGACTTCCGACGCAGACTCAGCAGCCTTGCGCGCGCCGCGCGCCGGACGAGCGTGTGCGACCGTGGGCGCCTTAAAAGGCAAAAGCTCCGGCTCGACGCCGCGCAACTCGCTGCCGTAGCGCGCCTTGGCGAAGATCAGGTCGAGATCGCCCAGCGCTACGATGGTGCGCTGGATCGCTCCGCCCGACTGTGCCACCAGTTCGGTGAGTTGCGCCAGGATGCGGCGGATTTCCTCTTCCTCGGCCAGTTGCGCCTCGCGCCACTTGTTGTTCAACTCAACCACGGCCAGCGGCTCGATGAACAACGTCGCCCCGCTCCCCGATTGGTCGTGAACCAACCCCGGAATGCGGCCCTTGAACTCAGCGCGGAGCGGGATCACATAACGCCCCTGCCGCTGCGTAACGATGGCCTCTTGCAGGTATTGCGACGTGCCGGATGAACTGACGTAACGCTGGAGCCGGTCCATCAGCTTGTTGTGGGCGTCGCGCAACTCGCGCCGCACGCGCGCCAGGGTGTCGCTGGCATTGTCCAGCACCTCGCCGCGCTCGTCAATGCAGCGCGTGATCTCGTCAATCAGGCCCTGCGGCACAGAGATGCGCCCCGCGACATCGGCCAGGTAGGGGAACTGGTCATCCAGCCGAGTCAACGTGCGGTGCAGCGCTTTCGCGCGTTGCAATGTGCTGCGCACCTCGATGAGGTCCATCGGCAACAGCGGGCTGCCGCGCAACGCCTGCTCAACCCGCGGCCGCACGTCGTGGACGCCACCCAGGTGTACGTCGCTCTTCTCTTCGAGCAACCGCCGCCCCTCGCGGGTCTCTTCCTGCCATTCCTGCGCCTGCCGCAGGTCATCGGTCGGCTCCAGCGCCAGGGCGCGCTCGACCCCCAGCGAGAAGGAGGCAAAGCCGGCCAGCCGGTCGCGAATCTTATCGAATTCCAGGACGCGTAACGCTCTCGGATCCATGCAATGGAGTATAGCATACCCGCGAGAGCGCCGAAAACGACGAACCGGTCATTGAAAGCAGGTTCGTAGCGCGCGCTCCTGAGCGCCGGGGACGGCGCGCTACGAACCTTTTGTGAAAACCATCTGGCGCAGGGCGCAAGATTCGTGTAAAATTGCGCCATGTCCGATCTCGCCCTGTTCATTCCCATCCTGTTGCCCCTGCTGGGCGCATTGCTGGCCGCGCTCTATGGTCTTCCAGGAGTCAATCGGCGTTTGTCGCTGCGGGGCGTGTGTTGGGCGCTTGCCGTCCTCCCGTTGATCTCGTTCCTGTTCCTGCTGGGTCGTGTCGCCGATGTCAACGCGGCCGGCCCGCAGACCTTCCGCGTTGCCTGGATTCCCTCGCTGGGCGTCAATTTCTCTCTGTGGCTGGATAGCTTGAGCCTGCTGTTTTTGCTGCTGGTGTCGGGCATCGGCGCGCTGGTGGTCGTCTACAGCGGGTATTATTTCTCCGCGGGCAGCGAGTGGCGCTTCCTGACCTACTTGTTCCTGTTCATGACCGCCATGTCCGGCATCCTGCTGGCGGGCGACGTTGTGACGCTGTTCCTCTTCTGGGAAGGCACCAGCGTCACATCGTTCCTCCTGATTGCCTACAAGACTTCGGATGCGGCGGCGCGGCGCGGCGCGTTCAAGTCGCTCTTCATCACGGGCGGCGGCGGCGTGGCGATGCTCGCCGGGTTGCTGTTCACGGCCTCGGTGGCGGGCGGGCTGGATTTCGCCACGATCCTCGCCAGCGGCGACGTGTTGCGCAGCAGCCCGATCTACCCGGTGATGCTGGCGCTGGTGGCGTTCGGCGCGTTCACCAAGAGCGCGCAAGCCCCGGCGCACATCTGGCTGCCAGACGGGATGTCGGCCCCCACTCCGGCCAGCGCCTATCTCCATTCCGCCACGATGGTGAAGGCCGGCATCTACCTGATGGCGCGCATGAACCCGGCGCTGGGACAGACCGAGTTATGGTTCTGGCTGCTCACCGGCTTCGGGCTGTTCACCATGATGCTCGGCGCGTTCGTCGGCCTGAAGCAACGTGATCTCAAGGCCCTGCTGGCCTACTCGACCATCAGCCAGCTCGGCGTGATGATGATGCTTATCGGCGATGACACGTCTGCCGCCTTCAAAGCGCTGGTGGTGAGTGTGGTGGCGCACGCATTGTACAAGAGCGCGCTCTTTCTTGTCGTTGGCATCATTGACCACGAAACGGGCACGCGCAATGTCTACCGGCTGGGCGGGCTGCGTGCATCTATGCCGCGCACGATGGTGGTCGCGACCGTGGCCGCGCTCTCGATGGCCGGTCTGCCGCCCATGTTCGGCTTCCTCGCCAAGGAGACTTTGTTGGCCTCGGTGACGCACCCCTCGATGCCGCCGGTGCTGGGCAGCATCCTCGTCGGCGGCGTTCTGTTTGCCGCGGCCTTCCTCTTTGCCCAGGCCGGCACGCTGATTTGGGATACGTTCATGGGGAAACCGCGCGACCCGGAGGTTCACGGCCACGAACCGCCGGTCTGGATGCTGCTGATGCCGGCGGTCCCGGCCCTGCTGTCGCTGACGCTGGGTCTGCTGCCCGAGCCGAAGGCGCTGGCCGAATTCATATCGCGCGCTGCCGAGGCGGCCTATGGCGGCCAGGTCAAGGTGTCGCTGGCGCTGTGGGCAGGGATTACGCCGCCACTCGTCCTGAGCATTATCGCCATCGCCGGCGGCTTCGTGATCTGGCTCAACCGGGGTCGCGTCATCGCCTGGCAGGGCGGCTTCGCCGATCGGTTCTCGGCCAACCGGCTTTACGATGGGACGCTGAGCCTGCTGGATCGCACCGCGGGACTGGCGCTGCGCACGCAAGACGGCCACCTGCGGCATTACCTTGCGACCATCCTGATTGGCGCGGGCGCGTTGATCGTCCTGCTGGGCGAGATCCCGCAGACGGCATCCGCGCTGACCTTCGGCCCGCCCGCCGAATTGCCCCTGTTGCGCGTCTTCGCGCTGGCGCTGGCCGCCGCTTCCGCCGCGGCTTCGATCATCCTGCGCCGCGACTTTTTCGCGATCCTGGCGCTCAGCACCTCCGGCCTCAGCATCGCGCTATTGATGCTATTACAGCCCGCGCCCGACGTGGCACTGGTGCAGGTGGTGGTTGACCTGCTCAGCGTGGTGGTGCTGACGCTGGCGCTGACCATCATCCCGCGCGAACAGCTCATGCGCGCAACCCTGCTCACCTACCGGCAAAGTCGCCCCGAGTTGTTCCGCGACATCGCGATTGCGGTGGGCGCGGGCTTTGTGATGACCTCCGTGAGCCTCTTCTCTCTGACGTCGCGGCCGCGCGCTTCGGTCGTTACCCCCTACTACGAGGCAGGCGCGAAACCGCTCACCGGCGCGGCCGATATCGTCGGCGCGATCGTGGTGGATTTCCGCGGGTTCGATACGCTGGTCGAAATCACCGTCTTCGCCATGGCCGGCATCGGGATGTACACCCTGATCCGTTACGCGATGCACCATGACGCAGCGTCATTCGCCACAACGGTGCGCGCCCAGTTGCGCAAAGGGGTAGCTCAACCGGACGCCGCCCCCGCGCACACCGTCTTCGGCATTGACGGGATGCCTACGTCGTCGTTGATACACCTGCTGGCGTATGTTCTCCTGCCGGTGATGATGGTCCTCGGCGCGACGCAAGTGATGTATGGGCACGACCAGCCGGGCGACGGCTTCACGGCGGGGGTGATCATCAGCCTTGCCATCGCGTTCTGGTACGTCGTCTTCGGCTATCAGGAGACGCGCCGCAAACTGCGATGGCTCAAATCGTCGCTCCTGGTGGGCCTGGGCCTGTTGCTGCAAACCGTCAACGCATCCCTGACCGCGCTGTTCACGGGATCGTTCTTCAGCCATGTAGATTATGGCGCATTGGTTGGTCTGCCGCTGCCCAAAGGTTTTAACTTCAGTTCATCCTTTATCTTCGAACTCGCGATTTGCATCACGGTGCTGGGCGGCGCGACCTTGATCCTGGGCGCGCTTGGCCACCCGACCGACCCACCGGTGGAGGGATAGGCATGGATTTGTTACAGGCGTTAGCCATCGGCGTGATGTTCGGCGTAGGCGTCTTCCAACTGCTGCGCCGCAACGTCATTCGCACCGCCATCGGCATGTTGATCCTCTCGAACGCCGTGAACCTGTTCCTGTTGACCGCCGGCGCGTATGACGGCATCGTGGACGCCTACACCAATCTCGCCGGCCAGCGCAGCGACGCGTTGCCGCAGGCGCTCGTCCTCACCGCCATCGTCATCAGCCTGGCGGGTTTCTCGTTTGTGCTGGCCCTGCTCTACGCGATTTCAATGCGTCTGGGCACGGCCGATTCCGATGAGATGGACCGGCTAAAACATTGAATCCGCATCTCGTCCTGTTGCCCATCCTGATTCCGCTTGCGGGGACGCCGGTAGCTCTGCTGCTGCGCCGGCGACCGCGCGCGCAATCGGCATGGGCGTTAGGCGTGATGCTCACCACGCTGCTGGTCAGTCTCCGGCTGCTCGGGGTGATCTGGAGCGGCGGCCAACCTGTCACCTTCCAGCTTGGCGGTTGGCCTGCGCCCTTCGGCATCACCCTGATGGGTGACCTGCTTGGCGTGACGATGACGGTGATGTCCGCGCTGGTGCTGGGCCTGGGTCTCGTCTATGCGGCGGGTTGCGGCGACCGCTGCATCACCTACCCGCATTTCTACCCGCTTTTCCTGGCCCTGGCCGCCGGGCTGATCGGCATCTTCCTGACCGGCGATATCTTTAACATGTTTGTCTTTGCCGAACTGCTGGTGATCTCCGGCACAGCGCTGACGGCCATCTCCGATGACCCAAACGGAACCGAGGCGGCCTACAAATACTTCTTCATGAGCCTGCTGGCGTCCATCTTCCTGCTGATCGCGATGGGTAGCCTCTACGTGGCCTACGGCACGCTGAATATGGCCGACCTGGCGCAGCGTATTGCCGCCGAACCGGCCCGCCAGCCCGCGCCGCTGGCGATGGCGCTGCTTTTCGCCTTCTTCATGGTGAAGAGCGCCGTCGTGCCGTTCCACTTCTGGCAACCCGATTTTCACGCCGCCTCGCCGACGCCGGTGAGCGCGATGCTCTCATCGGTGGTGGTCAAGGTCGGCGTTTACGGCTTCATCCGCATGACGACGCTGTTGTTCGTCCCGGTGGCCGCGCCGCTTAAGACGGCCCTCATCGTACTCGGTGTGGTTGGCGTGATTTTTGGTGGGTTCACGGCGCTGGGCGCAACCCACGCCAAGCGGATGTTGGCCTACTCGACGCTGGGGCAGGTCGGCTTTATCCTCGTCGCTATCGGCTGGGGCACGCCGGCCGCGCTGACGGCGGCGATCATCCTGACCTTCAACCACAGCCTGATTAAGGCGGCCATGCTGATGCTGGCGGGCGCAGTCGCCAGCCGCGCGCCGGTGAAGTCCGCGTCCTTCGATGTGATCACCGGGATGGGCAAGGCCATTCCCTTCGGGGGGGTGTTGTTCTTCATCGGCGCGCTGGCGCTGGCCGGCGTGCCGCCCACCAACGGTTTCGTGGGCAAGCTGACGCTGTTCGGCAGCGGCATCCAGGCGCAAGCCTACCCGGCGCTCCTACTGATCGGCGTCTTCAGCATCATGACGCTGATGTACGTCATCCGCGCGTTCCAGGTCATCTGGTGGACGCCGCCCGCCGAGGGCCAAAAAGCCAAATCGAAGGGCGATGCGTTATTGGCCCCGGCGATTCTGATCGGCCTGTGCGTGTTGCTGGGCCTGTGGAGTGAACCGCTGGCGCGCCTGGCTGTGGATATCGCCGGATCGGTGGGAAATCCGGCTCTGTACATCCTGACCGCCCTGGGAGGGAGATAGATGCAACGCGTTGTTGCCGGAGCGGGCCTGCTGGCGTTATATCTCGCCCTGACGAGCAATCTGACGCTATCGAATATGATTGTCGGCGCCGTTGTGGCGGCGTTGATCGCCGCGCTCTTGCCGATCGAAGCGCGCCCCTTTGATCTGCGTCGGCTGGTGGTTGCCCTGGGTGCGGCGATCCTCTACGTCGGCGTCCTGATGCTGGATGTGGTCAAGAATGGCGTCACGATGGGCAGGCTGATCCTGAATCCGCGACTGCCGATGAACCCCGGCATCGTCGCCATTCCCGCCTGCTGTCAAAGTGAGTTGGCGACGGCCTTGAGCGCACATGCCATGACGGTCTCGCCGGGCGAGTTGGTGATCGGCATTGACGCCGTGGGCGTGATGTACACGCATATCCTGGATGTATCCAAAGAGACCGAATACACCGAGGACGCAAGCGGTCGGCGCCGGAACCTGTTGAGCAGGATTTTCCCATGAGCGCCGCCCTCTCATTCGTCCTGCACGCCGCCCTGATATTGCACATCGCGCTGATCGCGTTGTGCGTCTGGCGCGTCTGGCGCGGCGAAAACGTGATTGATCGCCTGATCGGCGCGGATCTGGTCGGCACGCTGATTCTCGGCATGTTGGTGATTATTGCCATGATCCGCGGCAACGCGCTCTACATTGACGTAGCCCTGGGGCTGGCGGCCCTGGGCTTCGTCAGCACCATCGCGCTCGCCAAATATGTCGCCGACGGGCGGATGTTCTGAGGATGCCATGACGACTTTGCTGCAAGCTTTCGCGATCCTCGCCATCATCACCGGCGCGGCGTTCTCCACCCTGGGCGTGCTCGGATATTATCGCCTGCCCGACGTCTATACCCGGCTACACGCCACGGGCAAGGTGAGCGTCTTCGGCGTGGTGTTGCTGGTGGTTGCCGCGGCCGTGCTGACCCCTCTGGGCTTCGGCAAGGGGCTGGTGCTGATCTTCATGCTGGTGCTCGGCGGCCCCGTCGCATCACACGCCATCGCCTCGGCGGCGCATACCATCGGCATTCCCCTGGCGCGTACGACGCGTGACGATCTGGCCGTAGTTCAGGATGCCGCGCCATTCGACCCGGGGGCCGGTTCGTAACCTCCTCGGCGCCGCTGCGCATCTGACGCCATCTCGTGGCGTGCGCACTCCACCGGGAACGTGGGGCCTGAATTGCAAACCGCCCTGCAAATTGTGTTCCCGCAAAGCGCTATGGTATCATCTTAATACTACAAGGGCCCCGGTTTGCCTGTCCGAAGCCGCGCCGGTAAATCCGCCTCCGCGGGCCCGCCAGGAGTTGCCATGAAAGCGGTGGTGATGGCCGGCGGCGAGGGATCGCGGCTCCGCCCGCTGACCCTCGAACGCCCCAAACCGATGCTGCCGGTGGTGAATCGCCCGGTACTGGGCCATATCCTCTACTTGCTGAAACAACATGGCATCGAGGACGTGGTGATTACCGTGCAGTATCTGGCTGCCCAGATTCAGGATGCCTTCGGCGACGGCAAGGCGCTGGGCATGAACATCGAGTACGTGGTTGAAGAAACGCCCCTCGGCACAGCGGGCAGCGTGCGCCATGCGCGCCGTCTCCTACCCGCCAATGAACCGTTCCTGGTGATCAGCGGTGACGCGCTGACGGACTTCAACCTGACCGATCTGATCGCGTTTCACCGCGATAACCGGGCATTGATTACCATCGCGCTTTACCGCGCCCCCGACCCGCTCGACTACGGCGTCATCAATGTGGATCGGGCGGGCCGCGTGACCCAATTTTTGGAAAAACCTGCGTGGCGTGAGGTCACGTCCGATACTGTCAATACCGGTATCTATGTGGTCGAGCCGGAGACGATTGACGCCATCGCCGCGGACCACCCGACGGACTGGAGCCAGGAAGTCTTCCCTGCCTTACTCGCCCAGGGGCGTCCGATATATGGCTATATCGCCAAAGGTTATTGGTGCGACATCGGCACGCTGGCCGAATATCGACGCGCCAATACTGATCTTCTCAGCGGGCTGTTGAACATGGGCGAATTGGGCAGGCGTATCGGCGCGGGGATCTGGGCCGCCGGATCCGTGGACATCGCGCCCGACGCCGAGCTTTACGGACCCATTTACCTGGGCGATGAGGTGGATATTCGCAGCAAGGCGATGATTAAAGGCCCTGCCGTCATTCGCGATTATACGGTGGTTGATGAACAGGCGCAGGTGGACCGGTCCATCATCTGGCGCAACTGCTATATCGGCCCCAGAACTCAGATTCACGGCGCCGTCATTGCGCGTCAGTGCAGCTTGAAGGCGGGCGCGTCCGTTTATGAGGGCGCCGTGATCGGCGACCGCACCTTGATCGGGCCGGGCGCGCTGATTCAGCCGGGCGTGAGAATCTGGCCGGGCAAGGAAGTGGAGAGCGGCGCCACGGTCAGCCGCAGCATCATCTGGGGTTCCTATGGGCGGCGTGCGCTTTTCGGGCGCTACGGCGTCACCGGCATCGTGAACGTGGATATGACGCCCGATTCGGTGGCCCGGCTGGGCGCGGCATTTGGCTCCGTGTTGCCCAAGGGGAGCACGGTGGTAGTGAACCGGGACCCGCATCGCAGTTCTCGGATGATCAAGCGTGCGCTTATTTCTGGCTTGCCTTCCGCAGGCAATAATGTGCTGGATGTACGCACCGTGCCGATTCCCGTCGCACGCTACCAGATTCAGGCGGCGCGCGCGGCAGGCGGCGTCCACGTGCGCGTCTCGCCCTTCGATCCGCGTGTGGTGGATATTCGCTTTTTCGGCGCGGACGGGTTGAGCCTGACGCGCGAGCAGGAACGGGCCATCGAGCGGATCTACTTCCGCGAAGATTTCCGCCGGGCCTATATGGATGACATCGGCAATATCGAGTACGCGCTTGACGCCGCCGACGTCTATGCGCGCGGCTACCTGGACGCGCTTGACGCCGATGTGATTCGTGATGCGCACTTACGTATCGTGGTGGATTATGCCCACTCGCCCGCCGCTGACGTACTGACCGAAATCCTGGATGACCTCAACGTCGAGGTGGTGCCGTTGAACGCGCGCAGCGACCCCAACAAGATTTCGCTTGCGCCGGAAGAATTTCGCGCCGGGCTGCGTCAGCTTTCCCGTATCACCGGCGCGTTACAGGGCATTGATCTGGGCGTGCGGCTCGATGTGGGCGGTGAGCGGATATACATCGTGGATGACGTTGGTACGAACATCCCCGGGCCGGTCATGGCCGCGGCGATGGTCTCGCTGGTGTTCCAGACCCGGCCGGGCAGCCGTGTCGCGATCACCACGGATCAATCGCGCGTTTTCGAGCGGCTGGCGAAGCGCTATGGCGGATCGGTGCTGCGCTGCCCGGTGGATTTGCAGGCGCTGGCGCGTATCTCTGCGCGGGTTCAGGCCGATCTTGCCGCAGACAGCACGGGCAATTTCATCTTTCAGGAGTTGCATCCCGTCAACGATGGTCTTCTGGCCGTGGGCAAGTTATTGGAGTTCCTGGCGCGGCAAAAAATGCGACTGTCCGATGTGATTACCGGCTTGCCGCCGATTTTCATCTCGTCGGGTAATGTGCCCGGCTTCTGGGAGACCAAGAGCCGGGTCATGGGCTGTCTGATGCAGCAACTCAGCAAGCTCGAGCACGAAACCATTGACGGCATCAAGATCAATCTCAACGACCACGAATGGGTCCTGATTCGGCCCGACGAAGAAACGGCGTCTTTCCACCTCATTGCCGAGGCCCGTTCCATCTCGGACGCGCAGCAACTGATCGCCGATTATGGCGGGCTCGTCCAGACGCTGGTGCAGGAGCCTTGCCCCGACTCGCCGGAGCCGGCCGGCTTCGACAGCGAGTTCTCAGGTATATCGTATGAGGGTGCGGGTTGACGCGATCTGCATAATCTGTCGCCCGGCCTTGCAACGACTTGCTTCGTTCACTTACATCACATCTTAGAGAGGCGATTTCATGACCATTGAATTCGGCACCGACGGCTGGCGCGCCGTCATCAGCGATGAATTTACGTTTGATAACGTGCGGCACGTGGCCCAGGCCATCGCCGAAGTGTTGCTGGAAAAACAGGAGACGCCGGGCGAAGATCTCGCGATGGCGCCCCTCGCCGTGGTCGGCTTCGATACGCGGTTTCTCTCCGACCGTTACGCCCTGGCCGTCAGCGAGGTGCTTGCGGCCAACGGCATTCGTGTGGCGCTGGCGAAGGCCGATGCGCCCACGCCGGTCATTTCCTATGCGATTCCCACACTGGGCGCGGTCGGCGGCGTGATGATTACGGCCAGCCACAACCCGCCCCGCTACAACGGCATCAAGCTCAAGGCCGGTTACGGCGGCAGCGCCACCCCCACCGATACGAAGCTGGTGGAAAAGCATCTGGCGGAGAATCTCGCCGCGGGCAAGCAACCGCAGCGCATGGGCCTGGAACGCGCACTCGTTGAAGGCTGGATCGAGCGTTTCGACCCGTTCCCCTCCTACCGGGAGCATCTGCACACCCTGGTGGATTTCGACGCGATCGGCGCGGCCAACCTGCGCATCGTCGTAGACGCGATGTACGGCTCGGGGCGCGGATATCTGCGGGATCTGCTGCTCGAGGCGGGCGCAGAGGTGGTTGAGATTCGCGGCGAGATGAACCCCGGCTTCAACGGCATTCACCCTGAGCCGATCGCCCGGCATCTCGTCCCGCTCATCGAAGAAGTGACCGGGGGCGACTATGACCTGGGGCTGGCGATGGACGGCGACGCCGACCGGACAGGCGCCGTCGGGCCGACGGGGCGCTTCATTGATCCGCATGCTATCATGGCGCTGACCCTGCGTTTTCTGGTGGGCCGCGGCCAGACCGGCGCGGTCGTCAAGACCGTTTCCACCACCCAAATGCTCAACCGGCTGGCCGAGGTTTACGGCCTGCCGCTGCATGAAACCCCGGTGGGCTTCAATCACATCAGCGATCTAATGCTCAGCGGCGACGTATTGATCGGTGGCGAGGAATCGGGCGGTATCAGCATCAAGGGCCACATCCCCGAAGGGGACGGTGTGCTGATGGGGATGCTGATGGCCGAGATGGTCGCGCGTTCCGGCAAGTCGCCGGAAGCGCTGCTGGACGAGGTGATGGCCGAAATCGGGCCGTTCTACTACGCGCGCAACGACTTTCAGGTGCGTCCGTTCAAGAAGGCGGCGTTGGTCGCCGATCTGGTCTCGCACGCGCCGGCGGAAATGGCGGGCATCCGCGTCGCGTCCGTCAACACGCTCGATGGCGTCAAGTATCTGCTGACCGATAACAGTTGGCTGCTGATTCGCCCGTCGGGTACAGAGCCGGTCTTGCGGGTTTACGCTGAAGCGCGCAGCGCCGAAACCGTCGAGAGTCTGCTGGCGCAAGGTCGCGCTCTGGCCGACGCCGCCGGCGTCTGACCCGTCGCTCACCCACAAGCTATAAAACCAAGCCGGCCCTCTTTGTGAGGGCCGGCTTCTGATTAACGCGCGATCTGCGGCAAGTGTAACTGGAAGGACTGCGCCCGGATCCCGTGTGGGCCGGGACCATCGGGCGTCCGGGTGTGGCAAACCGTGCACCGATTCGCCGCCCCGATAGCGAGGTTCACGCCCTGCAGATCCAGGAACTTGATGGCGTCATTCGGCTCGCGGCTGGGCGCGATGGCATGGGTGCTATCGTGGCATGCTTCGCAATATAACCCGCCATGTCCGCGCGATTGACGGTATAGCGGTTGATCCTGGGCATATTGTGCGCCGTGACAGTTTGCGCTGTCACAACGCGGCTCGTTCAGCCAGGGGTTCCGATTCTGACTCACGTGTTCCATGGAGCCGTGACAATCAACGCAGTCCATGCCGCGCTGCGACATCACGTCGCGCAGGCATTTGGTCTGCGGCCCCGGATGGCAATTGTAGCAGCCGTCCTCATCGTTGCTGACTTTATCGGCGTGCTTCTCGTGCATGGCTTTTGAGAGATTTGGCACACCGGGCGCGCCCGGCGCGCCCAGGGCGTTGGATGCGTGACACTCGGCGCACAGGATGGGCGTGCGCCCTGTTAGTGGGCCGGTGTGCCCCGGCGGATACTCACCCTGATTCTCTTTGTCGTGCAGAGTCAGGATGTTCAACTCGACAGAACCAGTGGCGATGTCCTCTTGCATTCCGTCGGCGTGACAGAAATCGCAGCGCATTTCCGTAGAGACCGGGCTGACGGTGGTGGCTTGTGTCAGCATCTGGCCGGTGGCTGTATTTCTTACAGCGATGGTGGCCAATTGATACGGGTAGGGGGCCGGATGCGCGGGATTGGCCGCATAGTCGGCATCGCGAAACTCAGTGAGCGGAATCCCTTCGGCCACGAAGTAAGACTTGCCCGGCAAGAGGTCCATATCACCGCTCAGTCCATTGCCGGTGAGACCGACATTGGGCGGCAAGTCCACGCCGAACAGCGCAAGGTCGTATTGCCAGAAGTTGGACTTGCCGACAGAGAAGGTGTTTTCGGGGAAGCCGTAACTGATGGAGACGCCGTCTGTCACGATCACGGGTGGGTTGCCGCGCAGGACCACCTGCGCCCAGAGGTTATTGTAGGGCGGCAAGACCGCAAGATATCGGAAATCGCGGTTATAGCAGTGCATTCCCAGGTCGTTCCAGCTCAGGACAACGTAGTCATCCGTTGCCGGCGCAGATACATCGGGCGCAGCCGCCGCGGAGGATCTGTCGGCGGATAGTCCGAGGACGAGCGCTGCACTTAGCGCCAGCCCACAGATAGCAAACAAGAGGAGTTGCGGTTTCGCTTGTCTGTTCACGTCTTCCTCCACATCTGAAACAGCATTCGTCCGCGCGCGCAGGACGCTGCAAGAAGCCGACCGGTGCGAGGCGGATAATCTTGAAAGCGAACGGAATGGCGTCTCCTTATGTTCGTGAGATCAGGATTTGTGCAGGTGGTAAGTCGCCTGATAGCTGGCAGCTACATTATGCCTGTTATCATATATGGCGTCAAAGTCCCAATGCCGCCAACGTCTCGGACGAGGGCGCGCCGTCGGGGAGCCAGCCGCGCCCGGCGTAGTACTCCTCCAGGATCAGCGGCAGGTCGGGCAGGTTGCCTTCCGCGCCGCCGGAGGGTCGCGGTTGGGTGAGGATGCGCGGAGGCAGCGTGTCGTCTGCGCGCCGGATGCCGTAACGGTTGTTGATCAGGCGCTTGAGGTTGAAGATGCGCGCGCCGGTGGTCAGCAACTCGTCGCCGGTGATGTTCCAGCCGGTCGCCACTCCGACGAAGCGGGCGACGTCATCCGGCGGGAGGCCCGTCTTGCCGATGAACTTGCATAGGCCCAGCGGGTTGTACGTCCCGAAGTAGTCTTGGAAGGCGATGGTCACCGCGACCGCGCCGGGGCTGGCGAGCCGGTCGTGCGGGCCTTCTTGCCAGCCTGGGAATTCGATGCCGTAGCCGCGCCAGTAGGCGATAGACTCAAGGTGGCACGCGCCGCGCGCCGCGGTCGCATAGGTCGCGCCCATTGAGACGAAAGCTCGTGGATCATGATAGGGCAGCTCCATGCCCTTGACGTGGGCCGCGAATTCGTCCGCGCCGCGGCCCAGATGCGCGGCCGCGGCGCGCGCCCCATCGGCCAGATACGCGCCCGCGCCTTCCCGTGCGGTGATGAGGTCGAGAAGCCGGAACGCGCCGACAGGCTCACCCCATTCGAGCGCCACGCCGCCCGTATCCTCCGGGCCGATCAGCCCGCGCTCGAACGCCTCATAGGCGAACGCGATGACCGACGAAGAGCTGATGGTGTCCAGCCCAGCGCGCGCACACAGATCGTTCAGCGCGGCGATGGAGGACAGATCGTCGTTCAGGAGTTGTGCGCCGAAACCGGCCAGCGTCTCATACTCCGGGCCTTCGCCGCGCACGCCCGCGTATGGCCCCTCGCGCACTTCGATCAGCTTGCCACACCCGATGGGGCACGCGTAACAGAAGGTGTGCTTGACCCACATCTGCTCGTGGATGGACGGGCCGGAGATTTTTTGCGCGCCCTCGGGCCATGAGCCGTCGCGCCAGTTGCGCAGCGGCAGGTCGCCCTTGCCCTCCGCGCCGACTACGCCGCCTGCTGTGCCAAAGTTGGACATCGGCATGGAATGCTCTTTGATGAAGGCATTATCCTCGCGCACGCGGTCGCGGAAGCCGGTGGGGTCGGCATAGACCGGTTTATCCCTCCCCCGGCAGACGATGCCCTTGACGTGTTTGCTGCCCAGCACCGCGCCCATGCCGCCGCGTCCCGCGGCGCGGCTGTGCTCACGCCCGCCCTGCATCACGTTGGCGAAGTGGACGAGGTTCTCGCCCGCGGGGCCGATGACCGCGGCGCGCGCCTTTGGGTCAGTTGCCGCCACCATCGCGTCGAACGCGTCGTAGGTGTCCATGCCCCATATCGCGGATGCGTCACGAATCTCGGCCATCTCGTCGTGGACGTAAAGATAGACCGGCTTCTCGGCGCACCCGATGATCACCAGCCCGTCCAGCCCGGCGAAGCGCAGTTCCGCGCCCCAGTGACCACCCATGTTCGACTCGTTCCAGATGCCCGTCAGCGGGCTACGACCACACCAGCTCGATCGACAGCCGGTAGGCGCAAATGTGCCGCTCATCAGGCCGTTGAAGATGTAGATGGGGCTGCGCGGGTCGAGCGGCGGCGAGTCGGGGTCCATCTCGCGGTGCATCAGCAGGGCCGCATATCCGCTACCCAGGTAGAAACGGCGGACGTCCTCGTCGGCGATGGTCTCGATGTGCTGCTCGCCGCTGGTCAGGTCAACCCGCAGATATTTCCCTGCATGAACATAGGTCATCGAAAATCTCCAGATTTACCAAGAAGACACGAAGACACGAAGTTTTTTGCCACGAATTTCACGAATTGAGCGAATTTATGAAAGAATCTTTTTCAATTCGTATAATTCGTGAAATTCGTGGCTCCTTTCTATGCCAGCCAGGCCAGGTCGAGTTCCCGTAGCTTGGCGGGGGTTGGGTTGCCGGTGGCGACGTCCCAGCCGCACAGCGCATAGTAGTCATCCAGCGCTGCAGCCAGTTCCTCGCGGGTCACGGCCACACCGTCTGACGCGCCGCCCACCAGCGGGTCATCGAAGATGCGCTTCGGTAATGTGTCCTGATCGCGGCCCGCGCCCTCGCGCGCGTTGAAGGCGCGCATCAAGTTCAAGCGGCGCTCGCCGACGCGCTGCATCTCCTCGATGGTGAAATCCCAGCCGGTGGCGGCCCGCATCAGCGCGACCATGTCATCCGGCCCGAAGAGTTGCCACGACGGCCCATAGACGAACTGGCACAGGTCAGCGGTATCCATGAACGAGTAGTTCCACTGGGTGCGCATGGCATATTCGACCTTCGCGTGGTTGAGCGTCTGATTAGGTTGCGGGTCGGTGAGACCGAGCTGCGCCAGCCGTGTCAGGCTCTCCGCCGCCGCGTCAGGCGTGTAGCCCGGATCGTGTTCGTGCGATTGGTGGTCGGCCCCGAACGGGTTGACCGCGTAGATCAACGCGAGGCTGCGCTTGACCTGTGGCATGTGCGCCGGAAGCTCGCCCGCCTTGACGGCGACCACGTAGTCCTCAGAGCCTTTGCCGATGGCCTGCGCGGCGAGCGCGGAGCCTTCGCCCAGTAGCCGGCCCAATCCTTCGCGGTGTGCGATCTGCTCGACCATTTTCAGCATCGCGTCGGCGTCGCCGAAACGTAGCTCGATGCCGCCGGTATCCTCAAGCGTCAGGATGCCCCGCTCGAAGCATTCCATGGCCCAGGCGATGGTCGCGCCGCACGCGATGGTGTCCACGCCGTACTCGGCGCAGAGCTGGTTCGCCAGCGACACGGCGGCGAGGTCGCCCACCATACAGTAGGAGCCGAAGGTCGCCAGCGACTCATACTCCGCGCCGCCGTACAACCCGATCACGTCGCGTCCCTGGTACTCCGTCTCGACCACGCGCTTGCAGCGGACGGAGCAGGCGTAGCAGGTGTCGTTTTCCACCAGGATGGTGTCGGCCATCGTTTCGCCGCAAATCTCGTCGGCCTGCGCGAAGGTTCCGCTCGTGTAATTGCGTGTGGGCAACCCGCCGCTGGTGTCCTGATACATCACGACGCCCCCGGTGCCGTACTTTTGGAGCGCTTCGACATCGAGGTATTCGGGGATGGACTTTGCGCCTCGGCGCGCCAGCTTCGCAACGGCGGTTTTGTCGGCCAGGTTGATCTTGCCGTGACCGCGCACCGCGATGGCCTTGAGGTTTTTGCTGCCCATCACCGCGCCCATGCCGGTGCGCCCGTGGGCGCGATTCGACATGTTCATGATGGCTGCATAACGCACACCGCGCTCACCGGCGATGCCGCATTGCGCGACCTCGATCTTGGAGTCGCCTAACTCTTCCTGGATCAGGCGTTGCGCATCGCCGGTGGTCTGGTCCCACAGGTGTGACGCGTCGCACAGTTCCGCTTCGCCGTCATGCACCCAAAGGTAGACGGGGGTCGCGCTCTTGCCGGTGACCACGATGCCGTCGAACCCGGCGAACTTGAGCTCGGCGGGCCAGAAGCCGCCGGCCTGGCTGTCGCCGATCAGCCCGGAGAGCGGGCTTTTGGCGGTCGCGGTGGCGCGGCTCTGCCCGCTGATGGGCGCGCCGGTTGTGGCCGAAAGCATCAGGCTCAGCGTGTTTTCCGGCCCCAACGGGTCGGCCCCGGCGGGAGTGTTTTTCAGCAGGTAGTAAACGCCCATAGCGCTGCCGCCCACGTAGGTGCGATAAAATGCCTCTTCGGGCTGCTCGACCTCAATCTGCCCCGTGCTCAAATCAACGTGTAAAATCCTGCCCGCATATCCGTACATTGGTAATTCTCCTCATATTTTTTACCACGAAGGAACGAAGAAGTGAAGTCTTTAAAAAAATCTTCGTTACTTCGCTTCTTCGTGGTGAATCCCTTTGACATGCTCCAGATTATAGTCCGAAAGAGCCATCTGTTCCAACCAGGGCCGAACTACAGAGTTTCGGCGGTTGGTTATGGGGTGTTCACCGGCGCTTTCGTAGCTGCGGGCTGTTGCTGGGTGATGCAGTGGATGTTCCCACCGCCCAGCAGAATCTCCCGCGCGGGTATGCCCACGATACGGCGTTCGGGCAACAGGCGCGCCAGCGTTTCCAGCGCCGCGGCGTCATAGGGGCTGTTGAAGGTGGGCACGATGACGCCGCCGTTGGCGATGTAGAAATTGATGTAGGAGGCGGCGAGCCGGTTGCCCGCGCGGCGCGGCAGTGTGCCCGGTGCGTGTTGCACGCTGGCGCTCTCCTCTGCGGTGACGGTCAGTGGGTCGGGCTGGTGCAGCTTGACCACCTCCAGCGTGCGGCCGCGCGCGTCCGACGCCCGGCTCAGGCGTGCGTAGGCGTCCTGCGAGATTGGGTATTGCGGGTCGGTCGTGTCGCCCGTCCAGGTGAGGGTCACAACGCCGGGTCGGACGAAGCAGCACAGGTTGTCTACGTGACCGTCCGTCTCGTCGCCATAGACGCCCTGCCCCAGCCAGATGATCTTCTCGATGCCCAGGTAGGCGCACAGATACGCCTCGATCTGGGCTTGCGACAACGCGGGGTTACGGTTGGAATTGAGCAGGCATTCCTCGGTGACCAGCAGCGTCCCTTGCCCGTCGGCGTGGATCGCGCCGCCCTCCAGTACCAGCGGCGCGGCGTAGCAATCCAGCCGCTCGATCTCCAGTATCTTGCGCGCAACCAGTGTATCCTGTTCCCAACTCGCGTAGATGCCACCCAGCGCGCCGCCGTAGGCGTTGAATTCCCAATCCACGCCGCGCACTTCGCCCCGGTCGTCTACCACGAAAGTGGGGCCGGTATCGCGCGCCCAGGCGTCGTCGCCGGCGATTTCGACCACGCGCACTTCGGGGGGCAGCAGACGTCGTGCATTGGCCCATTGCATGGCCGACGCGCCCACGCTCACCAGCTCGAAGCGAGCGATGGCTGTGGCAACGGCCGCGAACGCACCCTGCGCCGGAACTGCTGACTCGCGCCAGTTGTCGGGCCGTTCCGGCCATAGCAGCCAGCAACCGGCGTGCGGCTCCCATTCGGCGGGCATATGGAACCCGTCGGCGCGGGGGGTGGTGGTCAGGGTGCGCATCATGGCGCTACTCCGCGAGCAATGTCTCGATGCGCCCGCGGTGATACGCATGCAGGGCGAGCGAAGACTGTTTAAGACGCGGCTGAATCAACCACGCAAGCAACGCCTTCTCGGTGTGCAGGCGATTTTCGGCCTGGTCGAAGATGATGGATTGCGGCGAATCCAGCACCTCGTCGGTGGCCTCGACGCCGCGCGATGCAGGGAGGCAGTGCATGAACTGGCAATGCGCCGGGGCCAGCCGCAGCAAGTCCATGGTCACCTGATAGCGCGGCATGAAAGCGGCGCGCCGATCCGGGATCTCGTCTTCCTGGCCCACCCACCACCAGAGGTCGGTGTAGAGGAAGTCGGCTTTGCGCACGGCGGCCTCGACATCCTCGGTAATGGTCAGGCTGCCGCCCGACGCTGCGCAATTGGCTTCTGCCAGCGCGCGCCACGCGACAGGGGGTTGATACCTTTCGGGCGCGGCGTGAGTGAAGTGCATTCCCAGCCGGGTGCAGATCAGCATCAACGAATTGAGAACGTTGGTCGCGTCGCCGACGAAGGTGACATGCAGGTCTTCCAGCCGCTTGCCCGCGGGTAGATATTCGGTCATGGTGAAGACGTCACACACGGCCTGCGTGGGATGGTTGTAGTCGGTCAGGCCGTTGATCACCGGCACGGTGGCCGTCTCCGCCAGTTCGGTGATCGTCGCATGTTTCAGGGTGCGCGCCATGATGCAATCGGTCATGCGCGAGATGACTTTTGCCGTGTCGCCCAGCGACTCGCGCGCGCCCAGGTGAATTTCGCCCGGCTTGAGATAGAGCGCGTGACCGCCGAGTTCCGTCATCGCGACCTCGAACGAAATGTGCGTCCGGGTGGACGGCTCCTCGAAGATCATCGCCAGCGACGCATCGGGCAACAGCTTCGGGGTCACGCCCTGTTGATCGGCTTCCTTCAGCCTGCGCACCAGTTCGATCAGATGGAGTAATTCTTCCCGGGTGTAGTCTTGCGTGTCAACGAAATGGCGTAGTTGCATCACGTAGACCCCTAAACCGCTGCGCTGATTTCGGCCAGCGTATCGGCCAGCCGGTCGAGCACGGCGTCAATCTGCTCGTAAGTGATAATCAACGGCGGCTCGATGCGGACGGTGTGTGCGCTGGTGAGCGTTCCAGCAACCAGGACGCCGCGCTGGAACAGCCCCGCGGCGACTTTGTAGCCGATCTCTGCATCATTGAAGTGTTGCCCGATGAGCAAGCCCTTGCCGGTGATGCCCTCGTAGATGGCGGGGTATTGTTCGGCCAGCGCGTTCAGGTGCGCCATGAAGTACTCGCCCTTCGCGGCGGCCTGCTCCCACAACCGGTCGCGCAGCGTGACGTTGATGGCGGCGATGGCCGCGCTGCACGCCAGCGCCCCGCCGCCGGTGGTGGTGGTGTGGATGAACGGGTTGGGGTCCATCATCACCTGCCAGATTTCTTCGGTCGAGCAGAAGGCGCTCACGGGCATCACGCCACCGCCCAGCGACTTGGCGACCGAAAGGATGTCGGGCGCGACGTCCCAGTGATCCACGCCCCAGAGTTTGCCGGTGCGGCCCATGCCGGTCTGCACCTCATCTGCGATGAGCAGCACGCCATAGCGCCGGGTCATCTCGCGCAAGCGCGGCCAAAAGTCATCGGGAGGCACGATCGCGCCGGCCTCGCCCTGGATCGGCTCCATCAGGACGCCGGCAATGTCTACGCCCACCTGTTGACAGATTGCGAGCTGACGCTCCACTGCATCGGCGTCGCCGTAGGGCACGTGGTAGACCGGCCCGCCGTAGAGCGTGCCGGGCGGCTGGCGATAGTCGGCCTTGCCCATCATGCTTAGGCTGCCCATCGTCTTGCCGTGGAACGCCTTGACCGCGACAATGAAGCCGTTCTTCTTCGTGTACATTTTCGCCAGTTTGATCGCGCCCTCGATGGCCTCGGTGCCGCTGGCGCAGAAGAAGCTGTACTTGATGTCACCAGGGGTAATCTGGGCCATCAGGCGAGCCAGCACACCACGCAGCGGGTCAATCAGCTCCTGGCTGGGCATGGGGGTGCGGTCGAGTTGGTTGCGCACCGCCTCGACCACTTCGGGGTGGCCCCAGCCCAGGTCCATCATGCCGTAACCGCCCAGGCAATCAATGTATTCGCGGCCCAATACATCGCGGAAGATTGCGCCTTCCCCCGTCCATTCCGTCACGGCCCAATCGCCGGCCTCCGTCACCGACTTGCGATAGTTCAGCCAGCCGCGGTTGAAATGCTCGGCGAAATTATACAGGCTTTCGTTGATGATTTCCTTGCCCTGGGCTTCGGACACAACGGGGGATTTGATGAGCTCGAGCCAGCGCGTCGAGTAGGCGATAGCGTCATCGAATGATTGTGGCATAGAGAACGCTCCTTCGGTGAAATGGAGTCAGGCGGCGCACCGGCCCGATGGGATAGGCCAGCCGTGGTCGTCTTTAAGGATGATGGGCAGCAAGACGGTGGTCGTCCTGCGGACGCCGGGGACATCGGCAATGACCTCGGTGACGAAACGGTAGAGGCTGCCGTTGTCTTCGGCCACGATCTGGATGCTCAGGTCGTTCGCGCCGGTCGAGCACGCGACGTAGGTGACACAGTCGAATTCCGCGATCTGCTTGCCGGCAGCCATCACGCGCCCTGGTTCGACTTCGATAAACACGTCCGCCGTAACAGGCAGCCCAACGGCGGCGCGGTTTACGACCGCGGTTACCTGGATGACCTTCTCGCGGATCAAGCGGTCGAGCCGGTAGCGGACGGCGCGTTCGGTGATATTGCCGATACGTTGGGCCATGTCTGCACCCGACATGCGCCCATCTTCGATCAGCAGATCAACAATCGCGCGGTCAATGGGGTTAATTTTGGTAGGCATGACGGCATCCGTAGGAGTAACACTGTTTCGGAAGGAAATGCTACCTTGTGTTTCCGAAAACGTCAAAGAATGGGAAATATATGATGATAATGCCGTAATTAAAATCTGGAGTCCGCGTTGCTATGTTTGCAATTGGTGCTATAATCGCATGGAAATCGCCCGTCATGCAGGGTCGGTTCCGGTGAAAGGCCGGATGGATCATCCTATATGTAGGAAGTTCAAAGATGGAGCAAACGGATTCAACCACGATACCCGTGCCCCGTTATCCGCATCTGCATCCGCCGGTGCAGAACGTCAACGACGTGCTTGCCGAACAAATTACGCTGGAGCAGCGCGCCGCCGATGCCTTTGCCAATCTGATCGGGAGTTGGCGTTTTATCATCGTGCAGAGCGTGATTCTGTTCATCTGGATCATCCTCAATGTCATGGCCTGGATCAATCACTGGGATCCATACCCGTTCATCCTGCTTAATCTGGCGCTCAGCTTTCAGGCGGCCTACTCCGGCCCCATCATCATGATGAGCCAGAACCGCCAGGCCGAGAAAGACCGGCTGACGGCGCAACTCGATTATGAAGTTAACGTCAAGGCGGAAGATGAAATTCAGGCGTTGATGTGTCGGATCGAAGACACTGAGGCCTATGTGTTGGAGATCTTGACGCTGCTGAAGGAGCAGGAGAAGCGACTGAAGAGGCAGGAGCAGTTACTAAACGGGCAGGAAAATGGGAACAGCACCCAGCCCGGGCCGAGGGTATGAAACTTTAAAATATGGCTTGCTGTGATGTTACCCAGGCGGAGTCCATCTTTTGCAAGCGATTCTTCTTGAGGTTTTCCCGCATGATCCAGCGCACATCGGGATCGGCAGAGGTTAACCACTGCTCTATTAAAGGCTTGCCGGTTTCCGGATGGGCGGCGACGGCCACGCTCCAACAATAGCCAAGCGCCTGCCGCAGGGTTTTGAATGCGGCGGATTTGCGGGCCGGTTGTGGAGTTTGACTGAGGCGGACTGTGATTTCGTCGAGAATTTGAAGCACGTGTGCCGCGTGGTCGGGACTTCGTAACAGGCGCGGCTCGCACAAGGCCGCGGCAGCAGCGCGCTGCACCAGAGGATCATTCGTTGTTGCCCAGGTCTGCATCTCCGCCAACAGCGCGGCCATGTCCGCGTCGCCCCAACGTTGAAACGCCATTGCGACTGCCTCGCGGGTGCGCCAGCGCGGATCGGCGGCGAACGCGCGCAGTTCTTGCCGCCCCGAGATCGTTTCCCCTCTGGTCAGAGCTCGCCCCAATCCCAACACACCGCAAAACGTCAGGAACTCTTCCGGGGAGTTGACGGGGGCCTGTTCCGGGGTTAGCGCACGCCAGCGGGCGAGTTGCGCGTCGCTCGCTTCATCCGCCACAACTTGCGCCAGCTCCAGGTTGCCGCGCGGGCCGGGGAGGCCGGAATGCGCAAGCAGATACGGCTCCCACTCGGAGAGGGCGCGCAGATGGCGGCGATACTCGTCAGATTTGCTCATGGCCGGTTCGTGAACGTGCCTGATCGGTTACTCTGCGAAGTCGTCCTGCATCAGGGTTTGCGCGCGCTCCAGCAGCAGCTTGGTGCGTTCGGGCGCGACGCCACGGGCCTCGAAGTAGTGCTCCAGAAGTTGCAGGGGCGTCAGGGCCTCGACCGAAATGCCGCCAAGACGGCTGCGCTCGACCCGCTGAACGTCTTTCTGCAGCGCAGCGACGAAGTAGGCGTCATCCAGCGCGCGCTTGATCTCCCGCTCGACCAGCAACGGCTCCTGTTCCTGGCGGAGTTTTACGATCAAGCGCACAACGGTCGTGCTGAGGTCGTCATGGCGCTGGATTTCGGCGATTATGGCCTCGGTGGGATCGGTGGCTTCGCGCACGTCGACTTCGATTGTCAGGAACGGGCGTGCCTTGAGATGATAACCGGTAAGAAACTCCCAGGTGGTTGGCCCGTCGCTGATCTCCGCAACGACAAACCCTTTTTTCTCGTGCTCCTCGCCGAAATCAATCCGCTCGATGCTGCCGCTGTAGACGATGGGCGGCTGGAGGTCATGGTTGAGGCTCTGGTGTTTGTGGATATGCCCCATGGCAACGTAACGCCAGGCGGGGTTCGCCAGCTCGGAGCGCGGCACCGACGCATCGCGCCCGATCATGATGTTCTTCTCCGAGCCGGTACTGGCCTCACTGACGCTGAAATGGCCCATCAGGATGGCCGGCACATCCGGGGTCTTGTGCGCTTCCTCCGCCAGCGCCCGCGCGTTGTCAATCATGATGCTCTGAAGGAGGCCATCCAGCTCGGCCAGGCTCTTGCCCTGGTGGTCTTCGCGGCTGATCAGCGCCGACCGCAACGGGTAGGGGATCGCCGCAACGTTGAGCCGTTGACCGTCGCGGCACGTGATCGGATAGATTTCCTCGCGATAGGCCACGGTGACGTTAGGCACATCGAGCGTGCCGAAGATGTCAATGCTGCTGGCGCGCCGCGAGACGGCGGGCAGGTCGTGATTGCCCACCAGCATTACCACGGGAATGCCCGCATCGGCAACGCGTTTGATGCGCCGTGCGAACTCGCGCTGATAGGTGGGGTTGGGGTCGCGCGTGCGATACGCGTCGCCCGCGAAGATCAACACGTCAACGTCGTTTTCGATGGCATAGTCGCCGATGTCGGTCAGCCGGCGCAGGAAGTCCATGACGCGCGCGTTGATCCCCGTCTCCGGGTCCACGCGCCCGTAGTTCTCCATGCCGATGTGAATGTCGGCGGTGTGCAACAGTTTGATCGGTTTCATGGGGTCACGCATCTCTTTGCGGCAGCCATTGAACCGTCACGAAGTGCTCTACGGCGTGGAATTTCAGTTCCGACTTCATGCTAGGGCGTCACTGCTATTCTACGCCCCCCATCTTCATCCATCAACGGTTAGCCAACAGCTAACCAGGAACTGCCTTGAGAATAGCTCTGCCCGGCACTTGCCAGAGCAGTCTGAGTTGGTGTTGTTTGTAGTGACGTCATTTTCATGTGCAGCGGTGAGCATTGGCATATAGACGACTCTTGGATGAACTACACAGATAACCCGGATCAGATTCATGATCATGGAACCGCAACAGAATGATGGCTCGTCAATGGTTGACCGGAAGATGTCATCGCGTTGACCCAGTACTCAACTGTGTAGCCCTCTGGGTCGGCTCCACCTACGCATCGGCCGGTCTGGGCAATGCTTTTGACAGAAAACACTTTGTCCTTCCTAGGTTTCAGAGTCTGCCCGGTCGGCCATCTCCCTGGCTCTTCGGACCAGAGAATGTCTACCAGTTGCCGTTCGGAATTGAAAGCCACGGCAAACACCTTCGTCCCATGCATCGTTGCCTGACCGTTATTCGTAATCTTGATCTTCGCGCTATGGCGGGGATACTGACCCGCTGTGGCAGCATGAGACACCAGCTCAGTGTCCCAGTTGTAGGCGGTCTCGCTCCCGTCTCGTTTGAACCAGACCAGGTCTTGGTATTCCAGTTCCACCCGATTGGTGGCGCCTCCTGCCGCCTGGATAGCCATGCCTTCATGTAGCATCTCTCGAAGCATGAACCAATTCAGTGAATGCGCGGCCAGAGTCAGGTCCGATTGAGTGTACGGTTCCCAATAGAGCGTGTTGAGTCCGCCAAACGCAACTGCACGTACTGTTTCGTCGGCCGCGTTGATGATCTTCATCGTTCCTTGGCCTTTGACCCAGTAGTCGGGATCTTCATTGGTCACATGCATAACGAGCCAATAGAGTTCACTCGGTTTTCCCTCGTCATCGCGGCATTGCGCCCAGTCCACGCTTTCCAGCTTGATGCTGGCAGCATTCTGATACGAGGGAGCGTCCGTAAGCTCCTCGGATCCAGGGAACAACGCATCGGCGCTCCTCCACAGCGCATAGACGCTAGCTGCCAAGAGGA
>JBBQRS010000010.1:0-67343 GCA_038214535.1 Anaerolineae bacterium
TCTCATTTTTATACCCCGTCTGTGTGTGCCCCCTTTTCTCTTGGGTTTTTTGTGGGGGATTTTTTTTTGGCCCCCACTCCGCGGCAATCCGTGCATCTATGTAATCCGTGTTGGCCCAGCCGCCACGCTCCAATTTTAGTCCCAGATCGCGTCGAGCGCCGCGTCTTTCACGTCGAAGACCGCGCCGGTGGGGGGCAGCGGTTCATTGGTGAAGAACGCGGGCAGCCGGTCATCCTCAGCGGTGAGGCCGGCGGCGTGGTTGAAGGCCAGTTCGAGGTCAATCACGCGCCGCCCAAGCTCGTCTAGCCACTTCGGTTCGAGTTCGGTGTCATAGATGCTGTTGAGCATGTCGAGGATCACGTCGGGCCGCCCCCCGGACGCGCCCAGATTGAAGACGCACAGGCCGAGCGCATCATAGGCTGCGCGCTGAATTTGCACCGCGCGTGAGAGCGCGACCGCGCCTTCCGGGTCGAGGTGATCCACCTGCGCGAACGCCGTCAGCCCCGCCGTGTGGTCCGCGCCCTGTGGCGAGGTGGCGTAGGTGACGCCTGTCCCCTTGATGGCACGCGGATCGTAGGCGCTCATCCCTTGCCCCTTGACGGCGGGCACGCGTGTGACGCCCAGCGCCTTGCCCACGGCAACGGCTCCTTGCCCGACAAGCAGGCCGAGGGGGTCGCCGTGTTCGATGCCGGCGACGATCTCCGCGGCGCGCTCACCGTCGCCGAAGCGCGGCAGCGTGTCCTGTGGGTATTCCGTAGCGCGGTAGTCGGCCAGACCGGCCGCTTCCATCATCACGCCCAGCGCCGCGCCGATCTCGATGGTGTCGAGACCGAGGTCGTTGCAGATTCGGTTGATGCGGGCAATGCCGTCCAGCGAATCCAGGCCGAGGTTCGACCCGCACAGCCCCAGCGTCTCGAACTCGAGCGGCGCGACGGAGAGATTGCCCTCTGCATCGGCGAAGATGTTGCTGCACTGGATCACACAGCCCGCCATGCACGCCTCGGTGGGTGTGCCAACTCCGCCGCGCTCCAGGATCATGTCGCGCAACGCCTCGCCGCCGATTTCCTCCGCGCCCTCGAACTGGCCCTCGCTGAAGTTGCGCGTGGGCAGGCCGCCCAGGTGTTGCGTGTGGTTGAGCGTGGAGGCCGTGCCGTATTGCCGTAGCGTTTGCACGCGCGCGCTGGGCGCGACCAGCTTGTGAAAGCCGACGATGGCCTTCCTGCCGGAAGCCGGGGGTTTGGCCGCATCGGGGATGCGCCGGATCAGGATGGCCTTCAACTCCTTGCTGCCCATCACCGCGCCCAGCCCGCCACGCGCGGCGATGCGGAACGGCTCGTCGTTGGCGTCCGTCATGACGATCCCGGCCGCGCCCAGTTGTCTTTCCCCGCCGGGGCCGATGGCGACCGTCACATAGTCTTCGCCGTAAGCTTCGCGCAACGCCTTCGTGGTCGCCTTGCCGCCCAGCCCCCAGTAGGGGCTGCCATCTTCCAGCCGCGTCCCATCCTCGTCAATCACCAGGATCGCCGGGTCGCCCGCCTTGCGCGCACCCGTGACCACCAGCGCGCGCACGCCGAGCGCAGCCAGGCTATCGCCCGCCATGCCGCCCGCGTTCGCCTCCTTGATGCCGTGCGTCAGCGGGCTTTTGCCGCCCACCGACAACCTGCCGCCCGTGGACGTGCGCGTCCCCGCCAGTGGGCCGGTTGCGAAGACCAGGGCATTGTCCGGGCCCAACGGGTCTGTCGTCGGGTCAACGGTTTCTGTCACCAGTTGCGCGGTGAGCAAGCGCCCACCGGCAAGCGGGTCGGCCACTGGTCGCGTTGTGGTCCGATTATGCGTTAAATCAACTTCGAGAATACGATAGTTCATAAAGGGGTTTTCCTGTATTTGGATCAAAGCGCCGCCTCGAGCACGGCGAGACATTCCGCCTCTCCGGCGGGGCGCACGTTATTGCCGATCATCGCCATGCGCGTGGCTTCGTCCGCGATTAGCGCCAGGTCATCGGGCCGGACGCCGATCTCGGTGAGCCGGGTGGGCAAGCCCAGGCTTGCAACAAGCGCGCGCGCCCAGGCGGCCATCGCCTCAGGTTGCGCGGTCTCCGGCAGGCCCAGGGCATCCCGGAGGCGCGGCCAGCGTTCCATAGGGATGGCCGGCGCGTTGAACGCCAGCGCCGCGGGCAATAATAGGGTATTCCCCAGGCCGTGATGCACCTCATGGTGCGCGGACAGCGGCCCGCACAGCGCGTGGCACAGCCCCAGCCCGGCCTGATCCATCGCCATGCCCGCCCAGAGGGCCGCGTGCGCCATGTCCCGGCGCGCGTGCAGATTCGAGCCGTCTGCTACCGCGGCGGGTAGCGCCTGCACGGCTAGCGTCAGCGCGCCCAACGCCAGCAGGTCCATGCTCGGGTTGGCGCGCCGGCCCAGGTAGGCTTCCAGCGCGTGGACGATCGCGTCCATGCCCGTCGCCGCGGTCAGAGGGGGCGGCAACGAGAGGGCCAGACCGGGGTCCACGAACGCCACGGCGGGGAAGAGCGATGGGTGTACGACGCCGCGCTTGAATCCGTCCGGCGCACCGATCACGGCGACGTGCGAAACCTCGCTGCCGGTGCCTGCGGTGGTGGGGATGGCGATCAGCAGCGCGCCGGCCGGCCCGTCTAGCGTCGCGGTGCGCGCTTGCAGGTCTTCCCACGTCACGCCGGGGAGGCCGATCAACACGCTGGCCGCCTTGCCCACGTCAATGGCCGAGCCGCCGCCGATCGCGACGATGACGGCGGCGGAGCACGCGCGTGCACGTGCTACTGCTGCGGCCACGGTTTCGACGCCGGGGTTGCCCGGCACGTCGTCGAACACTTCCACCGTCCGGCCATCCGCCGATAGGGCGGGTAGCAGACGTAGTAGGATGCCCGCGGATATCACGCCGCGGTCGGTGATAACCAGGACTGTCCCGGCTGCGATTGCGGCCAATTCCTGCGCGAGATCGGCAGCCGCGTCCTCGGAAAAAATGATTTTTGTCGGGCAGAAAACGGTGTACGTCATTGGGGAAATACTCTTGTCTTCATGTCAGCGCCATGCCGCCATCCACCTGCAAGATGCTGCCGGTGAAGTAGTCGCATTCGATGATGAGCTGCGCCAGCCGGGCGACGTCGCGCGGTTGGCCGATGCGTTTGAGCAGCGCCTTCTCGGTGAGCCACGCTTCGACTTCGGGGGGGCAGTTGTCGGGCAGGAGGATAGTTCCCGGTGCAATCGCGTTCACGCGCACGGTGGGAGCCAACTCGACCGCCAGCGATTTGGTCAGCGAAACCAGCCCGGCTTTGCTGGCCCCGTGTGGGGCATAGCCATCCCACGGTTGAAACGCCGATACGTCGGTGATGTTGATAATCACGCCGCTGCCCTGGCGCAGCATTGGCGCGGCCACCGCCTGCGCGAGGAAGAACGGCCCTTTGAGGTTGATATCCAGCGCGTTGTCCCATTGCGCCTCGGTGATCTCCAGGAAGGGCGCTTTGAGCCACACGGACGCGCTGTTGATCAGCACGTCAATGCGTCCGAACCGTTCTAGCGTCTCAGCCACAGCCCGGCGAATCTGCGCCGTATCGCGCGTGTCCATCGGTTGCGCCAACGCCTCGACGCCGCACGCTGCGATGGCGGCCTGCGCTTCTTGCCACGGTTCACCCGGCAGGTGGGTGACGACCACGTTTGCGCCCTGCCGCGCCATATGTAATGCGAGTTGTCGCCCGACGCGGATTGCCCCGCCTGTGACCATCACTACGGCGCCATTAAGTTCCATGCACGTTTCCTTTCGGTGTCCCGGCCTGAAAACCGGACGCTTGCCTATTGTATGGCTTTATGCGGCGGCGTCAAGTCACTTCGCGTAGTAGAGGTTTCCAGGAAATGCTATATTGGCCTGCATTACCGATCTGAACACGTATGTAGTAGGACTTACGCAAAACCAGTAATTGGTTGACAGTACGAGCGTTGGCGGGTAAGGTAGGCCGCATGAGACCGACAAGCCAACCCGTGACTCGTTTGGACTACTGCCAGTATTTGCTGGTCAGCCAAATCAACTACACGCTCACGAACTTTGCCGAACACACCGAGCAATTCAGTCACGATGCCGCCAATCGCTACCTGGCTGGAGACCAGGTACGACCGCATCTGATCTGGGAGAACGTCCAGAGCCAAGTCGTACAAACGCCAACCGGCTGCCTGGTGTTTGACGATACGGTGGTCGACAAGGATTTCTCCCAGCAGATCGAATTGGTGCGGCGCCAGTACAGTGGTAATGCCCATGGTATCATCAAAGGTGTAGGCATCGTCACTTGCGTGTATGTCAACCCTGAGCTAGAGCAGTTCTGGATCATCGACTACCGCATCTATGATCCCGACGGCGATGGCAAAACCAAGCTCGACCATGTGCATGACATGCTGCTGCACGCGGTCTACCACAAGCAGGTGTCGTTTCGTCGGGTGTTGATGGACACTTGGTACGCCACCAAGGACTTGATGCTGTACATTGAGCAGTTGCACAAGATCTACTACTGTCCGCTCAAGGACAACCGCCTGGTGGACGACTCAGGCGGCCAAACGCCCTATCGGCACGTCGACGCCTTGGCTTGGACACGGGCTGAACGGCAACAGGGCAAGCTAATCAAGATCAAAGGCTTTCCCAAGGAACACAAGGTGAAACTGTTCCGGGTCGTGCTGTCCCCACAGCGCACGGATTACGTCGTAACCAACGACTTGACTCAAGATGACACGCAGGCCGTCCAAGATGCGGATGCCTTGCGCTGGAAGATTGAGCAGTTTCATCGCGAAACCAAGCAAGTCACGGGTCTGGAAAGCTGTCAGTGTCGCAAAGCCCGCATCGTCCGGAATCACATTGGCTGTGCGATCTTGGTCTGGGTCCGGCTCAAACAGGTCGCCCAAGAGACCGGCCGCACCATCTATCAGGTGAAACACGGCCTCTTATCCGACTATCTGCGGCAACAACTCAAATCGCCGACCATCAAGATGGTCCTTGCGTAAGTCCTACATGATAAGGAAATTCCATGAGACAACCTATTGTCGCCCTGGTAGGGCGGCCCAACGTCGGAAAATCTACGCTTTTCAACCGGTTAGCGGGCGAGCGCATCGCGATTGTCGAAGATGTGCCGGGAACAACCCGTGACCGTTTGTATGCAAATGCGGAATGGACGAGCCGCCCGTTTGTCTTGATAGATACGGGTGGGTTAGATATTGCCGCGACCGAGAAGGCGCCACAGAAGTCCGCGCAACCGGAACTCCTGGGGGAATCTTCGCGCGATTATGTGCGTGAGATTCGTCAACAGGCTGAACTGGCAATCGAAGAGGCCGATGTGGTGATCTTCGTGGTGGATGCGAAGGATGGCGTGACGACCGCAGATCAGGACGTCGCCGATATTTTGCGACGCTCTGACCGGCCGGTGGTGCTGGCGGCGAACAAGGCGGACAACGAAGAACGCAGGCAGATGGCGCTGGATTTCTACGAACTGGGTCTGGGCGATCCGTACCCGATCTCTTCGTTGCATGGCACCGGCACGGGCGATCTTCTTGACGCGGTTGTGGCGCATCTCCCTGAGGTGGAGGAAGAGCCGGAAAGCGATGCTGTAAAGATTGCGATTGTGGGGCGGCCCAACGTGGGGAAGTCATCGTTGCTCAACGCGTTTCTGGGCGAGGATCGGTCCATCGTCAGTTCGATTCCGGGCACAACGCGCGACGCGATTGACACCAAACTCGAATGGGATGGCGAGGAAGTCGTCCTGATTGATACGGCAGGCATCCGCCGGCGGGGCAAGGTCGAGCCGGGGATCGAGAAATATAGCGTGTTGCGCGCGGTCAACGCGATTCAGCGCTCGGATGTTGTCCTGCTGGTGATTGATGCGTTGGACGGCGTGACAAGCCAGGATGAACACGTTGCGAATTTCATCCTTGAGGCGCAAAAGAGCGCGATCGTAGTGGTGAACAAGTGGGATGCCGTGCCTGACAAGACGGGCGATACGATGACGGAATACACGCGACAGATTCGGGAGCGGCTCAATTTCATAGATTACGTTCCGATTGAGTTTGTCTCGGCGCTCAAAGGGCAGCGTGTGGATCGGCTTTTGCCGCTGGCGCTCGAAGTGGCGGCGGAAAGAGAATTTCGCATAGCGACATCCACACTTAATAAGCTACTGAGAGATGCGATGGCGGCATTTCCTGCGCCCAGCCGCAGAGGGAAGCCGCTGAATTTCTTATATGCCACACAGCCGGAAACCGCACCGCCCACATTCGTGATATTCGTCAATGACCCCGAGCTGATTCACTTCAGCTACGAACGGTTTCTCGAAAATCGCATCCGCGAGGTGCATCCGTTTAAAGGGACGCCGATTCGGCTTCAGTTCAGGCGACGGAAAAAGGAGGACCGGTGAAAGCGTGGCTTCGTGAGCGGGGCCTCGAAACGGCGCTGATTGTCGGCTTTGTTGGGCTGGTGCTGATTATTGGGGCGGTCATCTATGACTTTCTGCCGAAGCCGTTGTTCCCTGCGCGGGTGGTCGCAAATCAGTTTTCGGGGCAGGCGGCCTATGAGCATGTGCTGAAGCAGGTCGAGCTGGGCCCGCGCCCCACGGGTTCCGAGGCCGGCACAAAGACCGGAGACTACATCATCGCGTATCTACGCGAGATGGGTTGGACGGTCGAAGAGCAGCCATTTGTCTATCAGGGCGTCCCAGCCCGGAACATCATCGCCAAAGCGGGGCAAGGCACGGTGGCGGTTCTCGGCGCGCACTATGATACGCGCCGGCAGGCCGACAAGGACCCCGACCCGGCGAAGCAGACCGAACCGGTCATGGGCGCCAATGACGGTGCGAGTGGAGTTGCGGTGCTGCTTGAGTTGGCCCGCACGCTGGATAAGGACAAGCTCGACTATGAGGTCTGGCTGGCTTTCTTCGATGCGGAGGATAACGGCCGGCTGGATGGCTGGGATTACCTGGCGGGGTCGCGCTATATGGCGGAGAACCTGGCTGTTACGCCCGAAATGGTGGTGGTGGCCGATATGATCGGCGACGCGGACCAGCAGATTTACAAGGAGCGCAACTCAACGCCGGAGTTGATTGATCGTGTGTGGGCTATCGCAGCCGATTTGGGGTATAGCCGATACTTCATCCCGCAGTATAAGTGGTCTATCCTCGACGATCACATGCCATTCCTGGAGGCTGGCATCCCGGCAGTAGACCTGATTGACTTTGATTATCCGCCCTGGCATACGACGCATGACACGGCGGACAAAGTCTCCGCCGAGGCGCTCGAGCGCGTGGGGCGCGTGCTCGAGGTGTTGGTCGAAGGCCAATGACGCCGTATTTCACATCCTACACCTGTTTCCGGAGTGTATTGAATTGAGACCATCTCGCAGGTTAGATTCGCTGCCCGTATACGCGTTCGCGTCGTTGGGCGCAAAACTGCAAGCATTACAGGCCGGAGGATTGGACATTATCCGCCTGGATATCGGCAGCCCTGACGGCCCGCCGACGCCGCGGGTGATCGAAACGCTGGCGACCTCGGCGCGCAACCCGGGGAAGCATGGGTATCCGGGGTTCATGGGACTACCCGCGCTGCGCCAGGCCATGGGGGATTACTATCAGAGGCGATTCGGTGTAGAAGTGAGCATGGCCGACGAGGTTTTGCCGCTGATCGGCTCGAAGGAGGGCATTGCCAACATGTCGTTGGCCTGGCTGGATCCCGGCGACTTGGCCCTCGTGCCCGATCCGGGTTACCCGACCTATCGGATGGGTGCGGCGTTGACGGGAGCCGATGTGTATTTCATGCCGCTACGCGAAGAAAACGACTTTCTGCCTGATCTCGCGGCGATCCCCCCCGAAGTCGCCAGCAAGGCGCGGATCTTGTGGCTGAACTATCCGAACAACCCCACCGGCAGCGTTGCGCCCATGAGCTTTTTCGAGGCCGCGGTGGAATTCTGCCGCCGGCATGACATCTTGCTGTGCCATGATGTGCCCTATGCCGACGTGTGCTTCGATGGCTACGTTGCGCCGAGCCTGCTGGCCGTGCCGGGCGCAAAAGACGTGGCCGTCGAGTTCAATTCGCTTTCTAAGTCGCACAACATGGCGGGCTGGCGCATGGGCATGGCCGTTGGCAACAGGCAAGCCGTGGGCGCGCTGGCGCAGATCAAGACTAACATTGATAGCGGCATATTTCTGGCCCTGCAGGATGCCGCGATTACCGCCCTGACGGAAGACCCGGCGTGGATGGCGGCGCGGAACGCCGAGTACGCGTCGCGGCGCGATCTGTTTTACGACGTTTTCAACAACGATTGGGGCGTACACTGTCACAAGCCGCGCGCCAGTCTCTATCTGTGGCCACGTGTGCCGGAGGGATATACTTCGGCGCAATGCGCTGAGAAGGTACTGCTCGAAACCGGCGTGAGTCTGGCTCCGGGGACGACCTTCGGGCCGGGCGGTGAGGGTTACCTGCGGGTGTCGGTGGGGCAGACCACGGATCGCGTGGTTGAAGCCGCACGGCGCTTGCGCGCCTTGAAGTTCTGAACGACCAGAGGAGGTCAACTATTACTACGCAAAGATATGAAGCGCCCACTGACGAATCGGCGATCCTGGTTGGCGTTGCCATCAAAGGCAAAGATGCTGCCTGGACGCTCGAGGACTCGCTGGCTGAGTTGGAACGCCTGGCAGAGACGGCCGGTCTCCAGGTGGTTGGCATTCTGGAGCAGAAGGTAGATCGTCCCAATCCTGCTACTCTGATCGGCTCGGGCAAAGTTGAGGAGTTGGTCGCTTTGCGCGCAGATACGGGTGCGCAGGTCGTGATTTTCGACGAGGAACTGTCGCCGGCGCAGCAGCGCGAAATCGAGCGCGCCATCGGCAATCAAAACGTGAAGGTACTGGATCGGACGGCTTTGATCCTGGATATTTTCGCGCAACACGCGCGGACGCGCGAGGGGGCACTGCAAGTCGAGCTGGCGCAGTATGAATATCGGCTGCCACGCTTGACGCGCGCCTGGACACATCTTGCCCGGCAGGGCGGCGGCGCATCAGGCCGTGGTGGAACCGGCGGGGTGGGCCTGCGCGGCCCCGGTGAGACCCAGTTGGAGTCGGATCGGCGGGAGATCGGACGACGTATCACGCATCTCAAGCGCGAGTTGGAAGAGGTGCGCCAACATCGCGCCCAATACCGCAAACGGCGACACGAGGAAGCGATTCCGGTCGTTGCGCTGGTCGGCTACACCAACGCCGGGAAGTCTACGTTGTTGAACGCCATGAGCGGCGCGGACATTTATGCCGCGGATCAGTTGTTTGCGACCCTCGACCCGACGACCCGGCGCATTGCCTTGCCGGGGGGCAGGGAAGTGCTGATGACCGACACCGTGGGCTTCATCCAGAAACTGCCGACGGCGCTCGTAGCGGCCTTTCGCGCCACGCTGGAAGAAATTGCGGACGCCGATCTGTTGTTGCATGTTGTTGACATAACGCATGATAACGCTATGGAGCAGGCTCAGACGGTGATCGAAGTGTTGGAAGAACTGGGCGCTAACGAGCAGCCGGTGGTTACTGCGTTGAACAAGGTGGATATGCTGCCGGAGTCTACGCATCTTGGGGATTATCTCGCTGACCTGCCCAACAGTACGGCGATCTCCGCGTTGACCGGCGAGGGGTTGCCTGAGTTGGTCAGCCTGATCGAGAAAGTACTGGCCGAAGAGCTGGTAGACATCTACGCGATGATTCCATATCGCCACGGGGAGTTGTTGGCCCTGTTGCATCAACGCGGGATCATTGAGCAAGAAGAGCATACGGAAGAAGGGACTGTTGTCCAGGCGAAGGTCCCTGCCGGAATGCTGGGCCGCTTTGAGCCCTTCTCGCTTGAGGATGAGGCTCCCGACGAGATTTGATTCCGCTTTGCTGCGACGTGTGACGTGCGTATAATGCCGGCCCTTCAGGGGGCCGGCATGATTTTTAAGTGCGCGGAAGTGGGGGAGACCGCCTGGGGGATAATGAGTGGTGTTCGCATGTTCACACTATATATGTTATGTAATGTAGGAACGCAGCGTGTTTTCGGTTAGCGTTAACTTGACATAATTATTATGGTTTTACAGGCAACTCCCCCGCGCGCCAGGGCCGCCATTTCCGCGCCGCCCCCCTTCAGCGTGCGACCCTTTCCTTGTGCCTGGGCCCTCGCTTTCTGGTCGGATGTCCTTCTATAAAGAGGGATTCGAGTTACTGTCAGTCGCGCCAGGCCGTGGTACAATCAGGCGATGTCCATGGACACGGGGGTGAGGTTGCATCGAGCAATCCCCCGCCAGATGCCTGGGACGCATCCAACATTATGTCACGTTGAAGGAAACTAAGGTGCGAAGATTTGGAGTCGGCCTGATGGCCGTCGTGATCTTGGGCGCGGTCTTCTTGGGTGGTTACCTGCTTGGCGAGCATCGCGGCCCGCTGGCTGAAGCGTCCGGCGCAGGTTTCCATATCTTGCCTGAAGTTCAGGCGATTCTGGGCGAGCGATTTATGGGCGAGATTCCGACCGCGGAGGCCCAGGAGCGCTCGGCGATTCGGGGTCTGGTATCGGCTTATAACGATCGTTTTACGGTTTACGTTGAACCCGTGTCGCGTGAGATGGAACGAGATGAGCTGCGCGGCCATTTTGGCGGCATCGGCGCTTATCTGGGCCGTAACGAAGCCGGCGACATGCAGGTCATGGTGATGCGAGATCGCCCCGCTGCCAAAGCCGGCGTTCAGGATGGCGATATCCTCCTCGCGGTGGATGAGACGCCGATCACGGCACAGATGACGGTCGAAGAGGTCGTGGCGCTGGTGCGTGGCGACGTGGGCGACACGGTGACGTTGACGCTCCGGCGTGAAGGCGTGGCAGAACCCATCAAAATTGACGTTGTGCGCGAACGCATCGAGACGCCGACTGTTGAATGGCGGGTACTGGATGAGGGGGCGCATATCGGATATGCCCGCGTGAATCTGTTCAGTGAACGCACCGGCGAGGAACTGATGAACGCGCTGGGCGAACTGAATGACGCCGGGGTCGAGAAACTGGTGTTCGACCTGCGCGGTAACGGCGGCGGCCTGCTCCAATCGGCGGTGGATGTCGCCAGCGAGTTAATGCGTGACGGTGACGTGTTGCGCGAGCTGAAACGCGACGGTCAGGAACGCTATTATGCCGTTAAGCCGGTGAGCAGCCCGGCGTATGACTGGGAAATTGTCGTGTTGACGGACGGTGGGACGGCAAGCGCTTCTGAGATTGTCGCCGGCGCCCTGCGAGATAACGGCCGCGCCACGTTGGTCGGCGAGAAAACGTTTGGCAAGGGTTCGGTGCAGGAAGTCCATGAATTATCGGACGGCTCTTCTTTGCACGTGACCGTTGCGCGCTGGCTTACTCCCCATCGCGTGCAAATTGACGGTGCGGGACTCGAGCCGGATGTCGCGGTGGCGATCAGCGCCGAAGAACGCGATGCCGGTCGCGATCCGCAACTGGAGCGGGCCGAAGCATGGCTGCGTGGGGAGAGATAGCCTCCCCTGCCCCGCTCAATGTGCGAGACAACTGCGGATGTTTATTTATGTAAACTTAGGACGGTGAGATGAAACATAGCAATTCGAAATGGGTGCGCCTGTTTCTCCTGATGACGATGGCGCTGATTCTGACGTTAGCCGCCTTTGGCGGCGGGATGGTGGTTGGGGCCGACTTGATCTCCGGCTCCGGCGAGACCGCCAGCCTGCCTGCGCTGCCGAGCTTCTTGAAAGCGACCACTTCCGTGGGCGCTACCGGCAAGGTCTCCCCTACCCCGACGGCTGAACCCGACCTGGTTCTCGATAACAATCTCTTTGACGAAGCAATGAACTTGCTCGAGGATCAGTTCTACGGCGACCTGCCGGCCGAAGAGGACCTGACCTACAATGCCATTCGGGGCGTAGTGGATCGTTTGGGCGACCGGAACACGACGTTCGTTGACCCGGAAACGGCGGCGCTCTTCGATTCAGATATGGAAGGTCACTTTGAGGGCATCGGCGCGCGGGTCAACCTGGCCGAGAACGGTGGGATTAACCTGGAATACCTTTTCCCCGAACAACCGGCGGAAAAGGCCGGGTTGCGGATGGGCGACATCATCATCAAGGTGGATGGTGAAAACGTCACGAAGCTGGACCTGACGGAAGCCATCAGCAAAATCCGCGGCCCGGGCGGCTCTGAGGTGGTATTGACCATCGTCCGCGATGAGGGCGAGCCGTTCGACGTGAAGGTGACGCGGGCGCGCATTGAGATCCCAGTGGTTGATACGAAGACCCTGGCCGACGGACAGGTCGAATACATCGCACTGAGCGAGTTCAGCAGCGTGGCCCCACAACGGCTTGCCACGGCGGTTAGCAAGGCGGTGGCGAAGAACCCCAAAGGCATCATCCTTGACCTGCGCGGCGACCCCGGCGGTCTCCTGGATGCGGCTGTGCGGATCGGCAGCTACTTCGTCCCTGAAGGGAATATCGTTCTTGAACGCACCAAAGATGGTGAGCAGCGCGACTATGAACGGCGCGGGCGCTACCTGTTGGGCAAGACGCCGTTGGCCGTGCTGGTTGACGGCGGCAGCGCGAGCGCGTCGGAGATCGTCGCCGGGGCGGTGCAAGACGCCGGGACCGGTGTTCTGATCGGGGAGAAGACCTACGGCAAGGGTTCGGTGCAGTTGCCCAATACGCTGAGCGACGGTTCGCAACTCAGGGTGACGATTGCCCACTGGTTTACGCCCAAGAATCGGGGCATTCACGAGCTGGGGTTGGAGCCGGACATCCCTGTGGAGATGAAGCCGGAGGATCGGGAAGCGGGTCGCGACCCGCAACTCGATCGGGCCGTGGAGTATTTGCTCGAAGGAAAGTAGGCGCGGCGGCAAGGCCGGCGCAGGAGGGCGAAGTGGCAAAGAGAGGCGATGGCGGCGTGAAGCCGGTGGCAACAAACCGAAAGGCGTTGCACGAATACTTCATCGAAGACACCTACGAGGCGGGCATCGCCTTGACGGGAACGGAGATCAAGTCGGTGCGCGCCTCGCGGGTGAACCTGGGCGATGGTTTTGTGCAGATTCGCAACGGCGAGGCGTGGCTGCTCAACGTTCACATTTCGCCCTATGACTTCGGTAACCGCGAGAATCACGAACCGCGCCGCGAGCGACGGCTGTTGTTGCACAGCGTGGAAATCCGCAAGCTGCAGAGCAAGGTCTCGGAACGCGGCTGGACCATCGTGCCCTTGAGCATGTATCTGAGCGGCGGCCGGGCCAAGGTCGAGGTCGCCCTGGTGCGCGGCAAGCGGCTCTATGACAAGAAGGATGCCGTGGCCGAGCGGGACGCTGACCGTGAGATGCAGCGCGTGACCAAGGGCGGCTGGCAGGAAGATTATTGATCCGTACATTCACGTGCAACGCACCTCCGAGGTGTGTTGCACGTCGTTACACGGTTTGTTGCGCCAATCAAAATGTGGTAAGATCACTTGTGAAAGGGGATGAATGGTTTCGACGGGGCAGATTGGGCGTACGTTGCAAGCCGAGGCGCTCCCACCTCGCAAATCAGGAGCAAAAACAATAACTGCCAACTCAGGCAAAGCGTTCACCTTCCCCTTCGCTCGCAACAACCAGTTCGCACTGGCTGCGTAAGAAGGAGCAGGGAACAAATGGTCGCTGAAGAGTGACCACGGTGCCTCCGCCGGGTTCCGGCGGCGACGGAGAGCATCGTCATAATACCGTAGGGTGCGGCCCGTGTACGCCGATAGACGGGTCTAAGACAATCGGCTAGCCTTCCTAGTGGACAGTGGTCGCTGCTGGACCGGACGGCGAAACCCAAATCAGTGACTAAGCTTGTAGATATGTGCGATCGTCTGTTTCGGACCCGGGTTCGACTCCCGGCATCTCCACCTTGATTGGAAGGCCCCCAAATCGCGTGGCGCGATTTGGAGGCCTTTTGCATCTCTTTTACGCCTATGCTATGATGCCGAACCGTCGGCGTCCTTCCGCCTTTTCCACATGCAGCGGGGAGAATGAGTGTGATCCAATCAACATATGCTTATGAACTAGAAGTCGCCATGCGTCTGGCGCGCGAGGCCGGTGAGATCATCAAGGCGTTTTATGACGTGCCGCCCACTGTGCGCTGGAAGGATCCCACCGAGCCGGTGACTGAAGCGGACCGCGCTGTCAATGCATACCTCGTGAAGCAGTTCGGCCAGGTCTTTCCCGATGACGGCATGTTGGCGGAAGAGTCCAAGGATGACCTGTCGCGCCTGGAGAAGTCGCGCGTCTGGATCATTGATCCGATGGATGGCACGGCGGAGTTTATCGCGCACAACGGCGAGTTCTGCATCATGATCGGTTTGGCTGTCGAGGGCGCGCCGGTGGTAGGCGTCGTATATCAGCCGATTGACGACGTGTTGTATGCGGCTTCGTTGGGCAATGGGGCTTTCGTTGAGGAGTTTGGCGAGCGCACTCCCTTGCACGTGTCGGACATGGCGAATATCGAGGAGTTTCGCCTCGTGGTCAGTCGCTCGCATCGCGTCCCGATCACCGACGCGATCATCCGCGGCTTCGGGTTGAAGCGGGAACGCAGCATCGGCAGCGTAGGCCTGAAGATCGGGCTGATTGCGCGCGGGCAGGCGGAGCTTTATATCCATCCCAACGCGGGCACCAAAGAATGGGACACCTGCGGCCCGGATATCATCGTGCGGGAAGCCGGCGGCCTGATGACCGATTGCTTCAACCGAACGTTGCTTTACAATCAGCCCGATGTGGTGCGTCAATTTGGGCTACTGGCGAGCAACGACGTTAAACATGACGAAGTCGCCGCTCAACTGGCGGAGATACTCGACGAGGCCGGCGTAGACCCGGAGTTCGGTTTTCGGACGTGGAAGGGACTGGCATGATGGAAACAGTACGGGTTGGCGTGATCGGCGGCAGCGGGGTCTATGATCTGTCACAACTCAAGAACGTGCGCGAGAGATATCTGGATACGCCGTTCGGCGCGCCGTCAGACGCCTACATCGTGGGCGAGATCGAGGGGCAGCCGGTGGCGTTCTTGCCGCGTCACGGGCGGGGACATCGCATCAGCCCGACGCAACTCAACTCGCGGGCCAACATTTACGGCTTCAAGATGCTCGGCGTCGAGTATTTGATTTCCATCAGCGCCTGCGGCAGCCTCCAGCCGCAGTATCGCCCCGGCGACATCGTGACGCCGGATCAGGTCTTCGACCGCACACGGATGCGCCCGACCAGCTTCTTTGACGATCCGGCGGTGGGCACGGGCGGCATCGTCGTGCATGTTTCCGTAGCAGATCCGTTCTGCGACTACCTGAACGAGGTGTGTGCGACCGCTGTGGAGGCTACCGGGCATGCCGTGCATCGTGGGGGGACGTTCGTCACGATCGAAGGCCCCCGGTTCAGCACGAAGGCCGAGAGTCGGGTTTTCCAACAGTTGGGCTTTGCCATCATCGGGATGACGGCGATCCCCGAAGTGTTCCTGGCCCGCGAGGCCGGGATGAGCTATGCCACCATGGCGCATGTGACCGATTACGACGTGTGGCACGAATCGGAAGCGCCGGTCACGGTGGAGATGGTTGTGAGGCAACTGCTGGCCAATGCTGATGTGGCGAAGGCCTCGGTAGTGAACGCGGTCAAGGCGCTGAAGGATGCGCCGCCGTCGCAGCACGGCGATTCACTGCGCAACGCCATCATGACGCAACCGGCCCTGATTCCGCCTGCGACAAGAGCGCGGCTCGATCTGTTGATCGGTAAGTACTTGTAGCAAAAACCGGCTCATAAAAAGAGGGGCAGGCGATGATCGCCTGCCCCTCTTTTTATGTCGGCGCTACCGTTTACTGCGTGTTGGCAAGGTAACCATCTATGACGGACTGGAATTGCTCGAAAGGCGCCGCGCCTTCGATCTTCTGATCGTTGATGAAGAAGGTCGGTGTAGACTGGACCCCCTTCTGCTTGCCCTCGTTCACGTCCTGATAGACCTTATCCAGGTGCTGGTCGGAATCTACGCAAGGGTTGAACTGCGCCGCATTGAGGCCGAGTTGTTGCCCATAGCTCTTCAGCGATGCTTTACTGAACGCATCGGCCGATGTGCCTGACCGGCTCATCAGAAGATCGTGATAATCCCAGAAGCGGCCCTGGTCGGCGGCGCATTCCGAAGCATTTGCCGCATCGGCAGATTCCGGCCCGATAACGATAAAATGCCTGTAATTGAAGCGAACTTTCCCGGTGCTCTCGTACATTTCTCGTAGCTGTTTGCCCTGGTTCAGACCGAACCGTGCGCAGTGACTTCAGCCAAAATCCGAGAAGTCGGTGATCGTGACCGGCGCATCCGCCGGACCCCAGCTTGTCCCTTCTCCCACGCGAGCCGTCGTTGGGACGGTCGGTTGGGCAGGTCGGCTTTGCAACAAGATCAAGCCCAGGACCAACACCCCGACTGCCCCGACCAGGGCCAGGAGCAACCAGCGCGAGTTGTTGGACTTCGTCTTGACTGGCTGCTTGCCGGGCTGCGATTTCGGCAATTGAGCCTTTTTAGCCATACGGCGTTTTCTCCTCTACAGGTGATTAGGAAACACGCTGGATTATACCACGAACGATTTTTGGCAACGAACGCGATTTGTCACTTTTGTGACATTGCACGGGCAAACGCGGGGAGAGACAATTTATATTGACGGACGGCCAAACTTGCCGTTACCTCGATTTTGCCATAAGATAACCTGTCGCTGCGCCCTGAACACATCTGATTTTGAAGGATCGTTCGGGGAGACAGGTGACAGAGGGCAATGACGGCTCCTAATCCAACCCTGGCTGCCGGCGCAAGGCAGCCCATACCCACCGCAAGAATCACGCCTGCTACTGCGAGCCTCTTAGTGCTGTTCGCAGCGCTCATTGCCGTGATTCCTGTGACGCGGAGTGCGGCCTTGCTCGCGGCTGTGGCGCTTGGCCTGGGCGTCTTGCTGGAACCGGGCCTTGGGGTCATCGTCCTTGCCGTGGCGCTGCCGTTTGGTTCTTTGGTGAGCCTACCGGGGCTGCCGGCGAATTTCGTGGACCTCTTGGTTGCACTGGTGGTCGGCGCCTGGGCACTCAAGGGTCTGGCCGCTCGCCGCCTGAGCTTCGCCATTCCGCTGCCGGCCTGGCCGCTGCTGGCGTTCATCTGGGTTGCGGCCCTGAGCCTGACGCAGGCGCAGTCGTGGCGGGAAGGCGTGCCGGAATTAATCAAGTGGGTAGAGGTCGCGGCGGTCTACATCATCGGTGCGCAAGTGCTCAGCCGTAAGCAGACCTGGTGGATGGTAGCGGCGCTCCTGACGGCCGGTGTGCTGGAAGCGACTCTCGGCGCGTATCAGTTCTGGCGACAAGTCGGGCCGGACGCTTTCGTCCTGATGGGTCGCTTCATGCGGGCCTCTGGCACGTTTCGCCAGCCTAACCCGTATGCCGGCTACCTGGGGTATCTGATACCCGTGGCCGTCAGTCTGACGATTATGGCGCTTGGCGAGGGAGTCCGGCGGCGCAAGTGGGCCTGGCTGCTGGCCGGCGCGGCGTGCGGCGCGGCGGCGCTGGCGATGATCGCCGGGATCGGGATGAGCTGGTCGCGGGGCGCGTGGATTGCGCTGGCGGCTGCGTTGTTTGTCGTGCTTGGCTTTCGGAGCCGGCGCGCGGCGCTCGTTTCGGTGATAACGATCCTGATCGTTGGGCTGCTTCTGGTGATGTTCGGGACGGCGTGGCTGCCGGGGCGCGTGAGCGAGCTACAAACCTATCTCGGGGGATTTGATCCGGCGCAAACAGAAATCACGGATGCAAATTTCTCGGTGCTCGAACGCGTGGCCCACTGGCAGGTGGGGTTGGTGATGTTCGGGGATCATCCTTGGTTGGGCGTTGGCATCGGCAATTATGCCGTAGCGTATGGGGAGTATGCGCCCCCCCATTGGTATGAGCCGCTAGGTCATGCGCATAATATCTCGATTAACCTGCTGGCAGAAACCGGTCTGTTGGGCGGCCTGGCGTTCCTGGCCTTCTGGCTGGCACTGGCCGGGGCGGCAATCCGGGCGATGGTGTCTTCCGATCCGGCGCACCGGGCCTACGCCGTGGGCATCCTTGGGACGTGGGTTTGCGTCACGATTCATGGTGTGTTTGATAATCTGTTCGTGCAACATATGCAGCTCAACCTGGCGTTGCTCTGGGCAGGGCTGATTACGCTCGGCGCCGTGGGCCAAATCGTGCCGTCAGCGGGACAGCGAGCGATCTTGCGTCATGACGATCGCGCTTCAGCGATCCAAGAGGTTTAACTTGGCTGGTCACGTGGTCAATACGCATATGTCACCATTTCTGGATCGAATCGTCCGTCTTCCTGGAATCAACCGTCTGGGGCTTGAAGAGCGTCCGCAGGAACTCGTGCGCTTCCTGAAGTTTGCCATTGTCGGCGTCACCGGCATGGTCGTGGACCTGTCTATCCTGACGTTTTCGCGTGAGGTTCTGGGGCTGCCCCTCTCGATTGCCGTGTTGCTGGGGTTTAGCCTGGCCGTTGTCAGTAATTTCACCTGGAACCGGCTCTGGACGTTTCCTGAAAGTCGGAACCTGCCGCTGGGCCGTCAGTTGATCCAATTTATCATCGTCAACGTTATCGGCCTGGGCATCAACGAACTGGTTGTGCTCGGTCTTCACCCGGTGTTCTCGGTGGTATTGCACGACCCGGCCTCTTACCTGGCGGCCAAGGTCATCGCCATTGGCATCGTGCTCTTCTGGAACTTCTTCGTAAATCGGGCCTGGACTTATCGAGATATTCATTGAGCCGTGCACGTCGCTATTGATTACACGCCTGCCCTGCGGCAATCGGCCGGCATCGGGCGCTATACCAGAGGGCTGGTAGCGGCGCTGGCGGAACTCGATTGCTCAAACGCGTATACGCTGCTTTCATACGGCGCGGCGATGGATACTCACGCCTGGCCTGCCAATTTCGCCGTCCGTCATATCAGGCTATCGGAGCCAAGCATGTCGCGGTTGTGGCACCGGCTGAAAGTTCCCCTCCCCGCCGAATGGCTTGCCGGTCGTTGCGATCTATATCACTCCCCCGATTTTACCTTGCCGCCGCTGGCGCGCGCCCGCGGTCTGGTGACGGTTCACGATCTGTCGTTTCTCACGATGCCGGAATGCGCGCCGCCTACCCTGCGCGAGTATCTTCAGCGTGTTGTACCGGCGTCTGTTGCGCGCGCCCATCACGTGTTGGCGGACTCGTCGAACACCCGCGATGATCTGGTCGCGCTCCTCAAGGTTTCCCCTGAAAAGATCAGCGTCGTGCCCGGCGGCGTGGAAGACCGCTTTCGGCCGATTGAGGATGTGGATGCGCTCGAGGCGGTGCGAAGCCGTTATGGCCTGCCGTCCGAATTCCTCCTTTCGGTGGGCACGCTTGAGCCGCGCAAGAACTACCCGGCGCTGATCTCCGCTTACGCCGATCTGCGCCGGCGCACCGGTTTGCCTCACCGCCTTGTGATTGCCGGCCGGGAAGGCTGGATGTACGAGCCGATTTACGAGCGCGTGGAACAGGAAGACGTCGGCGCGGACGTGCAATTTGTGGGCTACGTCGCCGATGAGGACTTGCCTGCGCTGTACAATCTTGCCGATCTATTCGTATACCCATCGCTTTATGAAGGTTTCGGGCTTCCCCCACTCGAGGCGATGGCGTGCGGCATACCGGTGGTTTGCAGTAACACGTCCAGCCTGCCGGAGACGGTCGGCGATGCAGCGATCACCGTCGCGCCGACCGATGTCAACTCACTGTCTCAAGCGATGGAGGTCGGGCTGTTCGACTTCGGTCGGCGGGCGCAGGCCATCGAGCGGGGACGGGCGCAGGCAGATAAGTTTGGCTGGGCCGCAGCCGCCGAGAAACTGGCGGCTGCCTACACCCTGGCGATGGGTTGATCTGATGAGACGCGTTCGGTTCACCCGCAATCGGCGGGCAGAGTGGTTGCTTCTGGTGTTTCTGGGGCTGGTCGGGCTGATCGGCTACTATGGGCCGTGGGTTCCGCATCGCGCCGCCGGATTGATCGTGCTCGGGTTGGATCTGGCGGAATATGTGAAGTTCTTGCCGCAAGTGGCGGATGGAGAAACTCGGTTGGCGCGTGAGATATTCTATCTCCCGCTCATCGCGGCCAGCCTTGGGGCTTCTTTGATTGCGAGCCGCGACGCGCTGCCGCGTTGGTCTCGCTGGCTCCTTGCGTTATGTGCGATCCCGTTGGCGCTGGCGATGCTACCCCCTGCCTGGAGTCCCGCTGTTCTGCTCCAGGCGGAATTTCGCTTGCAAGTGATCGTCATTGCGAGCTGTTTGCTGGTGGTCGCGCTGATCCCGTTGCTGCGCCGCCTTCCAGATCGCGTTATATTTGCCCTGATCGCGGCGCTCAGTCTCATGGCGGCGCTTGCGCCGACGTGGGGGTTCTTGCAGGTGCTGCCGCCCATCGCAGGGCTGTATAACCACCCGATTGTTCCGGGTTGGGGATTTTGGCTCAATATGCTCGGGTTCGGCGTGGCGGCTGTGCTGGCGCTGGCGGAGCTCTTTCGCCCGACGCAACCTGCCTTTCGGGTGCCTCGCTAAGCCGGATCAGGGGCCAACGGGCCGGAGATACGACTGGGGTCTATTTGCCAGTTACGGACCAGCGGCGGTGGGAACCGCCCGCGCGAGATGGCTGCCGTTAGGCGGCGCACGTGGGTCTCTGCCCGCTCGACCTGCGCAGGTTCGAGGTCTCCCGACCGGACCGCGTTCTCAAACGCGTTCTCATTGTGGACTGTCACGCCGCCGTCGTGGGAAATCCAGATGTCGAGAATCAGATCGTCGGTTCGACACCCATCCTGGTTGCACATGAGCGGCCCGCAAACGTCAATCTGCGTGCCAAGCAGCCGGCCCTGGGCGTCGTAGTAGCGTTCGATCACCTGATCGTCGCTGAGCAGCCAGAAACGAAACCAGATGAAGCCGTGCTCCGTGACAACATGGTCGGAGCGCCATTGTGAAGCCGGCGGCTCACCCCATATAATACGCTCGATAAAAACATCGCCCAGCAGTTCGCTTCGGTAGTCGCGGACCGCGGAAGGGTCGCCAAACTTGCCGCTTTCTATGATTTGCACCCGCACGTCTCCCTGGTTTTCGCTATCTGGCCGATCACAACCCCAACAGGCTAACACAGCGTGAATGTCATGTCAACGCGCCTGACCCGAAACTCCGCGGGCGCAGGGGAACTACCCCCTGCGCCGGGCACATATGCGCTTGTGCTGCGTTTGACCGAACCGCTCCGGCCGGTTGTGGGATCGCTTGGCGCACGCGAACTTGCGGCGGGCCTGTATGTCTATGTCGGGAGCGCCCACGGCCCGGGCGGACTGCGCGCTCGAGTCACGTGTCATCTCCGGGCGGACAAACCCACACACTGGCACATTGACTATCTCACGGCCTGTGTGACGCCTTCTGAGGTGCTTTGGGCTGCAAGCGAGCAGCGGCGCGAATGCGCATGGGTGCATACGCTTCTCGCCCTGCCCGGCGCATCTGCGCCGATACCCGGGTTCGGCAGCAGCGATTGCGCGGCGCACTGTCCTGCGCATCTGGTCGCGTTGCCGGAGATGCCCGATCTGCCACGTGTGCTGAACGTTTTGCCCGGATAGGGGGCGCGCGCCGGTTATGGACGAAAAACAAGCCACATATTGAAGTGGTCTGCTTGCGACAGGACAGGCTCCGCGCCCGCTGTGGTGAACAACGTGGTGAGGGCGTCCGGGTCAAGGAAGCGACTGCGCATGAGCAACAGCTTCTCACCGAGGGCAATCCACTTGACGCCGCGTTTCCGAATATCCGGCTCCTCGATGATCACGCGACCCTGCGCCCTGGCGACGCGCAACATCTCTGCGGCCGCTAACGGCTGCGCTTCGGACGCTGTTGGCGACACGAAGTGGTGAAAGGCGTCCACGGCGAGGACGCGCTCGAAGCTCTGATTTGCGAAGGGCAGCCGGCGCACGTCTGCAAGCACACACGCCAGCCCCTTAGCGCGCGCCTGGCGTAACATCTCCAGCGAGCGGTCGCAGATGACGATCTGTACGCCGCCCGCGGTGAGCGACCCCGCATTACGCCCGGTGCCGCCGCCGATATCCAGGATGCGTTCTCCTGCTTTGGCGTCTACGATGCCCGGCAGTGGGTCGTCTTCCGACCTTGTCAGGACGCGGTCGTAATAGCGCGCGATCAGATCGAAGTGATCGAAGGTGCGCGCCATCAGGCGGTGCTCGCGGGGTTGAAGATCGTAAACAGGCGCTTCCCCGCGATCTGGCGGAAGTTGGCGCCCTGGCTTACGGCGTCCAACACCACGGGAATGTCTGTGACGACTGTGCCGGAAACGGCGTCAATGCCATAATCAAAGAACAGGGGCGTCAAGGGGGTGGAAGGCCCCAGCAGCAACACAAACGCGTCTTCCCGCGGCAGCGCCGCGAGGGATTCAAACGTCCCGTTAAGCAACGTCATCCCTGTGATCGCGACGACATCGGCTTGCGGCAAGAGATGGGGCGCTTCGGTCGCCGGTCGGTCGGACGGCCCCGGATGCAACTCCAGCACCCAGCACTCTTCTGAAACGGCGCGCAGGTCATCTACAAATGGGAAATGACCGATGACGGCCACTCGTTTACCTTTGCCTCGCTCGAACAGGATTTCGTCCGCGTTACCTTCGCTCAACGTGTCGGGCGCGGGTTGATAGAGCGCGTTGATGGTCGCCAGGCCGATGCTTCGTTCGGTCTGGCTGTCGGATTTAATGAGACCGGCCAGCCCGGCAGCCGTCATGCTCTTGAGATTGCCGGCTCCGCGCACGTTGGGGCGGCCATGTTCCCGGCCTTCCGGCGTCAGTGTGGAGGCCAGCCCGGCGGATACGCGCCCTTGCGTCTCTACGACGACGGCCGTCCAGTGCGCGCCGATTCGCACGTCGAGGACGCGCCCGTCGTTGACGACGCACGCTTCAAGTAATCGGTCTATGATTTCCACGTGATGATTTCCTGTTCATGTCCCTTTGGCGCGCTGTTGCAGTTCATAAAGCTTGTTCAGCGCATCCAGCGGGCTGAGCGCGTTGACGTCCAGCCCCTTGAGGTCAACGATAATCGGGTCTTCCTGCGAAAACAACGAGAGTTGATAGACGGTCGGCGGCGCGTTCGAGCGACGCGGCCCTGCCGCGCCCGACGCTTCGAGGTCGTTCAAGATTTCCTGTGCCCTGGTGATGACGCTTTTGGGGAGACCGGCCAACTGTGCCACGTGAACGCCATACGAGCGATCTGCGGGGCCGGGGATGATTTTGTGCAGGAAGACGACCCGTTCCCCCTGCTCCGCCACGGCAACGTTGTAATTGGCGACGTGCGGCAACCGCTCCGCGAGATCAGTCAACTCGTGATAATGCGTCGCAAACAGCGTGCGCGCCCTGAGCTGTGGGTGATTATGGATGTATTCCACGATGGCCCATGCGATTGCCAGCCCATCATACGTACTGGTACCACGGCCAATCTCGTCCAGGATCAGGAGTGAGCGCTCCGTGGCGTTATGCAGGATGTTCGCGGTTTCGACCATTTCGACCATGAAGGTGGACTGGCCGCGCGCGATTTCATCCGACGCGCCGACCCGCGTGAAGATGCGGTCTACGATGCCGATCGAGGCCGAATCCGCGGGCACGAACGAGCCGATTTGCGCCATCAATACGATCAGGGCGACCTGGCGGATGAAGGTGCTTTTGCCGCTCATGTTGGGGCCGGTGAGGATCATCACGGCGTCATCGCCCGAAAGGTGGACATCGTTCGGCGTGAAGCTCTCCCCTGTCAGCATCTGCTCGACCACCGGATGACGGCCTGATTTTATGTCAACCTGATCGCCGTTGTGGAGCGTCGGGCGCACGTAACGAGCGTTTTCGGCGACTTCGGCTAACCCTGCGACGACATCCAGATAGGCGATCTCTTGCGCCGTGTGCAGCGGCCGCGCCGACTGCGCGGAGATTCGGCGAAGCAGATCGTCGAAGAGCTGCCCTTCCAACTCGAGGACGCGTTCTTCGGCGTTAAGCACCAGGGATTCGTATTCCTTCAAGTCTGGTGTGATGTAGCGTTCAGCGTTGACCAGGGTCTGCTTGCGGATGTAACCATCAGGGACAAGCCCTGAGTTGGCTTTTGTGACCTCGATGTAATAACCGAAGACCTTGTTATAGCCGACCTTGAGCGACTTGATGCCGGTGCGTTGGCGCTCCACGGCTTCCAGGCCGGCAATCCAGGCGCGCGCGTCGCGGCTTGCCAGGTGAATGCCGTCCAACTCGGCGGAGAAGCCGGGACGGATCACGCCGGTGGTGTTCAGGGTGGCCGGCGGCTCCTCGGCGATGGCCGTTGCAAGCAGCGCCGTGATATCATCGCAGGTATCCAGTGGTTCGGCGTCCGGCCACGCGTTCAGAATGAGCGCTTTAATCTCGGCGCTGCGTTCGAGCGCCTGCCGGATGCCGACCAGATCCCGTGGGAGTGCGATGCCTTGCATACAGCGATGCGTCCACCGTTCCAGGTCGCCGAAATTTCGCAGGGCCTGGCGCAGTTCGGTGCGGGCGGGCGCGGCTCCGTGCCAGACGGCCACCGCGTCGAGTCGCCGGTTCAGGGCCTCCAGATCGAGCAGCGGTTGGCTCAACCAGCGCCGCAGCAAGCGCCCCCCCATGGGAGTACGCGTGGCATCCAACACGCCGAGCAGCGAGCCTTGCGCGGAACGGCCGCGAATCGTTTCGGTCAGTTCGAGGCTGCGGCGTGTGGCGGGGTCGAGCATCATGAATTCGGCGGTGCTATACGTGCGCAGGCTATTCAGCCGGACCAGGCCATCGCGCTGCGTCTCCGCGACATATTGCAGCAACGCGCCGGCGGCCCGCACTGCCGCGGGATGCGCCTCCAAGCCGAACCCCTCCAGCGAACTGACCCCGAAGTGCGTCAGCAGCTCCTGTTGCGCCAACGATTCTTCGAAACGCCAGGAGGCATAAGGCGTCACGTGGCAGTTCGCCAGCAGTTCCGTGAGTGCAGGGTCCTGGATCGGTGCGCGTGAGGCTTTGTCTTGTGTCCCCGCGACGAGGATTTCGGCCGGCGCGAGGCGCGCGATTTCATCCATGACCTTGCGGAGCGACTCGCCGCCGTCGCTGAACTCGGCGACGGCGAACTCGCCGGTTGTGATGTCGGCATAGGCCAGCGCGGCGCGGTCCGGCTCGACGACCAAAGTCGCCAGATAGTTGTTTGCCTTTTCCGGCAGCAGCCCCGGCTCGACGAGCGTGCCCGGCGTGACGACGCGGCGCACATCGCGGGGGACGATCTTCTCGCCCTTTGGCGGCTCGCTGCCCTGCTGTTCGGCAATGGCGACCTTATAGCCCGCGCCGATCAAGCGCGCGATATAACCGTCTACGGCATGATACGGCACGCCGGCCAGGGGTACCCGTTCGTCGTTGCCCACGGGGCGCGATGTCAGAACGACGTCGCAAACTTCCGAGACAATCCTCGCGTCGTCGTCGAAGGTCTCGTAGAAGTCGCCAAGACGAAAGAACAGGATGATATCGGGGTACTGTTGTTTCAGCGCCAGATACTGGCTGCGCATCGGGGTTGTCATGAGAGGCTTGATACACGAAGGTCTGACTCAGTGGCGTCGCCTAACACGGCCAGTCCGTAAGGATCGCCATACAGTACGTAAGCCAACCAGGTCGGGTTCGCCGGGTCGAGTTGTTTGATCACCAGACGGGCCTGGTGGAGGGCCTCGCCCAGCGGCAGCGCCTGCCCCAGCAAACCGTCATAAAACTCGCGGCTGAAGCGCGCCGCGAGTTGATCGTTGACTTCCCACAGCGAACCGATAAAGGCGCTGGCCCCACTGGCAATGAATTGCAACGCCCATCCATCCAGCCCGGTCAGCCCCGCGCCGGCGCGGCTCGAATGGCACGCGTTGATGAACACGATGGGTTTGGACTGTTCCAGCCCGGCGCGCCGTTTGCCCACGATCTGGCTGGGCCGGAGGTAATCGCCGGAAAGTTTGAGCCTGGATTCGCCGGGGTTATCGGTGTTGAAGTTGCCGTGACAGGCGAAGTGAAATAGCTCTGTTTGGCCGTCCAGGATGCGCGACTCGACCTGGTTAAACGATTCCAGCGGCCCTTGCAGGTCGGCGCGGCGCAGGCGATTGAGATCCGCGAAGTAGTCGCTTTCATCTTGTGCCGCTTGAAGATTGTCGGTGGGAGCGATCCAGACGCCGTGCCGAATCGCGACGAAATCGGGCGCGCCCCGCCCGGCGATCCAACGCGAGAGGCGGTACATCTCGCAAAGAGGCGGGTCATCATAGAGGACCGCGCCTTCCGCGTCAGTCGCGAAGGGGCGGATGATTTCCCAGGGGATCCAGGGTTCGTCGGTCGTGATCAACAGGCTTTTGCCGCCGTAAGTGTCCCTGAACCGGCGATATTGCTCTTTGAGCTCGGGCGAGAAAAGCCGGTCGTAGAGGTTGTAGCCGATGTCCGAGAGCTCTTTCATCGCGCGTGCTGTCTCTTCTGCGGTTTGGGCCTCGGCCTGCCGGCGCGCCATGCTGCTGAGACGATCCAACATCGGCGACAGGACGGTCAACGGGTCGGCGCCGAACTGTACCTGCCCGACTGGTTGGTGGTTGTAAGCGGCGCTGCCCGGCGAATGCAGCGTGTATGAGAGCGTCTTGCCATCCGCCAGGAGCATCACGCGTAACTCCAGATCGGGCGGCGCGGCGGCGGCGCGGATGGCCGATTCAACCGGAACGGCTTCCAACGCGACCTGTTGTGGGTCGCCCATCTGGTGATAGTCGGTGACGACACGCACTTTGAAGCTCAGGCTGCGTATGTTGCGTTCGTTCTGATAGAGGTCAATGGTGATTCGTTTGCTGCCGGCCGTGCGTGGCGTGAGGAAGAAAACCACCGGCTCGCTGTCCCGTTCGACGGCGACCTGTACGCGGCGCGCATTATCCAGTTCCGGGATCGCCTCGCCTCCGATGCTGTCCTCGATGGAAAAATCTTCGGCGGCAAGCACCAGCGTCAAATCGCCCGGCGTGACGCGAATTCCGTCCGGTTCGGAGGTGGTGAGGCGATCTTCGGCGCGCTCGCGCGCCAGATGCACGATGAGCGGGACGCGTCGTTGGGTGACGACCAGCGCGGAAGGAAAGTAGACGTTGGCGTATCGGGAAACGCGCGTCGTTGCTTCAATCGAGGCGGGAGAGTCTATTGTTGGAAGCTGATCGGCGCCCGCAAAGCTCCCATATACGATGTCCCCTTCAAAATACACGCTCCCCGCGGTCCGGTAGACCCGGAAGTCCACCAGCGCAATCAGGTCATCGAGGAGCGTCTGGCGGTCTTCTGATGTAAGCCGCAACGTGAACTCGTCGGGCGAGCCGCAGACCGCGTCAAGCGCCGCCCCTGCGCCCGGCGGCAGATGCTCCTGGATCGCCCACAGCCCTTCGAGAATGTTCAGTATGGGGCGAATCTCATCGGAGGTCGGGGGGCTGATGATGCCCGGCCCGCATTGCCGGATCAATGCCTCGATCTTGCGCCGCGCTTCGTCGTCCAGGGTGGCCCACTGACGATTCAGGACGCTGAGAACGGCGTGAAGTGTCGCGGCCGCCTGGCTGCGTGCGAAGCTCATGTTGCCACTCGTTACCATTCGTTACCACTCATCGTACAGCCATTGCAGTAGTCTGTCCCAGCCGGTCGTTTGAGGGAAGATCAACTCCTGATAGATCGTGAAGGCGCGTTCGGGCGGGTTGACGTTCAGGGATGGCGGCAGGTAGACGGAAAGTCCCGTGGCGCGCTCGTATCGCGGCGTATAGCCCGTCCGCAAGATAACGGCGTCTCTGCCGCGATCCTGAAGATGCGCGTAGAGTTTCGCTGCGGCGGCGTGCACCGCGGGGAAGGAGGTGAACTTCGTCCCTTCAGACACCAGCCGGGCGAAGTCGCCGAGGTCCCGATAGTTATGATCCTGAAACGCCAGAGCCTTCGTGACGGCCTTGCGGATGATCGTCTTTAACTCCGGGTCATCGGCGGCGAGGATGGCGTCTACCCACGCCTTGACGAGGGCCGCGGTCGTGGCCGTGCGCGCGAGGTTGATGGCCGATTGCGTGACTGTTTGCTCTGCCCGCGTGACGCCGCCGTAATTGGTCGCAAAGTGATGCACGACCGCCTCCGCGACATCGGGAGGCGCCAATTCGGGTTCGTCATCAATCGCGCCCAGGATGGCATCATAAGGCCAACCCGCCATCGGTTCGACTTCCTGCGACCCCACGAAGTAATCGGCGTAAGGGGCCAATTCGCGCGCGCCCTCGATCATTGCCATCAGACAGGCGTCCATGCCGATGAGATTCAACCGGCGGCCCGTCCTGGCTTGCGCCTCAGAGAGAGCCATGTGCAGGTCTTTGGTATCCAGGAAATCCATGCTGCTGTCATCATAGGCGATGGGTCGGGTGGTTCCATCCTCCGTAACGCGCCGCGGCGTCCTGCGGAAGATCGGGCTGTGAGATCGGCCCGTATCGCCGGCCCCGCGCACGACGGCGTAGTGATCCACATCGAGCCAGCCGGAGCCGTGATTCCAGATGACGAGGGCGACACGGTCAGAAGGATATTTTTCCATGCTGGAGATCATGAAGTCTCGCAGTACCGCCGGGTCGCCGGAATTCACGTCCGGGACCTGCTCGATAATGCTATCGCTAAAACCTTGCCCACGCTGGACTTCGATCACGTAGGAGCCGTCGAGGCTGTCGAACAAGCAGACGACGGCCATCCGCTCCGATGTGCCGATGGCGCCCATCTCTGCCAAATCGTGATACCCGGCGGTGGTCATTTCGGCCATCAGTTTCAAACGTCCGGCGGCCGTCTCGAAGACCCTGCCATTGTCTCCTGCCATGTAGACCATGAAAGTCCAGGGGCGGCGATTTACATGTGTGAGAGTCACTGGCCCCTCCTTGATGGATGAACGGAACTTCGGCCCGGTGTGGTTCGTCATTTGTGGGAATACGCCACTGAAGGCGCGGCGCAAGTAGGACAATTATATCGCATTGCGCGCGCACGGGTCAATCCAACGGGCCGCGTGTTCGTGCCTCGCCGCATGTTATCTCTTTTGCGGGTGTTCTTAAGCCTGCTATACTAAGTGGCATCATGGTGAGGATTATCTGACGTTGAGCCGTTATCCCGTGCCCGCCGCCCGGCATCGCGTCGAGCAGGTCATCCAGCGTTCGCGCTTCATCGCGACGGCGGCGCCGGTAGCGGACGTTGCCGCCGCGCGCGCCTTCATTGACGAAATGCGAACCGAGTTTGCCGATGCATCGCACAATTGCTTCGCTTTTCTGGCCGGGGCGCCCGGTTCGACGGCGCAGATGGGGATGACCGATGACGGGGAACCGAGCGGAACCGCGGGTCGCCCCATGTTGGCGGTCCTCATGGGCAGTGGGGTTGGCGACATCGCCGTGGTGGTGACGCGTTATTGGGGTGGGATCAAGTTGGGGACGGGCGGCCTCGTCCGGGCCTATGGCGGCGGCGTCAAGCAGGTTTTAGAAACTTTACCGGTCACCGAGAAGATTGCCTGGGAGACGGTCCGCGCACGCGGGCCTTATCGCTGGGTGACGCCGGTGGCGCGTCTGCTGCCCGACTATGAAGCCACGATCTCGGACCAAACTTACGATGACCTCGTGAACTGGGTGATCGCCGTCCCGGAGGAGCGCAGGCGCGACCTGGAGGCGACGTTGGTAGACATGACGCATGGAGAGATGGAGATCGCCAAATGAGAAAATCAGCCCGGCGTCTGGCGGCGCTGTGTGTTCTGACCTTGAGCCTGCTGGCAGGTTGCAACGGCGCGCCTACCCCCACGGAGGATGCAGGCGCCTCTGCCTCATCCACTGAGGCGACACGCAAACCAGCCCTTGCGATCAATCTGGTCGGCGCGGCGCGCTCAGATGAACCCGCGACGTTGAAAATCATCCGGGATGCGGACGCGCCGGAGACGCCCGAGGGCGCGGTGCAGACATTTCTGGGGGATGCGAAGATCGAATACGTGACCATCGAGGCGGACGCCGACCTGCGGCTTGGAAGCGAGGGCGCGACGCCGGTTTACGAACAGATCGTCACGCCCGCAGATCGCTTCTCCTCAGTGCTTTCGGGGATCAGTCTCGATGAGTTAAAGGGCGTCTGGGCCGGGAAGACAGAAACACCGAACTTTGAGATGATTTACCCCGATCAGTCGCTCATGCCGGGGCTGGAGCAGCTTCTTGGCCCCGCTTCAGCCAACGTCACGCCGAAACCGCTGACCGAACTCACCATGACGATCTGGAATGACCCGATGGGTCTGGTGCTGTTGCCCTTTCAGGAGTTGACGCCCAGACTGCTGGCGCTGCGGCTCGACGGCATGTCCGTCGTGGATAACCGGTTGGTGCAAAGCGAATGGCCCCTGGCCGTGCGCAGTTATCTCACGCCGCTGACGCCAAATGGCGAGAAGGCGCTGGCTGCTGTTGGAGAGCGTGCGCCCCTTTCGAATCGCGACCCCGATAAACTCACGGTGTTGGTGATGACGGGCGTGACGGCGATGGCGCGCGGGACGGCGGCCGCCATCGAGCGCTCCGGAGATAACGCCTTCCCCGCCCGCATCATCGGCCCGGAACTGGCCGCCGCCGACATTACCATCGTCAGCAACGAAATCTCGTTCGAGAAGGACTGTGTCGTCAACAACACCCTGAATAACCTCTTGCTGTGTTCTAAGCCTGAATATTACGCGGCGCTGGAGTTCTCCGGGGTGGATGCGGTGGGCCTTTCGGGGAACCATCAGAACGACTTCGGCTATGCGAATATGCTCGAGTCGCTCGAATTCTATAAAGAGAAGGGCATACCGACCTATGCGGGCGGCGCGAACGATAAGGAGGCGCTTGCGCCGATCTTTATCGAGGATCATGGGAACAAATTGGCGTTCCTGGGGGCGAACCAGTATGGCCCTGCCTCATATACGAGCGGCACGGGCGAGGTCGTCAGCGCATGGGCCGGGCCGGACAACCCCGGTTCTGCCCCATTCAACCTCGAGCAGATGAGCGCGGCCATCCGAGAGTTGCGGTCTCAGGCGGACCTGGTGCTGGCCGAGGTGCAGCATACCGAGTTCGATGCCGCCGGGGCTTACACGATTGCGCCCATCCCCCAACAGGAATCCGATTTCGAGGCTTTGAAGGCCGCCGGGGCCGACATCGTCACCGGGGTGCAGGCGCACGCGCCGCAGGCGGTGGAATTGCGCGGCGACGGCATCATCCTGTACGGGTTGGGCAACCTCTACTTCGATCAGACGTGGAGCTGGCGGACGCGCACGGGTCTGATCCCGCGTCATGCGATCTATGATGGGCGGCTGATCAACACCGAATTCCTTGTCACCGTGATCGAACCGGATATGCAATTGCGCTGGGCCACCCCGGAAGAGCGCATCGGCGTCCTCAAGACGATCTTCGAATCGAGCCGCTGGTGATGCGCAAATTTGTTTCGGAAGGCGAGCAACAACTCGTTCAAGAGGAGCGGGCGCTCCTTCTGGCGTTGCGCGATGTGCAAACGCGTCTGGAAGCCCCCAAATCCGATATCGCGCTGCTGGATCGCGCACTGCTGCAAATTGACGAGTTGTTCTTGTTGGTGATCGTCGGTGAGTTCAACTCCGGTAAGTCAGCCTTCATCAATGCTCTGTTGGGCGAACGTCTCCTGCCCGAAGGGGTGACGCCGACGACAGCGGAAATTCACATCCTGAAGTACGGCCCCGAGGTCAGGATGTCGCATCAGGGCGACATCCTGGTGGTCAACGTGCCGGTGGAATGGATGCAGGATGTGAACGTGGTGGATACGCCCGGCACGAACGCCGTTGTGCAGCGTCATCAGGAGATCACCGAGGACTTCGTGCCGCGCGCCGATCTGGTATTGTTCGTCACTTCCGCTGACCGGCCTTTTACGGAAAGCGAGCGCGCGTTCCTCGCCCGAATCCGCGAATGGGGCAAAAAAGTTGTGTTCGTGTTGAACAAGGTTGACCTGTTCTCCGACGACCAGGAACTGGCGCAGGTCTTGCAGTTCATGGATGAAAATGCCCGCCAGTTGTTGGGCATCGAGCCGCGCATCTTTCCCATCTCTGCGCGCGCAGGTTTGCGGGCGAAACAGGCGGCTGCTCCCGATCAGCGCGCCGAATTACTGGCCGCGAGTGGAATGGGCGCGCTGGAAGACTACGTTATTTCGACTCTCGATGCGAAGGAGCGGATGCGCCTCAAGCTGGCTTCCCCGTTGGGTATGACGACGCAACTTTCTGCGCGCGCACGAAACATCCTGGAGCGCCAGGAAACGCTCCTGCAAGAAGATATCGCGATCGTGCAGGGCATCGAGGTGGACCTTGCGGCGCACGAGAAGCAGATGCGGGAAGATTTCCGTTATCGCCTCAGCCACATTGATAACGTCCTGTATGCCCTGGCCGAGCGCGGCAATCGCTTCTTCGACGAAACGATTCGCCTGACGCGGGTGTTCGACCTGGTACGCCCCGAACGCATCCAGGCGCTTTTCCAGCAGACGGTGGTGGCTGATGCGGCGGCGCAGGTGGATGTTTACACGCAAGAGTTGATTGATTGGATGGTGAGCGAAGACTTACAACAGTGGCAGGCCATCACGCACGCGCTCAACCAGCGCATCGCACGGCGCCGGAATGACCCTGCGAGCGATTGGGCCGGCTCGGATGGCCCCGATGAACTCTTGCTGACGAAGTTCGACTACAATCGTCGTGAGTTGCTCGAGTCGGTGGGGCGCGCCGCCCAGGGCATCTCAACCAGTTATGATTCGAAAGCAGAAGCGGCCGCGCTGGCCGAGTCGCTCCAGCGGTCGGTGGCGCAGGCCGCAATCGTCGAGATCTCTGCCGTGGGCCTGGGCGCGCTGTTGGTGAAGCTGTTGGCCGCGTCGCTGGCCGATATCACCGGCGTCCTTGCCGCGGGCGCACTGGCGGCGTTGGGACTCTACATCATTCCCTTCAAGCGCAACCAGGCCAAGCGCCAACTCGAAAGTCGAATCAACGAGTTGCGCGCACAACTCAGCACGACGCTGACCACGCAATTCGAGCGCGAACTCGACCGGTCACTGACGCGTGTGCGGGGCGCGATTCGTCCCTACACGCGCTTCGTTGAGACCCAGCAGGCGGAACTGGCAGAACTGACGACCAACCTCCGCGCCATTGACGCGAAGGCGCATGAACTCGAACGGCGGATTGATGCCGAAATCGGCTGAGCCGCACCCTGCGCCCTTCGCATTACGCCCTCTGGAAGTGGATGACATACCGGCCGTCCAGACTCTCTATGAAGCGACGCCGGACGTATTTCGTAAGCTCATCGGTCGCCCCGCGCCGCCGGATCAGGCCGGCAACGACGTTTTTCAGGCGTTGCAAACATCGGGGCGCTATCAGTTCGCGATTTTGCTTGACGGGTGTGTGGTGGGCGTCGCCGATTGCAAACTCGACGATGCGGTGGAGCATCTCGCTCACATCGGGATGCTGCTCCTGCGACCGCCTTACAATGATCCTGCAGTCCTCGGCCTTGTGGCGCGCATCGTGATTCGCTGGCTCGAAGGGCTGGATGTGCAGCGTTTGCAGGTTGCCGTATTAGCTCAGGATTATCAAGCGCAGGCCTTCTGGCGCGCCCAGGGCTTCGAATTTACCGGTGAGCAATATCGGCGCGAGTTGCCGGGGTACGCGCCGCGCTTTCTCATCATGGAGCACGCGCTTTCGGCCTCTCCGGGTTAAGTTCCTCTTTACTCCCCTACCCCACCGGAATCGCTCAACGCAGCCGATTGCCCTGAACTTCTGCAATTGTTGGCAGGCCCACTTCAAAAATCGTCGGCTGCGGGTATTCTGTGGTAGAATAACCTCTTACCGCGACGGCAGCGGACCGAAAGACGCCTCAATCCTCGATTCATTGCAAACCTTGGAGATTGACTGTTGCGTCGGCGCGGCAGTTGTGCTATGCTGGGTTAGCACTTTTGTTCTGTATTCACCTGCTGAGGGACGCTATGGCGCAGGATAAATTGATCATTCGTGGGGCACGCGAACACAATCTAAAGAACTTTGATCTCGAGATCCCGCGCGACCAGTTGGTCGTCGTGACGGGTTTGTCCGGCTCGGGCAAGTCGAGCCTGGCCTTCGACACGATCTACGCGGAGGGCCAACGGCGTTACGTCGAATCGCTCTCGGCCTATGCGCGCCAGTTTCTCGGCTTGATGGAGAAGCCGGACGTAGACCAGATCGAAGGTCTCAGCCCGGCGATCTCCATAGATCAACGCGGCGCGAGCCGAAATCCCCGCTCCACGGTCGGCACGATCACCGAAATCTACGACTATCTGCGCTTGTTGTATGCCCGCGTCGGGCAGCCGCACTGCCCCCAGTGTGGGCGCGAAATCAGCGCGCAGACGGTGCAGCAGATCGTGGATAGTATCATGGAGTATCCGCAGGGTAGCCGTTTGCTGATCCTTGCCCCCCTGATCATGGATCGCAAGGGCGAACACAAGGGCATCTTCGAGGATATCCGTAAGGCCGGCTTCGTGCGGATGCGCGTGGACGACGAAACGTATGAGGTCGAGAACCCACCGGAGTTGGATCGCTACAAGAATCACACCATCGAGGCCGTCGTAGATCGGCTCGTGGTGCGGGCACCCGAACCCGGCGCTGAGGGTGATGAGCGCATCCGTCTCGCGGATTCGGTCGAAACGGCGCTGAATCTGGGCGGCGGTGTGATGCTGGTGTCGGACATCACGAACGAGGAGCAGGCGCGCGACCGGCTCTTTTCCGAGCGGTTTGCCTGCCCCGCATGTGGGATCAGCCTGCCGGAGATCGAGCCGCGCACCTTCAGTTTTAACAGCCCTCATGGCGCCTGCCCTACCTGCACCGGGCTGGGCAGCCAGATGGAGTTCGACCCCGAGCTGATTATCCCTGACAAAACGAAGAGCCTGGCGGATGGCGCAATCAAGCCCTGGGATCGCGAGACACAGAATTACTACCATTCCCTGGTCGAGGCCGCTGCGGCGCATTATCATATTCCGTTCGATGTCCCCGTGAGTGAGTTGAGCAAGAATCAACTCAACACGATCCTCAACGGCGGGCGGCAAGACGATACCATTACGATTAGTTATGTCAATCAGGATGGGCGCTCACGACGCTATCAGACCCATTACGAGGGCGTGGTCCCAAATCTTCAGCGCCGCTATCGCGAGACGACGTCTGACTACGTGCGCAGCGATCTCGAACGCTATATGACGGAACGGCCCTGCCCCACCTGTAAGGGGAAACGGTTGCGCCCGGAAGCGCTGGCCGTGACCGTGTTGGATCAGAACATAGATCAGGCGAGTCACTTCTCCGTGACAGAGATACTCTGGTGGGTGGAGACCCTGGCCGGCGTGCGGGGTGAGTTGAAACCAACGGGCAGCAATGGCACGGAACCGGTGGCCGCTGCCAAAATCGGTTCTTCCGAGGAAGTTCCGCCCGGCTCGCCGCTGAGTCAACGCGACTACACCATCGCCCGGCAGATTCTCAAAGAGCTTCACGCCCGGATTCGGTTCTTGCGGGATGTCGGGCTGGACTACCTGTCGTTGGACCGCGCCGCGGCGACCCTTTCCGGCGGCGAGGCGCAACGGATTCGGCTGGCGACGCAAATCGGGTCGCAGCTCATGGGCGTGCTCTACATCCTGGATGAACCGAGCATCGGGTTGCATCAACGTGACAATGCGCGTTTGATTCAGACGTTGCTCGATCTGCGCAACCTGGGGAACACCGTGCTGGTCATCGAGCACGACGAAGAGACGATGCGCGCCTCGGATTGGATCGTAGACATGGGGCCGGGCGCGGGCGAAAACGGCGGCTATGTCGTCTGCTCCGCCCAGACGGAGGAGTTCCTCCATTGCGCGGATAGCCTGACGGCAGAGTATCTGCGCGGCGAAAAGGAAATCGCAATCCCCAAGTTGCGGCGTCCGGGCAACGGCGAGTACCTGATCGTGCGTGGCGCGACCGAGAACAACCTCAAGAACCTGGACGTGCGCTTCCCGCTGGGCAAGTTGATCTGTGTGACCGGCGTCAGCGGCAGCGGCAAATCCAGCCTGGTTAACGAAGTTCTGTATAAGGCGTTGGCCGCGCAGATGTATCGGGCGAAAGATCGCCCCGGCAGCTTCGAGAGCATTGAGGGGATCGAGCATCTGGATAAGGTGATTGACATTGATCAGTCGCCGATTGGCCGCACCCCGCGCTCGAACCCGGCGACGTACACCAATTTGTTTACGGACGTCCGTGACTTGTTTGCGTCATTGCCCGAAGCCAAGATGCGCGGCTACAAGGCTGGTCGGTTCAGCTTCAACGTCAAGGGCGGCCGCTGCGAAGCCTGTCGCGGCGACGGCATCATCCGCATCGAGATGCAGTTCCTGCCCGATGTCTACGTGCCATGCGAGGTCTGCCACGGGCGACGCTATAATCGTGAGGCGCTGGAGATCAAGTATAAGGGCAAGAGCATTGCCGATGTGCTGGAAATGACCGTGAGCGAAGGCTTGCAATTCTTCCAGAACATCCCTTCCATCCGCAACAAGCTCAGCACGTTGGCGGACGTGGGGCTGGGTTATGTCCGGCTGGGCCAGTCGGCCACCACCCTGTCCGGCGGCGAGGCGCAGCGCGTCAAGCTGAGCCGCGAACTCAGCCGTCGGGCGACCGGCAAGACACTCTACATCCTGGATGAGCCGACCACCGGTCTGCACTTCGAGGATACCAAGAAGCTGTTGCAAGTCCTGTCCCAGCTTGTAGATCAGGGCAACACCATCGTCGTGATCGAACACAACCTGGACGTGATCAAGTCCGCGGACTGGGTCATTGACCTGGGGCCGGAGGGCGGCAATGCCGGCGGCTATGTGATCGCCGAGGGGACGCCGGAGTACGTGGCGCAGACGCCGAAGTCCTACACGGGACAGTATCTCGCGCCGGTGCTGGCGGATCGTGAGGCGATGCAGCCCGCCGATGTGATCGAGGCGCGGGCGCGTCCGTCGCAGGCTGTAGCTGAAAAGTCGCGTTGACCGCCGCCAGATGATCCATATGACAAGCATGATGCGCTCGCTGCACCGGCTATGCGCGCAAGGAATGGTTGAATGAAACGCTATCACATCTGGACGATTGGCTGCCAGATGAACGAGGCCGACTCGGGCCGCGTGGCCGCCGAATTGGATGCGTTGGGTTACGCGCCGACCGACACGCCGGAACAGGCCGATGTCGTGGTGCTCAACACGTGTGTAGTGCGCCAGAGCGCCGAAGATCGTGCGGTCGGGCGGCTCTGGTCGTTCCGTCCGCTAAAGGAGAGCGACCCGAATCGCGTGATCGCGCTGATGGGCTGTATGGTCGGGGTGAAACCGAATCCGGCCCTGCGTGAGCGGTTCCCCTTCGTAGACGTGTTCATGCCCCCGTCAGACCCGGCGCCCTTGGTCGGCTACCTCAGTGGGCGCACGCTGGAGGCCGATGCGCGTGATCTGGAGGCGGAAGTTATGGCATCACGGTTTCGCTTGCAGGATAACGCCAGCCCGGAAGCTGCGGCGCTGGGTTTGATTGACGCGGACGCGTGGGATGACGACGCCGACGGGTTCGAGCCGGCGCGCAGCGCGGAGCCGGTTTTGCAGAGCATCCGTCACGTGTCGTTGCACGGGGCCACGCCGGTCTCGGCCAACGTGCCGATTGTCTATGGCTGTTCGCACGCCTGCACGTTCTGCATCATCCCGTTCCGGCGCGGCGTCGAGCGCAGCCGGCCCGTGAGCGAGATCGTCCGCGAGGTCGAAGGGCTGGTCGCGCAGGGCGTGCGCGAGGTGATGCTGCTGGGGCAGATCGTGGATCGCTATGGCAAGGACTTCCCCGGTGAATGCCCCGACCTCGCTGATCTGCTGCGGGCAATCCACGAGATCGAGGGCCTCTGGCGCATCCGATTCCTCACCAGTCACCCCAGCTACATGACCGACCGCATCCTACACGCGGTGGCCGAATTGCCGAAGGTGTGCGAGCAGATCGAAGTCCCCGTGCAATCGGGCGATGATGCGGTGCTAGTGGACATGAAACGTGGATACACGCGAGATGCTTATCTCCGCCTGGTGGGTCACATCCGAGAGATCATTCCGGGCACAGCCGTGCATACAGACATCATCGTCGGCTTTCCCGGCGAAACCGACGCGCAGTTTCAACAAACCTACGATCTCCTGGCCGAACTCAAGCTGGACAAGGTACACCTGGCGGCGTACTCGCCCCGCCCCGGCACGGTGAGCGCTCGCAAGATGGACGACGACGTGCCCGCAGAGGAAAAAAAGCGCCGTTGGGACGCCCTTGATGCGCTTCAGGCCCAGGTTGTGGGCGAGATCAACGGCCGGTTGCTGGGTGAGACGCTGGAAGTGCTGGTGGAAGGCACGCACAAAGGGCGCTGGCGCGGGCGGGCGCGCACGAACAAGCTGGTCTTCTTTGACGATGCGCGCGATTGGCGTGGTAAGCTGGCGCAGGTGCGGATCGGCTGGACCGGCCCCTGGTCTATGATCGGCACGGTGATTCCCGAAGATGGCGGCTCCTCGATTATTCCGTTGACTTTCGCTCCCGAGGCCAATTACGGAGAGTAATCACAGGGAGCAGACTGTTTCCGGACGCGAAGGACACCCCCGATTTTACGGGAGGTGTCCTTTTTTGACTTCAGCGGGACGTTACTTCACGATGCACAGCTTCTGGCCGACGTAGATCACATTCGGGTTGGCCAGGCTGTTTGCCTTTGTGAGCGTGGCCACGGATGAACCGTACCTCGCCGCGATCTTGTTGAGAGTATCGCCGCGCACCACGATATGCCAGGCGCTACATACCGGCGCTTCGGGAGCGACAGGCTGCGGCGAGGGTTGCTCGACCATGACGACCGGCTTTTCGACCACGACAACCGGTTGAAGCCTGACGACCGGCGGCGGCATTGCCCCGCCTTCGCAAGGCACGATTAGCTTCTGCCCAACGTAGATCACGTTGGGATTGGAGATGTTGTTGGCCTGCGCCAGAACTTGGACGCTGGTGTGATACCGTGCTGCGATCCTGCCCAGCGTATCGCCACGGGCAACAACGTGGACGCAGATCGGTTCAGGGCCCGGCTGAGGGTCCACCGGAGGCTGTGTCGGAGGCCAGGTTGGGAGCACGCCGCCGGGGCAACCGGAGAACCGAACCGCATCGAGGTTCACGTTCAGCTCGCGGTGTGTGGTACCCCACTTCTTCCAGGCGCGAATGCCGATGATGACATTGTTGCCCGGCGCTGCAATGCGCGTGCGGTAGCTCAGCATCGGGCCGGGGTCGGTGCGCAGGGAGATCTCATCCCACGGCAGTTCCACCCAGTTGGTGATATCGGCCTGCGAAGGATCGGCGTCGGCCACTGCGTAGCCCCACTGCACGCGGTAGCGGAAGGGGTCATCGCCGGGGTGCGCCGCCTCTTCCCGGAGTAGCCCGGTGAGGGCAAACTCATAGGTCGCGCCCGGTTTCAGGCCGTATACCACCTGGGAAATGCCGGCGAACCGATCGGGATCGGAAGCAGCCAGCCCCCACGTGTTGATTTCGATGAGTTGGCCGTGTGCGCCATCGGTGATGACGCGCGGCCACATTTCATCGTAGAACCCATAAGCCGCCGCGCCGCCGGTAGTATAAGCGCTCCAGTAGTTGCCCACGCCGTTAGTGAACCCACCTTCGAAACTGCCGTTGTGAATCTGGTTCGGGCCGACACAGGCGACCTCAGCAGGCGGCAGGATCGGGATGGTATTGTCGGGCAAGATGGGGTATGTCGGGAGTTCAATCGGGCCGGGCAGGATGACCACAGGGGGCGCCGGTATTGGCGGATTCTTCGGGCCGGGGCCAAACAGACTGATCGCGTCGAGGTTGACGTCCAATTCTCTGCCCGGCGTGCCCCACTTCTTCCAGACCCGGAAGAAGATCGTCATGGTGGGGCTTGGCGCGACGAAGCTGGTGCTGTAGCTCTCCATGCCGGTAGGCGACAGCCGATTGTCAATCTTGTCCCAGGGGAGTTCGACCCAGTTCGTGACGGTGGACCAATCGGTGTTACCGTCGGTGGTGTAGCCCCACTGGACGCGATAGCGGAAGGGGTCTTCGGCGGAGTTCGGCTCATGTTCGCGCATCAACCCGCTCAAATGGAGCTGATAAGTACCTCCGCGCACCAGATGAACGCTCTGATAAATGCCTGCAAAGCGGTCGGGCTCAGATGCGGCGAGACCTTTGGTGTTGAGTTCGATGAGCTGACTATGTGCGCCATCGGCGACAACCGGCGCCCACTGATCGTCATAGAACCCATACGTGATGCTCCCACCGTTGGTGAAGCAGCCCCAACCCTGACCGACTGACCCACAGCCGGCGACCGTGCTGAAACCGCTTTCAAAGTTTCCGTTGGTGAGCATTTCCTGATCAACGACGGCGAGGGTGCTGCCGCCTACCAGGGACATACTTGCCAGCAGCGCTAACAAGAGGGAAAGAAAGACCAGACGCTGCCTTCGAATGCCAATCTTCATGGTGTCCTCCTCCTTCGAACGGCACATTGTTCGTATTGAGGCGCAACCCGGGGGACTTCGCCGTTCTCCCGTTGACGTGCGTCAGAATTGGGTGGTACTGACATGAGAGAATTATAGCACTTACGCGGCGCGAAATCAATACCCCAGGTCTGAACTTCTTGCCTGACAATGTGCAATCTGGTTCACAACTCGAATATCATGACGCAATGGTCGCGCGAAAGATACGGTATAAATTCGTCAATGGCAAATGTTCATATCGGTCAGCGCCTGATTGGCGCGATCTGCCAGAGCAGTGTGCCGGGCAGGCTTGTTTTTTACCGGGGGGGCCAGCTCGGGCAGAAGCCCGAAATTGGCTTTCATGGGTTGAAAGGCTTTGAGCTCGGCATGAGTAATGTAGTGAAACAACGCGCCCATCATGGTGGTTTCGGGCAACGTTAACGGCGCTTCACCGGCGACGACTTTGGCCGCGTTGACCCCGGCCAGCCAGCCGCCCGCAGTCGAACCGACGTATCCTTCCGTGCCGGTGATCTGACCGGCGAAGAACAGGTCATCCCGGTCGCGCCATTGCAGCGTTGGGCGCAGCAGCGCGGGGCTGTTGATGAAGATGTTGCGGTGCATCTGCCCGAAACGCACGAACTCTGCATCGGCCAGCCCAGGGATCATCTTCAAGACCCGTTCCTGATCGCCCCACTTCATATTAGTCTGAAAGCCGACCATGTTGTAAAGAGCGCCGGCGAGGTTGTCCTGGCGTAACTGGACGACCGCGAAGGGCCAGCGCCCGGTGCGCGGATTGGTCAGCCCGACGGGACGCATCGGCCCGTAAGCAAGCGCCATCGGGTCGCGTGCGGCCAGTACCTCGATCGGCAGACAGCCTTCGAAGTAACGGCGTGATTCTTCATCTTGCTCGAACTGGCGCAGGCTGATCTTCTCTGCGGTGTTCACCGCTTCCACGAAAGCGAGGTAATCCTCGCGGTTCATGGGGCAGTTGATGTAGTCGCCTTCATCTTCCGAGACGGTTTCTGCGCCCTCACTGGTTCGGGAACGATTATAGCGGTTGGCGCGAAAGGCGATCTCCATGTCAATGCCATCGGCGGCCACGATCGGGGCCATCGCGTCGAAGAAGTGGAGATAATCCTGCCCGGCAAGGGTGCGGATGGCTTCGGCAAAGAGATGTGACGTCAGCGGCCCGGTCGCGACAATCGTGGGTCTATCGGTGGGAATGGCGGCGATCTCGGCGCGCCGGATTTCGATATTGGGGTGGTTGCTGAGGCGCTCGGTCACCAGGGCGGAGAAGGCGTCGCGATCTACCGCAAGGGCCGCGCCCGCGGGCAATGCCACCGCGTCGGCGCAGGCGATATTGATGGAATCCAACCGACGCAACTCGGTCTTGAGCAATCCCATCGCGCGATCGGGGGCGTTGGAGCCGAAACTGTTGGAGCAAACGAGTTCCGCAAATTGGCCGCTCTGGTGGGCCGGTGTGGTCTGTTCAGGGCGCATCTCGTAGAGCAGCACGCGCATACTTCGTTGCGCTGCTTGCCAGGCTGCTTCCGAACCGGCTAACCCTGCGCCGATGACGACAATATCGGCGCGGTCTTGCTCACTACTCACGTTCGCTCCTCCGTGGCATCCATTGATCGCGCGTAGATTGTACGCCACACGCGCGTAATAGTCAATATTTGTAACGCGCGGCCCTTGCAATGTGGTGATACCATTGTGGCGTGAGAAGCTCTTGTGGTATAGTGGCGACTATGCGAGCCGTAGATATTATCACCCGAAAACGTGACGGACACCGGTTGACCAAGGAAGAGATCGAGTTCTTCATCAACGGGTATGTCAGCGGCAGCATCCCGGATTACCAGGCCGCAGCATGGGCGATGGCCGTGCTGTTCCAGGGTATGACCGCGGATGAGACGGCCGATCTGACGGAAGCGATGGCCTTCTCTGGCGATACCCTCGACCTGCATGATGTCGCCCCCCTGATCGTGGATAAGCATTCGTCGGGCGGTGTGGGGGACAAGACCACGTTGGTCGTCGGGCCGATGGTGGCAAGCCGGGACGTGCCTGTCGGCAAGATGTCCGGGCGCGGGCTGTCGTTTTCGGGCGGCACGTTGGACAAGTTGGAGTCTATTCCGGGGTTCCGAACCAACCTGTCCATGGCAGAATTCAAACGCCAGCTTGCGGAAGTCGGGTTGGTTGTGTCGGGCCAGACGCAGGAGTTGGCCCCCGCGGACGGCAAGCTCTACGCGCTGCGCGACGTGACCGGCACCGTGCCCAGCCCCCCGCTGATTGCCGGTTCGATCATGTCGAAGAAGATCGCCTCCGGCGCAGACGCCATCGTGTTGGATGTGAAGGCGGGCAAGGGCGCGTTTGTCGAACGGGTCTCGGAAGCCGTTGAACTCGCGCAATTGATGGTGGACATCGGGCTGAAGCTGGGCCGGCGGATGACAGCCGTCATCGGCGATATGAGCCAACCGCTGGGGCTGGCCGCGGGGAACGCGCTGGAAGTCGCTGAAGCAATTGAGACGCTTCAGGGCGCAGGCCCCGAGGATTTTCGCCGGCACTGCATTGACGTGGCCGGTGAGATGTTGCTGATCGCAGATAAGGCTCCCGACGCGGAAACGGCGCGGGCAATGGCCGAAGAGACGTTGACGGATGGTTCGGCCTGGCGCAAGTTTCGCGAGTTTGTCGCAGCGCAGGGTGGGAATCTGGCAGCGGTGGATGATCCATCCCTGCTTCCCGCCGCGCCGCTGATTGAGCCGCTGGTTGCCGAACGCAGCGGGTATCTTGCGGAGCTTGACGCTCGCGAGGTGGGCTATGCCGTGGTGGAACTGGGCGGGGGACGCGAGCGCAAGGGCGATCCGGTTGATCCGGCGGTGGGGGTGGTGCTGGCCCAAGGCGCAAAAGTTGGCAACGCTGTTGACACCGGAGACCCGTTGATGTGGATTCACGCACGCGACGCCGAAAGTCTTGCGGTCGCCAAAGCGCGGTTGCGGGCCGCGGTGCGTATAACCGATGATCCGGTCGAGCCGCCGCCATTAATTTACACCACCATTCGTAGCAACCCGACCTGACTCACGGTTGCGTCGTATCCTCATCGGCGCGCCAGCCAGCCCCAATATAGCGCAGCCAGTGCATCTGCGCCTCCGGGGGATGCCCGGCGAGGATCTGCGCTACGCCTGTCCGGGTCGGCTGGCCTGTAGCGTCAACTGCGGCTGCAATCGCGTCGAGCGCAACGACAGCAGCTTGCCGGGCCGCCTGTTGATGGTATGCTTCGGAATCGTCGCCCTGCCCCGCCGAGGGACCACAGCCGAGCGCCAGAACCCCCTCTGCGGCTGAGCCTGCCAGATCTCCGAACCATGATTGCGCCATGTCGGGGCCGCCGATCAGCGTACCACTCCATCCTGCCGACCGCCATCCTTGCAGGTCATACGCCGCCGCTTCCGCTTCGCCTGTGTAAATCACGACGGATGTTGGGGGTGGAGTTCCGGTGCTGGCTCCACCGTAAAGCCAGCGCGTCGCTTGCGGCCTTACGGTGCTGAGCGCAGCCGCTAATGCATTCTCCGGACCGGCAATGATGATGCTATCCCCTGCCTCTATTGCTCGCTCAAGCAGCGCCTCCGCAAGCGCGTGTGTCGCCGGACAGAGGTTAGTCACGCCGTCTAATTTCGCGATGGGGGCGCTGCCGATCATAGCAATGTTAGCGTCTGCGAGGATGGGTGTTGCGGTTTCAAGCGTCGCAGCAGTCCACGGGCCAAGCACCGCGACAACTTCCGGGTCGCGCGCCAATATCCGCGCCTGCGCGCCGGCTTCTGGGCCGTAGGCTTCGTCGTTCAGAGCGACGAGCGCCACACGGTATGCGCCGAGCGTCCCGTCGGTATTGGCAACATCAATGGCGCTGCGAATTTCCGGGAGCATCGCATACCCGAGCGGGCGGCCTAATCCCTCAAACGGTGCAATCAGGCCAATTTTCACGACCGGAGCCGCGGCGCCGATGGGGACACACCCACTTAATAAGGATGCCAGCAGGAGAAGTAAGAGCCACCCGGTGGGACGCCGCGCCATGGCTATTGATAACGGCCGATGTTCGCCTGGTGTTCGGCCAGCGTTTCGGCGAAGACGTGCCGCCCGTCACCGGTACCGAGGAAGAAGCAGTATTGCGTCTGCGCCGGGTTGGCGGCTGCCTCGATGGCCGAAATGCCCGGGCTGGCGATGGGGCTGGGCGGCAACCCAGGATGCAGATAGGTGTTATACGGCGACTCAACCTGCTGATAGGCTTCCACCGAAGGTGGCTTCCACCACCATTCGCCGGGGCGACCCGCGGCGTATTGCACGGTCGGGTCGGCTTGCAGGTAGGCCCCGCCGGTCTCCTGGCTGCACGCGCCGCTGATACGGTTCCAATAGACGCTGGCGATGATGGGCCGCTCATCCGCCTGGGTGGCTTCGCGTTCGACGATGGAGGCCATCGTGATGACCTGCTGCATCCCGCGCCCCGCCTGATCCGCGCCGGCCATGATTTCCGGCGTCACGCGTTGCCCGAAATTGTCCAACATGCGCGTCAATAGATCGGTCGGTGTGGCGGGTGCGGGCAGCCGATAGGTATCCGGGAAGAGGAAACCTTCCAGCGTTGAAAGACCGGCAGGGATGAGGGGGTAGTCGCCGAGCGCCTGGGCCGAGGCGCTGCCGCCTTTCACGAGCGCCAGGAACGCCTCGCCGTCCAGGATGCCCTGGACGTTCATCATGTCTGCAACTTCCTCCGCGCGCATCCCTTCTGGGATAGTCACAATTACCTCTTCCACGCGGGCCTGCTGCAAGCGCTGCGCGATTTCGGGCATGGATAGGTTTGCCGCGAGTTCGAAGGTCCCGGCTGCCAGGCGGCGATCAATGCCGTGGTAGCGCATATAGAGCCGGAAGATGTCGGCATCTTTGATCATGCCGTCTTCCTGAAGCCGCGCGGTCACGGACGCGGCCGTTTCGCCGGGGTTGATTTCAAACAATCGCGGGGTCCCATCGGTGCTCGCGGCTGCCTCCACCACGGGCGACTGCATTTGCAGGTAGAAGCCCAGGGCGCGTTGCTCCAGGATGTCGGGGCTTAATTCCAGCGGTTGTTCCGACGTGGGACGCAACAGGGCTACCTTGGGCGTTTCAGGGGTATCGTTCCACTGCGCCTGCACGAAGCTGACCATGATGAACCCGAGGAGCGCCAACGCGGCAAAGGGAACGAGAAACACCAGCCCGCGCAAGGTGAAATGCAGGATTCGCTGAATGGCTCTCACAGTTCCTCCCCCGATGCACTCGACAGCGCCTCTACACGGTTGGCCGCCCGGCGCACATCCAGGAAACTTTCAAGGATGAGCGCTGCGGCTGCGGCGTCTACGCCGGTGCGGCCACTGGCGACCCCGGCGATTTGCAGCGCATCGTGTGTAGAAAGGGTCTCATCCCAGAATGCAACCGGGACCGTCAGGTAACCTGCGAGGCGACCCGCATAACGCCTGACCCAGCGCGCCTGTGCAGAAGGTTCGTCCCCGCTGCTGTCGGGCAGCCCAACTAGGACGCCCACCGCCTTTTCCCTGACAACCAACGCCGCGATGGCCGCGTAATCTTCGGCGCGGGTCTGGGCACGGGCCAGGGTGGTCAACGGGGTTGCCAACATCCCGAGCTCATCGCACACGGCCACGCCATGTCGGGCCTGGCCGAGGTCGAGGCCGAGCAAGCGCCCGGCCGGCAGATCAAAGGGGTTACTGAGCAGCGCCATAGGTATTGTGCCGCCTCTCAACGCTGCTGAGCCAACTGGGCGGCCGTGTCCCAGTCAATGTTGACCCGGATGCGCCAGGGCGCGAGAGGTAAGTTGGTGGGCACGATGTAGGGCAGCCAGTCCGGACCCAGATGGATCTCCGGGGGTTCGACCGGAGAGAAGCGTTTCATTAATTCAGCGCTGGCCTCTTCCGGCGACATGCCGAGCACGGCATTGCGCACAGCGCGCTTGTCAAGCGCATTGAGCAGCATACCATCGGCGGTGATGCTGAAGCTGACCGTTTGCGGATCTTTGACGGTGACGCCGCCCGGAATGTAACGCAGCGTATCGGAAATCAGGCGCGTGCCGGGGGGCATTGCGTCTTGCAAACGCCCAAGGGCCACGGCCTTACCCGCCTCCGTGTCTACCACCAGACCGACGGCCTGCACACTCATATTCAGGAAAAGGTCCGGCGAAACTTCGCCGACAAACGGCGCGAACGTGGGCGACAGGGCGAGAAAAGACACCGTCTCCGGCGGGATGAAGCTGCCGGGTTCCAGTTTCTCGTTGAGCTGCTCGTAGGCTTGTTCTTTCAATTTCTCGAACAGTTCCGCCTGGAGGCGTTCTTTGTCTTCTTCGGCGACGACACCGACCTGGGCGGTGGTGCCGCCGCCGGTGGGCGCATTGTTGGTGACGAACACGGAGAGAGATAACGGGCCATCCACCCGGTTGATCGTTCCGGCGCGGGCGTTGCCTGTGGGGCCAGGCAGCACAGCCTCGATGGGCACTTCGGCTCGTCCATTGGCGACAAGCGGCGCGTCAATGGTGGTTACAAAGCGCGCATCGTTTCCCGTAGCCGTCGAAACCACCGTGCCGGCCGGAACCGTAATAGGCGCGCTGGTGCGGTTGACGAACAGCGCCTGGCCGCGCGCCTTGCCTGCGGCTTCCATGCTTCGCCCCGTTGTCTTCGTGCGCGCTTCGCCCGACACCTGCGTGCTGAGCACACGCGCCGGAACCACACCCGTCTCCGCGTCAGCCTTGCCATCCTTAACGGCCAACAGTGAGACGGTCACCTGAGTGGGGTCAGAGGCCGGCGCGACGGTGATGGTCGCGCTGGGCACCAGGAGAATGAATGCCCCTACCAGCGACGCCAACAGGCCCGCCAGGACGATCACAAGAAGCAGGGTCGTCCACCACGGACTTGCGCCGCGCGCGAATGAACGCGTGAAGGGGGTTGGGCGAAATCCTGTCGGGGAATGGGGGCCAAGAATGCCGGAATCGGGCGGCGGGATCACCGCGGCCTCGCGCGCCTGAAGCGTCTTGAGATGCCCGTCATCCGGCAACTTGCGCCAGCGGGCGCGTTCGGCGCGCGCCACGGCGCGAAACGTGCTGATGCCCTCGGCGGCGGCCGCAGCCCGCAGTTCGGGGTCGGCCGTCACCAACGCCAGCCCGACGCCGGCTGCCCTGGCCTCGCGTCGCAAGAGGCGGAGGTCAATCGGGCTGAGATGGAAACGCGGCGGCGCCACAAACAGCAAGCGCGCCGCGCCATCTTGCGGATTGGCTACCGATGTATGAATCCGCGCGAGTAAGCCGGGCAGCGCAGCGCCGGAAGATAGGTGAACCGTATCGGTCATCATTTAGTCGAGCTTCTGACCTGCCAGTTGTTGTCGAACCAAGTCGGGAACGCGGCTCAGTGCTTCGGGTAGTTTATCCGCGTCGCGCCCACCGGCCTGACCCAGCGTCGGCTTACCGCCGCCCCCGCCGCCCACGGTCTTCGCGATCGCCCTTACCAGGGTGCCCGCGTGCGCGCCTTGCTGAACGGCGTCATCGGTGGCCGCAACAATGAGTTGCGGCTTTCCATCAACGACGGTTGCAAGAACGATGATGGACGCGCCCAACTCACCGCGCAGGCGGTCGCTGACTTCTCTCAGCGTGTCGGCATTGGCGTCGGGCAGTTCGGCTGCGACCACGGCAATCCCGTTGATTTGCACCGCGTTCTGCGCCAGCCCGCTCGCCTGCCCGAGCGCCGTCTGCGCCCGCAAACGCGCGATCTCTTTCTGCGCCGCATGGAGCTCGCCGCGCAGCGATTCGATGACGGTCTCCGCCTCGCCTGCCGGCGCGTGTAACGTCGTGGCAATGCGGTCCAGCAGGTTTAAGTTCCGCCGGGCGTACTCCAGCGCCGCGTGTCCCGTGATCGCCTCGATGCGGCGCACCCCCGCGCCGACGCTCTCTTCCGAGACAATCCGGAACAGGCCAATCTGTCCCGTGTGATCTACGTGCGTGCCGCCGCATAGCTCCTTGCTATATTCATCGCCCTGCTCGCCGATCTTGACGACGCGCACTTCGTCGCCGTACTTCTCGGTGAAGAGCGCGATCGCGCCATCCGCCACGGCATTCCGATAGGATGATTGATTGGCATGTACCGGTGCATCCATCAAGACGGCTTCGTTGATAGAACGCTCGATCGCGTCCAATTGTTCCTGCGTCAGGGCCACGGGATGCGTGAAATCGAAGCGCAGGCGGTCGGGCGCAACGACGGAACCGGCCTGTTGCACGTGCTTGCCGAGAATCTTGCGCAATTCATGATCGAGCAAGTGCGTGGCGGTATGATTCCGGCGCACATCCATGCGGCGAGACCGGTCTATGGCCGTCAATGCCGGTGAGCCAACGGTTGGGGTTCCCTGGATTACTTCCCCGATGTGTACGATCAGACCCGGCACGGGGCGGCGCACATCCTGGACGCGGATTTCCCAGGCGGCAGCGCTGTCGGGCGCCGAAACGATCTTGCCGGTGTCCGAAACCTGCCCGCCCGATTCGAGGTAGAAGTTTGTCTCGGGCAAAACGACTTCGACAGGGTCTCCAATCTGAACGGATGGCACGGTTGCGCCTTGCGCGATTAAGCCTACAATCGTGGTCGGTTGCGGCGCATCGGTCATGTATTCGTGCGCGACGCCTGCCGGGCCGACGACGCCAGCGGCGCGCAGCTTTTGCAGCAGATCCAGATAGACCTGCGACCCTTCGGTTGACCCCGCGGCGAACTGCGCCGAAGATCGGCCGCGCTCGCGTTGGCCCAACATGGCCGCCTTGAAGCCGTCCATGTCCACTGTCATGTCGTTTTCACGCGCCATGTCCTGCGTGAGGTCCAGCGGGAAACCGTGCGTGTCGTAGAGGCGGAACGCCTCGTCGCCGGGAATCACCTGCTCGCCCCGGCGCTTGAGATCGGCGATCAGGCTTTCCAGGATGGCGATGCCCGCGGTCAGCGTCTGGCTGAACCGCGCTTCTTCCTGTTCGATGGTCGCCAGGATGAAGTCTTGCCGTTGGCGCAACTCGGTATAGTGGTCGCCCATGCTTTCGATAACAATTCTGGCGACTTCCGTCAGGAATGGCTCCGTGAATCCCAGCATCCGCCCGTGCCGCGCCGCGCGCCGGAGGATCAGGCGCAGGACGTAGCCGCGCCCTTCGTTGGATGGCAACACGCCGTCGCCGATCAGGAACGTGATCGCACGGCCATGGTCGGCGATGACCCGATAGGAGATGATGTGGGCCTCACGTTCGGCATCCGTCGTACCCAACAGCTCCTGCGTTCGCCGGATGATGGGCAAGAAAAGATCGTTGTCGTAATTCGTCTTCACGTTCTGGAGCACGCTGACAATTCGCTCGAAGCCCATGCCGGTGTCGACGTGTTTGCTCGGCAGCGGCGTTAACTTGCCATTCGCATCCCGGTTATACTGGATGAACACCAGATTCCACAGCTCGATATACCGTCGGCAGTCCCCATTGACGCGGCAGACGTGACCGGGTACGTCCTGGCGGTCACATGCGTGCAGTCCCATGTCCATGTGGATTTCGCTGCACGGCCCGCAAGGTCCCGTATCGCCCATTTCCCAGAAGTTGTCTTTCTGGCCGAAGAAAAGGACTTGCGACGGGGCAATATCGGTTTCACTATGCCAGAAACCGGCGGCCTCGGTGTCTTGCCCCAGGTTGCCCTTATCATCCTCGAAGACGGTGGCCCAGAGTCGTTCTTTGGGCAAGCCCCAGACCTTTGTGAGCAATTCCCACGCCCATGCAATGGCCTCGCGTTTGTAGTAATCGCCGAACGACCAGTTGCCGAGCATCTCGAAGAATGTGTGATGGTACGGAGAGCGCCCCACATCGTCAAGATCGTTGTGCTTGCCGCTGACGCGCATCACCTTCTGCGCGTCGGCCACGCGTGGCGCATCGGGAACCCGCAAACCGAGGAAAATCTCTTTGAACTGGTTCATCCCGGCGTTGGTGAACAGCAGGGTGGGATCGTCCATCGGGGCCAGCGAAGCGCTGGGCACAATCACATGATCTTTGGACGCGAAAAAGTCCAGGAATTGCTGTCGCACCTGCGCACTGGAAGGGTATTCGGTGTTGCTCATGATATATCATCCTGAAGTAACAGTAAGACGCGCCGGTGGTCCCGGCGCGTGATTAATCTGCATTTTACGCCCAAAGTGGTGGTTTGTCAAAAGAAACCACAAATCCCCGGTCAGTCTCGACCGGGGATTTGATCAAGTTGCGTTCGCCGATAACGTAGTTACGCAGTTACGACATTCGGACGATCAATGCAGCTTCTGGAACCGAACCTGCACTTCCGCCAGTCCCTCTGCTTCGAAGTACTCGACCGTGAAGGAGTGGTAACCCGGCGGGATGTAGATGTCGCGGAAGGAACCTTGCACCGGCCGGACGGACCAGTCCGACATGACCTGCGTTCCGTCAATGAAGAGGCGGAAACCGTCATCGGAACGGGCCAGCGCCCTGTAGAGGCCGCCGCCGACGTACCACGTGCTCATGAAGCGAGCCGAAAAATTGTCAACGCCAACGCCGGGCACGGGAGCGCCCCAACCCCAGTTGAAGTTGACGGCGGGGACCACGAGCTGCGCGACCGGCGCGCCACTCAGGTCACGATTGTTGAAGTAAGTTGCCAGCCAGGGTGTGCCGGGGCCAGGAGCCGGGGGTACAGGCGGTTTCGGGGGCTTCGGGGGCCGCGGCGGAGGACACACGCCGGGAATCCAAAGCACCTGACCGGCATAAATCCGGTCAATGTTCGTGATGTGGTTGGCCTGGGCAATCGCATAGATGCTCGTGTGATACCTGGCTGCGATGCTGGTCAGGGATTCACCCACGCGCACGCGATGCGAGACGCCACACCCACCGGCAGAGGCTGCCGGCGCCAACAAGACACTCAACAAGATGACGATGACGAGGATTGCGCTCAACCGGCGCCCAACTGAACCGGCCATTGGTGTCTCCTTTCCATACTTCTGAGGTTGTCCGTACCCGATAATTGATGCATCGCCGACATTTTTGTTCGCGCTGCGACAATCACATCATAACCGCTATGCAATCATCTGTCAATATGCTATGTTGACGTAATGGTAAAATTGGTTGCAAAGAGTCGTTTTTATGCTTACTACACGCAATCGAGTCGGTTTGGGTGAGATAGTGAATTTGGCATAATGGTTAAGATCACAAGAAGGATGTCTTGTCGGGTCGCGTTTGGGCTTCCACCCGGTTTCGACTATGATTAGACCCGGATAAGATAACTATGATCAAGTCGTTTATCAGGATAAGGCTTCTTTCGTCCGGTGGAACATCTGCGGTGAACAAGTTTTGCATACTCTTTGCTGCGCTCTTCATCTTGTTCGCCCTTTCGGGCTGTGGGCAGGTGATTACGTTACAAACGCCGACGCCGACGTTCACTCCGACGGTTGTCGTCACCGTTGCGGCGACGCTGCGCCCTACCGCCACGCCCGCGCCGTATACCCCTGCCCCGACGCCGACGCCAACCATTACGCCAACCCCCGTGATCTACGCGATTCAACGCGGCGATAACCTGATGGCGATCGCAAACAAATTTGGCGTTTCCCTGCGCGATCTTCAGGACACGAATGGGATTACAGACCCCCGCAGCCTGCGCGTTGGGCAGGAACTGATCATCCCGAGTCGGAGCGAGGTTGAAGCCGAGACCCCGACGCCGCAACCGACGATCGTCGCTTTTCAGGTCGAAAATGTGTCATTCAGCCGGTCGTCGCTGGGTGGTTTATGGGTGTTCGGGGAGGTTCGCAACACGGCTGGGATCGAGTTGGAGCAGGCCAGCGTCATCGTTCGCTTGCTGGATGAAAACGACGAGATCATTGCCGAGGTGAGTGCGCCGGTGCAAAAGGACCTTCTCGGTCTCGATGATGTCGCACCGTTCGGCGCACGTTTCGAGGCGCCTCCTGCGTCTTTCGCCAGCTATATCGCCTTGCCCGCGTCGGGCATTCAAGGCTACGTCGGCAATTACTACCGTGATCTTGAAGCGCGCGATGTGGTCGGCGACGGCGAGCGCTATGCCGCGTATACGTTGACCGGCAAGGTCGCCAATACGGGCCCGGAAGATGCCGTGGACGTGGTTGTGGTCGGTACGCTTTACGATGCCCTGGGCCGCGTGATCGCGACGCGACGCGGCGTGCCTGAGCATAATGTGGTGCCGCGCGGCGGCGAAACGACCTTTACGCTTGGCCTTACCCCCGCCGGGGGGCCGGTAGATCACTTCCGCGTAGATGTCATGGGGCGACGTGTGCCGACTCCTACCCCTCCACCCGGCTAATAAACCGAAAGGTCTATGGGCAAAGTTATGCGTGAGCCCCTGCCCTACTTCTTGGCCCGCAATGCTGTCCTGGGCATCATGCGCGTGATCACGCGGCTCGACGTGGAGGGAGTTGAGCAAATTCCGCTGGACGGCCCGCTGATTATCGCGCCGAACCACCTGCACGCATTGGACGGCCCTGTTGTCGCTGCCGTCATTCCGCGGCGTCTGACCGTGCTTGCTGCCGATAAGTGGGAACACACTGTGGCGGGGCTTCTATTACGTATCTTCACCAACAGCATCTTCGTCGCGCGCGGCGAAGCAGATCGGGCTGCGCTGAGCAGAGCTTTGGCCGTCTTGAAGACCGGCCAGTCATTGACCGTTGCGCCGGAGGGGACGCGCAGTCGTTCAGGGGGGTTGTTACCGGGTAAAAACGGCCCGGTTTATCTCGCCAGCCGCGGCCCGGCCCCGATTATCCCGATCGTGGTCTGGGGTCAGGAGCGCGCTCTGGGGGACTGGCGGCGGCTGCGGCGCCCCGAGATTCACGTGCGCGTTGGCCCGCCCATTTGCCTGCCGCCGGAAGCCGGCCGGGCGCGCAGCGAGGGTCTGAACCAATACACCGATGCGTTGATGTTGGAGATGGCCCGAATGCTGCCCCCGGCGTATCGCGGCCACTACAGAGATCGTATCTCTGAGTAAATCCTCGCCACCTCCTTCGTAGTGACGGCTTCAGCCGTTGGGGCAGGCCGCACAACGGCTGAAGCCGTCACTACGAAGGGTCTTACTCTTATGTCCGGCCGATGCGCCGGGCGACCTCTACCCACTCTTCGATGCTCAACGTCTCGGCGCGCCGATTCGGTTCAACACCGGCATCCTGGAGTAGATCGGCTGCTACCTGCGGCGAGATGGCGAGACCGGCGGCCAGGCTGTTGCGAAGTTGCTTTCTTGGCCGGCTGTAGCCTGCCCGCACGGCGCGGAAGAAGAGATCGTCGGTGATGTCTGAATCGGCACGGTTTTTGATCCGGTCGAGACGCACCACCGCGGAGTCAACTTTTGGTACGGGGTAGAACGCGCCGGCCGGGATGCGGTGTACGAGTTGCGCCCGGCTGTAATACTGAACGCTGGTCGCCAGCAGGTTTGTCTTGGGGGGGCGCGCGACGATTCGTTCGGCGACTTCTGCCTGTACAGTCAATACCAGTGTTGTGGCCGCAGGTTCGGCCTCGAGCAGCCGGCGAATGGCCGCGCCGGTGATGTAATATGGCAGATTGGCGACGACCTTGTACCTTGCGGCGTCCGCCTCGACCATCAACCCGCCGATGTCAATTTCGAGGATATCGCCGTGGGTGATCGTGACCCACGGGCGATCCTCGAAGAGCGCGCTCAGGAATGGGATGAGCCGGTTATCCAGTTCGACCGCGATGACCTTGCCGGCCTGCGCGGCGATCAGCTCGGTCATCTCACCGCGGCCCGGCCCGATTTCCAGCACGGCGTCCGACTTTGTTAGCTCTGCGGCTTCCACGATGCGCGCGCGATGGACGGGGTCCACGAGAAAGTGCTGCCCCAACCCCTTTTTGGGCCGCACAGATTTCGCGCTGTCTGCATTGACGGCCCGCCCTTGGCTCGACCTGCTCACCCTACTCCTCGTCGAGCCGGAGGATCGTCATGAAGGCTTCTTGCGGTACCTGCACCGAACCGATCATCTTCATCCGCTTCTTGCCCTCTTTCTGTTTTTCCAGTAGCTTGCGCTTGCGCGTGATATCTCCGCCATAGCATTTTGCCAGCACGTCTTTCCGCATCGCCTTGACGTTGGCGCGACTGACGATCTTGTTGCCCACAGCGGCCTGAATCGGCACGTCGAACTGCTGGCGCGGAATCACGTCCTTCAGTTTGCTGACGAGCTTCTGGCCTTTCGTGAAGATCTGATCCCGATGCACGATCATGCTGAGCGCGTCAATGGGGTCTTTGTTCACCAGCACGTCCAGCCGTACCATGTCGGCGGGCCGATAGCCTTCGAGGTGATAATCCAGGCTGGCGTAACCCTTGGTGCGCGCCTTCAACTCGTTGTAAAAGTCGGTCAGGATTTCAACGAGCGGGATGTGATAGCTTAGCAGAACCCGCCGCTGATCGAGATACTCCTGTGCCTTGAACTGCCCGCGCCGGGTCGTCACCAGATCCATGACGGAGCCGATGAATTCCGTCGGGGTGAAGACGTCTATCTGAATCCACGGTTCGCGAATCTCGGCGATGGTCGTCGGGTCGGGCAACTCGGCGGGGCTATCAATGATGATCTCGCTGCCGTCCGTTTTGGTGACCTCGTATTCGACGCTTGGCGCGGTGAAGACCAGATCGAGGTCGTACTCGCGCTCCAGCCGCTCCTGGATGATCTCCATGTGAAAGAGGCCGAGAAAGCCGCAGCGGAACCCATAGCCCAGCGCCTGGCTGACCTCCGGTTGGAAGCTCAGCGCCGCATCATTGAGTTGCAGTTTTGCAAGCGCGTCGCGCAGGTTCAGATAGTCGCTCGCATCACTGGGGAACGCGCTGGCGAAGACCATGGACTTCATCGGCGTATAGCCCGGCAGCGGGGTCTCGGCGGGGTTTGCATTCCAGGTGAACGTGTCGCCGACGCGACAGTCCGCGACATCCTTGAGACCCGTGGCGATGTAGCCGACCTCGCCCGCGCTCAGGGTACCCGTGGGCTGCATGTTCGGGCCAAAAGCGCCGATCTCAATCGGTTCGACAACAAGCTCGGTAGACATCATGCGCAGGGTCTCGCCGGAGCGCACGTGCCCATCCACCAACCGGACGTAGGCGATCACGCCTTTATAGGAATCATAATGGCTGTCGAAGATCAAGGCGCGCAGCGGTTGCCCCGCCTGACCGTGCGGCGGTGGAATGTGCTTGACGATAGATTCCAACAGCGTGTGAACATTGGTTCCCTCTTTGGCCGAGATGCGGATCACATCTTCCGCCGGTACGCCGATGACCTCTTCGACCTCCTGTGCGACTTCTTCCGGCTGCGCGGAAACCAGATCAATTTTGTTGACAACGGGGATGATCTCGAGATCATTCTCCATCGCGAGATAAAGATTCGCCAGCGTTTGGGCCTCGATGCCTTGAGTGGCGTCTACGACCAGCACGGCGCCTTCACAGGCTTGCAGCGCGCGGCTGACTTCGTAGGCAAAATCTACGTGACCCGGCGTGTCAATCAGGTTGAGTTCGTAGCGGTCGCCCTTGTCGTCGGTATAATACATCCGAACCGCCGATGCCTTGATCGTGACGCCCTTCTCGCGCTCCAGGTCCATACTGTCCAGCACTTGCGCCATCATGTTCCGATCGGAGATCGTGCCGGTAAGCTCCAGCATCCGGTCGGCCAGCGTAGACTTGCCGTGGTCAATATGGGCGATAATACAGAAGTTGCGGATTTGTTGTTGTTCCATCGGTACACCACGAAAGGGATTCGACGCGCGAAAAGGGCGCAATACCATCAAATTATAGCGCGCGACCCCGATATATGAAAGCGTGGAGGATGATTGTGCAGGGAGACCTGGGAGGTAAGCGAAGTTTGGGCGAAACGAGTGTGCGTTCGCTGCGCCCAAACGGGGGTTCAAGCTGTTTCGGCGACCAGTTTATCGCGGTTTAGCACGGTGACGCGTCCGCGCCCCAGGCGCACCGCGCCGTCTGTTTGCAATCCTGCCAGACAGCGCGCGACGACTTCCCGCGTTGTGCCGACTTCGGCGGCGAGTTCAGATTGCGTCCAGCGAACCATGTCGCCGTTGTTGACGGTGTTTTCAAGAAGCGCCAGCGCGACGCGCTCGGAGACCTTGCGAAACGACAGATGTTCGATCAGGCCGCTCATGTGCTTAATGCAGCTCTTGGTGCTTTTCCAGGCCGCATGACATAGCACCGTATCGCGGTTAGCCAGATCTTGGAAAGCGTCAGCATTAATCGTCAGCGCCTTCCCTGCGGTGGCGGCGCGCAGACCGGCTACCGCAGGATCGTTCATGAACATCATGCAGACCCCGCCGCATTTATTTGGCGTCGCATCACACATCACCTGACGCCGGCCGCGTGCGGTGGTCTTGTCAAGTTGAACGTTGCCTTCCAACAACAACAGCATCATGCCGCCCGCCTCTCCCTCAACGAACAGGATATCTCCCGGCTCGAAATTGTGGAGTTGCCCCTGCGCCAGTAGTGCGGCCTGGCTTTCATCGGAGCAATCCGCGAGTAATGAGTTCTCAAAATGGAAATTCGAATGAAGGTGTTCGGGGACCATGACGCGCCTCCTCTACTGTGGCGGCAAACGGCTCAACTTGTGTAAATCATATCACATTGCATTATCGGCGTCAATAGTGAAATCTGACGCGAAACCTCGGCTTACGAGACAAAAAGATCGCCTGCAAGCAGGTTGGGCTTGCAGGCGTGTTCGCTTGAAAGGGGTGTCTCGGCGCTTATTCGACGTCACCCGTGAGGATTGCCTTCTTGACTTCGCCGATCGCTTTTGTTATGTCAATGTCGCGCGGGCAGGCTTCGACACAGTTGTAGATGGTGTGACATCGCCACACACCGTTCTTGTCGTCGAGGATCGCGAGCCGAACCTGCGCGCCCTGGTCACGGTCGTCGAAGATGAAACGATGCGCCTGCACGATGGCGGCTGGCCCGAAGTAGCTGCCGTTGGCCCAAAAGCTGGGGCAAGAGGTGGTGCAGGCCGCGCAGAGAATGCACTTCGTGGTCTCATCGAACCGCGCCCTGGCCTCCGGGCTTTGCAACCGTTCGTTATAGGGCGGCGGATCGTCGTTAATCAGATAGGGACGCACCGTCCGAAAGTGCGCGAAGAACGGCTCCATGTCAACCGCCAGGTCTTTGATGACCGGCAAACCGCGCAATGGCTCAATCGTGATCTGATCCCCAACATCCTGCACCAGCTCCTTACACGCGAGGCGGTTGTGGCCATTGATCACCATCGCATCGGAACCGCACACGCCGTGCGCGCAGGATCGCCGGAATGTCAGCGAGCCGTCTTGATAGCCCTTGATCTCCGTCAACAAATCGAGGACGCGCGCTGTAGGTTCAGCTTCCACCGTATATTCGCCCCAATAGGGTTTGCGATCCTTTTCGGGGTTAAATCTGCGGATCTTGACCCGTACTTTCATCCATGCCCCCAATGCCTGGCCGCAACAGCCAAGATATTAATAAACACGTTTTTTGGGTTCGTATAACCCCAGCGTGACCGGCTTGGTATCCATGCGGATTGCGCCGCCGGGCTCGAGATAGGCCAGCGAATGCACCAGCCAGTTCGTATCGTCGCGTTCCGGATAGTCCTCGCGGTAGTGCGCGCCGCGACTTTCGATGCGCGCGAGCGCAGCCACCGTCGTAGCTTCGGCAAGGTCCAGCAGACAACCCAACTCCCACGCTTCGAGCAGCTCGGTGTTCCACCGTTTGCCCTTATCCATGATGGCGATATGCTGATAGCGCCGCTTGAGTCCTTCCAGCCGCGCCAGCGCCTCGGTGAGCAATTCGGCGGTGCGGTAGACGCCGACGTGATCCATCATCATGTTCCGCATCTCTTTGCGGATCTCCGCCGCCGATTCGGCGCCTGTGTTCTCGCGGATGTACTCAAGCTGGATGCGACTCGCCGCCTCCTGCTCGGCCGGCAGCACGGGCAGATCGTTTTGCGCGGCGTAGCGCGCGGCATTTTGCCCGGCGCGCCGCCCAAACACCAGGATGTCCACCAACGAGTTTGTCCCCAGGCGGTTCGCTCCATGCACCGACACGCAGGCGCACTCCCCCGCGGCGTACAGGCCCGGCAGGACCATGTTGTCGGGGGTGATCACCACCTCCGCGTTGATGTTGGTCGGGATGCCGCCCATGGCGTAGTGCGCCGTCGGCTGCACCGGCATCGGCTGCTTGATCGGATCCACCTGCAGGTAGGTTTTGCAGAAGTCGGAGATATCGGGCAGCTTGCGGCGGATGTCGTCGGCGGTGATGCGGCGCGGGCTGCCGTCCGGGTTCACAACGCCGTCCTGCTCGAAATACTTGTTGACGGTATCGGGCCGGACATCGAGATAGACGTAGTCCTTGCCGTCAATGCCGCGCCCGGCGCGTAGCTCCTGGTAAATGGAGCGTGACACCACATCGCGCGAGGCAAGGTCTTTCACGGTCGGCGCGTAGCGCGGCATGAAGCGTTCGCCTTCGCTGTTGATCAGCACACCGCCCTCGCCGCGCACCCCTTCCGTCAGCAGGATGCCCAGACCGAGGATGCCGGTGGGATGAAACTGGTAGAACTCCATATCTTCGAGCGGGATGCCCCGGCGATACGCCACGGCGACGCCGTCGCCAGTCAGCGCGTACGCGTTCGAGGTGATCTTCCAGATGCGCCCGAAGCCACCCGTCGCAAAGATGACAGCTTTCGCGTGGAAAGTGTGAAACTCACCGCTGTCAATGTGCAGGGCGACGACGCCGCACGCATGGCCCTCTTCGTTGATGATCAGATCAATAACCTGATACTCGTCGTAAAATGTGACGTTGTTCTTGATGCACTGCTGATACACCGTTTGCAGGATCATGTGCCCGGTGCGGTCGGCGGCATGACAGGCCCGGCGCACCGGCTGTTGGGTTTCGTTGTTGGTGTGCCCGCCGAAGGGCCGCTGCGCGATCAGGCCTTCCGGCGTCCTGTCGAAAGGCAACCCCATGTGCTCCAATTCGTAGACCATACCGACGGCTTCGTTGCAGAGGATCTGAACGGCATCCTGGTCTGCCAGATAGTCCGAACCTTTGATCGTGTCGAAGGTGTGCCATTCCGGATGATCTTCTTCGAGGTTGCCGAGCGCAGCGCCGATCCCGCCCTGTGCTGCCCCGGTATGTGATCGGGTCGGATAGAGTTTGCTGATAACTGCCGTACTGGCCCCGCGTGAAGCGTGTAGAGCGGCCATCAAGCCGGCGCCGCCGGCGCCGATGACGAGGACATCATAACGATGATACATGAATGGCAGCTCCCTAGACGTAAACAAAGATCAGGAAAATGGCTGACAGCAACACGAAAAGCCAGATGAAAACCAGAATCCCGCGTAGCCAGGCCAGGGCCAACGGGCTGTGCACGTAGTCCTCCAGGATCACGCGCAAGCCGTTGAAGCCATGCGTGGCAGCAAAGGCCACCAGGATGAAGCTGTAGACCTGCCAGAATGGATTCGCGAAGTTCGGTGTTACTTCGACAGAAGTAGACTCAACGTGGAATGGGATCGGGAAGAAGGCCCAGCGCATCTGCGCCGCCACATCCATTTTGCCCTGGCCGCCAACCAGATTCGCGTAGACGAGATTGAACGCGCCCATGAGCAGGAACAGGATGCCGGTGACACGGGTGAAGAACCACGCGTATAATTCGAATCGGCCACCGGATCGGTTGCGAGCACGGACATTGGCTTGTGATGTCATCCCATCGCTCCCAGGATCATCAAAATTGAGGGCAGCAGGAACAGCGGAACAAACAGCGCCCATTGCACCCACATCGCTTCACGGTTATAGGTCATGAGTGAGGGCCACATATCCAGGACGACGATCCGTGCGCCGTTGATCGCATGCCACATCACGGAAAACAAGATGAAAATCTGCATCGGTAGCCACTCGTAGAAGATCGTCAGCGCCTGGGTAATCTGTCCGGTGATGCTCTGCGGCTCAACCGAGTAGAGAAAGAACGCGGCGACCACGTGCATCGAGACGAAGACCACGATGCCGATCCCGCTGATGCGGTGCAGCATCCATGCCAACATGGATTGACCGCCGCGATAGCGTAACGCCTGCACCAGGCTCACACGTGAGATACTGCTCATTGTCCCTCCTGCAGTCTTTGCATTGCAGGTTAATTGTTCTGCGCGCCCTGATTGATCCACCGTTCGATCAACTGGATCTGCTCTTCCTTCAGCGGCCGGCCCGGCGGCATCTGCCCGCCCGCCGGCGTCTCGACGCCACGCAACATTTGAGCCAGGAAGCTGTTGGCGGCGTCGCCGGGGAGGATTACCGGCGCGTTGTCGCCGCTATTCATTACCTTGTCATAATCAGCGACGCTATAACCGCCCTTCTGGCGATTGCCGTGACACGTCGCGCAGCGCTTGTCGAGGATCGGCTTGACATCTTGCGCGAAGCTAGGTGTCTCGATGGCGGCCAGCGCAGCCAATTCCTCGGAACTGCCCGCATCCTCAGGCGGCGCTTTCCAGGCCTCGATGAAATCCACGATGGCGCGAATTTCAGGGTCGGTGAGCGCCCCGCCATGCGCCAGGCCAAACGCCGGCATCCCCAGCCCCGGTTGCCCGTAGTTGATGACCTCGAAAATGGTTTCGGTGGTGCGCGTCAATAGAAAATCGTCCGAGTTCAGCGGATTGGTGAAATCGCCGGGGCTGTCGGGGATTTCAGCGCCTTCGCCCTCCTCACCGTGACACTTCGCGCAATTGTCGGCGTAGAGCGTCCCGCCACCGGCAATCCGCTCTTCCAGGGTGCCACCCGGATTGGCTGCCTCGACCTGGGGTGGCGTCGTCAGGACGGCCTGTAGGGTGAGGAAGATGATGCCCAATACGGCCAGCGACATGCCGATGGTCGCAATGGGCCGATTCAGCGGATGGCGCTTTGGGCTGCGATCGAAGAAGGGTAATCCCAGCAATAGGCCGCCGATCACCACGCCCAGACCCAGAATTGCGATTCCTTCGAAGCGACCGGGGAAATATTTCAACAACTGGAACGTCCACAAGAAATACCATTCGGGCCGCGGGATATAGGAGGTGTTGGAAGGATTGGCCGGCGGTTCGTTGGGCACACCGACAAAGACGGCCAGGCTGATCAACACCACGAAGATCAGCAGGGAAACAATCGCATCTTTGGCGATGGCATCAGGGAAGAACAGCTCGCCGTTCTTCTTCTTTTCTTTGTATTCTTCGAGGTATTCTTGTTTTTCGGCATCATTCATGGAAGCAGTTTCTCCTACTCATCCCGCTCGGGCGGTGATGTGATGCCGATTCTGATGATGAGATAGAGGTGAACGCCAATGATGGTCAGCAAGGCCAGTGGCATCCACCATACGTGCAACCCGTAGAAACGGGCCAGGGTGAGGGTGCCGATCTCTGTGCCCCCGCGGGCAATGCGCAGGAGCAGAGGTCCAACAACAGGGACCACCCCGATAATGCTTGTACCCACTGAAGTTGCCCAATATGCTCGCTGGTTCCACGGCAACAGATAGCCGCTGAAACCCAGCACCATGACGATTGCCAGCAAAGCGACGCCGGTCAGCCAGGTTAATTCGCGCGGATATTTGTAGGCCCCCACGAAGAATACCCGCAGCATGTGCATGAAGACGACGAGCACCATCAGCGTTGCGCCCCAGTGATGCATCCCCCGGATAAGCCAACCAAACGCGACATCATTCATGATGAACTGGATGCTGTCGTAGGCGTGATCGGGGCTGGGTACGTAATAGATAGTCAGGAGCATCCCCGTGACGAGCTGAAGCACCGCCAGGATTGTGCTCGCGCTGCCCAGCGTGTACAGCCAGTTGGTCTCGGGAACTGACCGCGCGAAGATTGTATGCCAGATGGTTGTAAGGCCAAGACGTTCGTCGAGCCAGCGGAACGCAGCTTCGACTTTGCCCGGCGCGGAGACAGGCGTTTCGGTCACGGTTAAACCTTCAGCAGAATCTGAATCTGCCCGTTATCTATCCGGTTTTCGAATTGATCCAGAGGCCGGGGGGGCGGCCCTGCAATGACTTCGCCATTGACGCCAAACTCGCCGTCATGGCATGGGCAAAAGAAGGTGCCCCGGTCTTCGCGCCAGTTGACCCGGCAACTCAGATGCGTGCAGATGTCTGAGAATGTAGTGACGTTGACGCTATCGTCTGTGACGGCCCAGGCGGTTCCTGCGACGTTGGTCTCTACCCAGCCGTCTTGAATGCGGTAGGAATAGGGAAACCCGGAAGGCACGCCGGGCGTCAGGCTTGCAATCGGGCCAAGCGTAAACCATTCTTCCCCGGTCTGCTTGCGGACGCCGGGCGAAATGACGTAACCGACGGCCGGCAAACCTACAACGAATGATACCGCTCCGGCAATAAGTGCAATCACGCCTGTCAGGAACTTGCGCCGGCCCATCTCCTCGTTTTGCACCGAGGAATGTTGCTCCGACATTCGAATGGCCTCCTGGGCGAAAAAGGATCAATTGTGCTTCGGGCCACATGAGAACGAATGGCCGGATTATACCGATGCAAGACTTGCAAGTCAAGCGTTTGCTTATGCGAGTCTATCAATCACCGCGGTTGCGAATTCCGACGTCTTTGCTTCATGCGCATCTTCCATCTGGCGGGCGAAGTCATAGGTCACGATCTTATCCGCCACGGTCTTCATATAGGCGGCTTCGATGGCGTCGGCGGCTTCGGTCCACCCGATGTAGTTCAGCATCATCACGCCGGACAAGAGCACGCTGCCCGGATTGACCTTATCCTGGTCGGCGTATTTGGGCGCGGTGCCGTGGGTAGCCTCGAATACCGCGATATGGTCGCCGATGTTCCCACCCGGAGCGATGCCCACGCCGCCCACTTCGGCCGCGACTGCGTCGCTCAGGTAATCGCCGTTCAAGTTCGGTGTGGCAATCACGTCATACTCCGCCGGCCGCAGCAGCATCTGTTGGAACATGATATCAGCGATACGGTCCTTGACGACGATCTTCCCTTCAGGCTGGTTGCCCCCGAAATCATCCCAGAGCTGTTGCTCGGTGATCGTGACATCCCCGAACTCCTCCTGGGCGACCTCGTAACCCCACTGCCTGAACGCGCCTTCGGTGAACTTCTGGATGTTTCCCTTGTGTACGAGCGTCAGGCTGCGACGATTGTTGTCTACGGCGTAGTTCAGCGCCTTGCGCACCAGTCGCTTTGTGCCGAAGGCGCTGATCGGCTTGATCCCGATGCCCGACCCCTCGAAGAACTTCGCGCCCATCTCGTCTTTCAGGAAGCGCTCGACCTTATTGGCTTCGGGCGTCCCGGCCTTGTATTCGATGCCCGCGTACACGTCTTCGGTGTTCTCGCGGAAAATCACCACATCAACCTGGTCGGGTCGCCGCAGCGGGCTGGGCACGCCGGGATACCATTTGACGGGCCGGATGCAGGCATACAGATCAAGGTCCTGGCGCAACGCGACGTTCAGACTGCGAAACCCGCCCCCGACCGGTGTCGTCAGCGGGCCTTTGATGCCCACCAGGAAGGTGCGAATGGCGTCGAGGCTTTCGGCGGGGAAATAATCGCCGTCGTACAGGCGCGCCGCTTTTTCGCCGGCGTAGATTTCCGACCACGCGATCTTTCGTTGGCCTCCATAGCATCGCGCAACCGCCGCGTCCCAAATGCGCTTAGAGGCCTTCATGATGTCCGGGCCGATGCCGTCCCCCTCGATCCAAAGGATAATCGGGTTATCCGGGACTACCAGCTTACCGTCTATCACCGTGATTGGTGCGCCATCCGCCGCAATCGAGATCTTCTCGTAAGTCATGCTCTTGAGTCCTTCCTGATAAAACGCATGTCGTGCTCGGGTTATTATGAAGTGGAAGCGGCCATATCACGGAGGACCGTCTGCAAGATGCCGCCATTTACGTAATATGCAACTTCAACCGGGGTGTCAATCCGCGACATGGCCTCGAAGAGGGTTTGCTTGCCGTCAGCATCCGTGGCGCGCACGGCCAGGATGGCCTTGGGCTTGAGGTCTCCGCCGGAGATGCCCAGGATGTCGAAAGTCTCCGTCCCGCGCAAGCCAAGCGTCTCAGCGTTTTGGCCGGGCAGATATTGCAAGGGCAAGATACCCATGCCGACCAGATTGCTGCGATGGATGCGCTCGAAACTTTCAGCGATGACCGCTTTCACGCCCAGAAGATACGGGCCTTTGGCCGCCCAATCCCGGCTCGATCCGGTGCCGTATTCTTTGCCCGCCAATACGATCAACGGCGTCCTATCCGCAACGTACTTCATCGCGGCGTCATAAACAGAGAGCATGTCGCCGGTCGGCAGGTACTGGGTATAGCCGCCCTCGACACCGGGAACCAGCCGGTTTCGGATGCGGATATTGGCGAAAGTGCCGCGCATCATCACCTCATGATTGCCGCGTCGCGCCCCATACGAGTTGAATTCCTCGCGCGGGACGCCAAGACTCAGCAAATATTCACCAGCCGGGCTTTCCAGCGCAATGGGCCCTGCCGGCGAGATGTGATCGGTCGTCACGCTGTCCCCGACGAAAATCAACGCCCGTGCGCCCTGGATATCGGTCGGCGGCGCGACTTCGGGTGTGAGTCCCTGGAAGAACGGCGGCTCCTGGATGTACGTGCTGCTGTCACTCCACGCATAACGCTCGCCTTCCGGGATTGGGATTTCATTCCAGGCTTCATTGCCGGTGAATACATTCGCATACTGGCGCCGGAATAATTCGGGCTTAAGGCTGTGTTCGATGGCCGTGCGTACTTCCGCCTGGCTCGGCCAGATTTCGTGAAGGTATACGGGTTGACCCTCACGATCAACCCCCACGGGTTCGCTGGTGAGGTCAATGTCAATCCGTCCGGCCAACGCATAGGCGACCACAAGCGGTGGGCTTGCAAGGTAATTGGCCCGGACCAGCGGATGGATCCGGCCCTCAAAATTACGGTTGCCTGACAGTACCGCCGCAACGACCAGATCGTCTTCTTCGATTGTGGCAGAGACATCCTCAGGCAGGGGCCCGCTGTTCCCGATGCAGGTTGTGCAGCCATACCCGACCGTGTAAAATCCCAGCGCCTCAAGCCAGGGCGTCAGCTCTGCGGCGTCGAGGTAGGCCGTTACGACTTTGGAACCCGGCGCCAGGCTCGTCTTGACCCAGGGTCTGGTCTGAAGGCCACGTTCTACGGCTTTCTTCGCCAGCAGGCCGGCGCCAATCATCACGCTGGGATTGCTGGTGTTTGTGCAGGATGTGATGGCCGTGATGACCACGGAACCCTGTGTCGGCCCATCGTTGTTCGTTCCGTCCAGCACGGCAGATGGGAAGGCCTTGCGAAAACTATCTTTGACATCGGGCAGTGTGACCCGATCCTGGGGACGTTTGGGGCCGGCAACGCTCGGTTGAACGGTAGCCATGTCCAGTTCCATCGTGTCGCTGTATACCGGATCCGGCATATCATCGCTTCGGAAGAGACCCTGCGCCCTGGTGTAGCGCTCCACCAGATCAACGAGTTCTGCCGGGCGACCTGTCCCCGCCAGGAATTTAAGCGTCTCGGAGTCAACCGGGAAGAACCCCATCGTCGCGCCGTACTCAGGGGCCATGTTGGCGATGGTCGCCCGATCCGGCAGGCTGAGTTGGCCGACCCCGGAGCCGTAAAACTCGACGAACTTGTCAACCACGCCGCGGGCGCGCAGCATCTGGGTGATCTTGAGCACCAGATCCGTCGCGGTGGCCCCTTCCGGAAGTTGGCCGGTCAAGCGAGCGCCGACGACCTTGGGCGCAAGCATATAGATGGGTTGCCCCAGCATGACGGCTTCCGCTTCGATCCCGCCAACCCCCCAACCGAGCACACCCAGCCCGTTGATCATCGTGGTGTGGCTGTCGGTCCCCACCAGGCTATCCGGGTAGGCAATCAAGTGGCCGTTGGCCTGTTTCGTTTGCACGACTTTGGCGAGGTATTCGAGGTTTACCTGATGCACGATGCCGGTCGCGGGCGGAACGGCGCTGAAATTGTCGAAGGTCTTCTGCCCCCACTTCAGGAACTCATAGCGCTCACGGTTGCGCTCGAATTCGCGCTCCGCGTTGTAAAACAGCGCAAAGCGCGACCCGAACTGATCTACCTGAACCGAATGATCAATCACGAGGTCTACGGGGATTTGTGGATTAACGCGTGCCGGGTCTCCCCCAAGGCGCGCCATCGCATCGCGCATGGCGGCGAGATCAACGACGCAAGGCACGCCGGTAAAATCCTGCAAAATGACGCGCGCCGGTTTGAATGGCAACTCGACCGGCGTGTCTTCTGTGGCGTTCCACGAAGCGAGCCGCACGACGTCTTCTTCGGTGACGGCGAAACCGTCCACCTGACGCAGGATGGCTTCGAGGAGCACCTTGATAGAAAACGGTAATCGTGAGACATGCCCGATTCCCTGCTCCTCCAGTGCTTCGAGCCGATAGTAATGTACTGACGGGCTCAGTGTCGCCAACGAGTCAAATGGGCTTATGGAATCTGCGGACATGTCAACTCCCCTGCTCTTCTATGTGTTATCGGATACGGTAGCAATAATCTGCCCCGATTATAGCCCACGGCGACTTAAGGTGTCAATTGAGTCCGCTAAATAGCTCCACAAAAGTGGTCGGGGATTGACGTCTGGGTTTAGGATGGTGGTAGCTCAGCTTTGTACTTGGAGGCTACCCCATGCGACCCGGACGCTTCATCCAATTGGACGAGCCAGAACGCAGCGCGTTGCGGC
>JBBQRS010000011.1:0-65718 GCA_038214535.1 Anaerolineae bacterium
GAAATTACCCCCACCATCTTCCAACCCCCCACCCCCGTTTATACCACCGACGCCCATGGGCGCTGGTTTTTTCCCTGCGCACTTGCGCGTCTGTTGTTGTGGCCTGGCGCGGTTGTTCAGGCGACCGGCGCGAGTTCCATTTCCTGGGGTTGCGTTTGATACACCGGCATCGTAGGCGGCTCCATATGTCCTACGCTGGCAATCGCAGCGATGGCTATCGGGTCATCTACCACGCGGGCGAGCTGCCCATCACGCATCTGAATCACGCGATCTGTATAGCGCACCATCCGCAGGTCGTGCGTGACCATGATGCCCGCGCGATTCTGTTCGCGGATGATTTCTGAGAAGGCTTCCACGACCTGAAACGCGCGTTCCGTATCAAGGCTGGCCGTCGGCTCATCGGCCAGCACCAGCGCCGGATCGTGAATCAGTGCGCGGGCGATGGCGACGCGTTGTTGCTGCCCGCCCGAAAGCTGCCGCGGCAGGTTCTTCAGCCGGTCGCCGAGGCCCAGCCGGTCGAGCAATGCTTTCGCTTCTTCCCTGCCGGCTCGGTTAAGCCGACCATTCAGACGTAGCATCACTTCCACGTTCTCCTGGGCGGTGAGATAAGGGATCAGGTTGTTCGACTGGAACGTGAACCCGATGCTCTCACGCCGGAATGCGGTTCGTTGGGCGTCACTCATGTTAGTCAGGTCTTGCGCGTCAATCAGAATCGTGCCTTCAGTGGGGCGGAGCAAACCGGCCAGCATCGCCAGCAAGGTCGTCTTGCCGGAACCGCTGGGGCCGACCAGCGCAACAAACTCACCGGGTTTCACATCGAGCGAGACGTGATCTACGGCGCGCACGGTACCGCTGTCGCTTTGATAGGTTTTCGATACATCAATGGTCTGAAGTGCGTATTCCATGATTTCTAATCCTTGTTTATTGCGCCAGCCCGAGCGCCGTCAGCGGCTCGACCCGCATCGAATATCGCAGCGAAACCAATCCCCCGATGGGGCCGATGAGCAACAGCGAGATAAGGGAGATGGCGATGGTGTTTGGCGTGAATAAGATGGGAAACTCCGGCGGGAGGCCAAACGAAAGGAGCAGCGTCACGAGCGCGCCCAGGGCCACCCCGATGATGGTCACCGCCGTGATTTGCAGGATTGACGCCAACCCGACCACACCGTTTGAGGCCCCGATGGCTTTCAGCATGCCGATCTGGGGAACCTTCTGCAAGGTGAGGATCTGGAAGAAGCCGCCGATCACCAGGATGCCGATGAGCAGCGCGAAGTAGCGTTGGGTGTCCAGAGTGCTCTTCTGCTCCGAGTAACCCGGTGTAGCTTCGTAGGCCGTCACGCGATCCACGGCTTCAAAGTCGGGCGCTTCGGCCTGAATCTTTGCCGCCATCTCTGGGCCCTGCGTCGGGTCATCGAGCTGTAGCGCCACGATGTTCGCCACCAATCCCGCGTTCGGGTCGCCGCCCTTGATGCCCTGCGGACGCACTTTATCCCAAGTGCGATAGGGCAGGATGACGCTCGGTTGCAGGAAGTACTGCCTGCCGTCAGAGATGCCCACGACGCGCACCGGGTAGAACTCTTCATCTGTGCCCTGGATCGCCTTGATTGTGATCATCTCACCGACTTCGATGCCGGTGCGCGCCGCTACGTTGCCGTCAATGATCACTTCGGCGGAGCGCCGCCCGCGCAGACCTTCGCCTTGCACCACTGGTGGTTCACCGGGATCTCCCGGTTCAACACCGATCAGCGAGACATTCAACGGCTTTGCGCCCCCTGCATACAGGATCGAAGCATTCGAGAAACCGACCGGGCCGAGAGCTTTCACGCCATCAATGCGACGCAACTGATTCAGATCGGACGTGCGGATGCGGCTCGTGGTCGTCTGCAATTCCGTGTTGGCCTGATATACAACCAGGTCGGCATTCAGTTTCTCGATGTATTCGCGGTTGCCGGCGCCGAGGCCTTCGGCAATGCCGGAGACGAACAACACCAGGATTGTGATGAGCGCAATCACCAGGCTCACCAGGATAAAGCGGCCCCGGCCGCGCCAGATTTCTTTAATCGCCAGATACATAGACATGAGCGAGTCCTCGTTTCATCTTTCGAGTTATAGATGAGATTGTAGCACGATTTGCACAGTTTGTCAATAGTATATTTATGTTTTGTATAAAGTTACCACCTCAACTTACCTGTACAATCATTTGCAGTTCGTTATGCATAACGTTATACTAATGGCCTGGAAGATTGTTTTTCTGCCTGCGTTTCAGCCTCATTCACGGGAGACATCATGACGGAACAGACACCAGTTGCCGCGCAAGCGGCTGTGGTCGTGCGGTCCGTAGGGTGGCGCTATACGTATGCTTCCCCGATCACACGGGCGTTCCTGCTCGATGACGATGTGTACGCCGAGTATGCTTTTGAGCCGGCCCCCATGAGCCGTGGCTTCAAGAGTTTGCTGGCGATCCTGGGCGTCGTCGTCTTGAGCCAGGTCCTCGGCTGGATCTTCGGCCTGCTCACCATGCCGAGGCTGGGCGGCGTCCAGGCCGCGATCTATGACTTTATTACCGGGTTGCGCTGGTTCGAGAATCAGTCCGCCGCGTCGCCCGGCTTTGTCCAACAGTTTCAACAAAACTACGGGTTGGCCTGGGAGGCCTTCCGCACGCTCATCGGGCAGCCCACCGCGATCTCGCTCATCTCTTCGGTGCTGTCGCTGATCGTGATGACGCTGGTCTTCTGGCTGGGTTATGCGGCGCTGGCGCAAATGCTGGCGCGCTGGTTTGGCGGTGAGGCGAGCTACAAGCAACTTGCCGGCGCGCTGGCCCTGAGCTATGCGCCGTTGCTGATCCTGGTTGTGGAGCTTTGGCCGGGCGCGACGGTGCCTGTCACGCTCATGTTTCCCCTGTTGCTGGTCTTCAAGTATCTGGCGATTCGCCGCACCCACGGTCTGGCGCCGGGTTACACGCTGGCGGCTACTCTGGGGCCTTACGTCATTGGTCTGGTCATCCTGGCGGCCCTCAGCCTGTTTGGAGCGGCGATTGGGTTGAACCGCATTCCGATGGTCGGCGATCTGCTGCAACTGGGCGGGCGATTGCCGAGGATCACCTTCTGAGTTCGGTCCGCCTGATGGATTGGTTATGAAATCAGGGAGGAAATTTATCGTGGGAAGCGCACTTAATACATTTTCGAGAGTCCTCCAGATGCGCGCGGACACCCTGACCCTGCTGATCAAGACGAAACTAGGCTATGGATGGGCGCTGCGGATGTTTGTCATCGTATCACTGATCGCCAGGCTGGGCATCTGGTTCGGGCTGAGCCAGGTCATGGCCCAGTTGACGCTGGTGGAAGGGTTGGACCTTGCCGCCGGCGGGGTGACCACGGTCGAGAGCGCGGTGCAAGGCGCTTTGAGCGACGCCGCCTCAGGCGATGTTGCGGCCATTCCGGGCACGTTGCTCGAAGGTGTGCAGGCCCAGGCGGCTCCCTTGCTCGGTCAGCTCGGCGGCGCGCTGGCCGGGCTTGAAGAGGGCGCGCTGGCTGTCCCGAATTCCGCCGAAGGCGGCGATGCCACTGCGCAGGCGCGGGCCGCAGCGCTGGCGAAGCTGGCCCCGATCGCTGAGGGTATCGGCGCCAGCGAGACGCAACTGGCCGACATCCTGGCGCAGGCCGATTTGACGCCTGAAGAAGTGAACGGCTTGTTGGCCCGCTTCAACCTCGATCCCGACAGCGTGAGCAAGAGATTGGCCGCGCTGGAGATCACGGTGGATGAAGTGGACAGCTTGTTTGCGACGATCCGCGCGGCGGTCGTCAGGGCCGAGCCGGTTCTGGGCGTGCGTCCCAGCCGTGTGATTCGACTCGGCGGCGATTGGCTGTCCACGCCGATGGCTTTTGCCTCGAACTGGCTCATTATCGGGCTGGTCTTGTTGCTGGCGGCGCGCTCGATCGGCGGCAAGGGGTCAGTCCGCGAGCATCTGACGGCGATCCTGTTGGCAACGGCGCCCACATTACTGATGGTCGGCCTCTTAATTCCTCCGATTGCGGCCGGCGCGGGCATCCCGATGGCGTTAGCAATCCACCTGTTTGCGCGGCTGCTGGCGCTGGTCGGCGTGATCTGGGCGTTGATTCTGCTCGTGCGCATCGTAGCGACGGCGCACGAGTTCAGTAATTGGCGCGCCCTGGGGGCCATGGGGCTGACGGCGATTGCACTGGTTCTGGTTTTGCCGGTTGTACTGACAGCCGCCGGAAGCTTTCTGCTGGCCTTCTGATGGTAAAATGGGTGAGCGGGCGGCTTGTGATTGACGGGCTGCCCGCAATCTGTTGAGGCGTCAAAATGGTTAAATTTGTAGACAAATATGTATTTAAAGTCCTGGCGGTACTGGGGTTAATCGCTCTGGTGGTGGCCGGATACTATTTCATCAAGTCGTTGCCCCCGCGCAAGTTTACCATCCTCACGGGCCGCGAGGGTGGCGGGTATTACCAGGCGGCTGTGAAATATAAAAAGATCGCCGCCGACAAGGGCTTTGATCTGGAAATTATCCCAACCGCCGGTTCTGTCGAGGCGCTGGATATGCTGGAAAAAGGCGAGGGCGACCTGGCCTTCATCCAGGGTGGGATTGCACTCGGTGCAGACGAGAACGTGTTGGCTTCGATGGCAAGCGTTTACTACGAACCGGCCTGGGTCGTGCTGCGACCGGCCTCTTTTGATGGTTCGCTGCCCAGGCGGCTGTCGGCGTTAAAGGGCATGAAGATCGGCATCGGCGAGGATGGCAGCGGCACGCAACGCCTGGCCTTGCAACTTCTGGATGCATCCGGCGTGGATGGTACGACGGCCACATTAATTGCCGCGCCATCCGGCGATACGATAGACATGTTGGAACGCAGTGCGTTGGATGCGGCGTTTTTTGTCACGACAGCCGATTCTGCGACGGGCCAACGCTTACTCTATTCGCCGGGTATCGAGATAATGGATATGGAACAGGCGGACGCCTACGCGGCTCGGCTCCCCTTCCTGCACGTCATCACCATTCCAGAAGGCTCGCTGGACCTCGAGGCCAATCGCCCGGCGGAAGATAAACATCTGCTCGCGACGACAGCGAACATTATTATTCGCAAGGACTTGCACCCTGACCTGCTGCGCCTGATCACCATCGCTGCGGTAGATACGCACTGGCGCGGCGATCTCTTTGCCAAACGGAACGAGTTCCCAAACTCGGATTATTCCGATCTGCCGGTGGATCGGCGCGAGCAAGCCTACATGGCGCGCATCAAAAGCGGCGAGTCTACGCTTGACAATTATTTACCTTTTTCATTTGCTGCCATTGCTGATCGTTATCTGCTCTTTGTGTTGCCTATCATGTTTTTGGTCATTCCCGGTGATCACCCGCGTGCCTTTAGTCTACCAGCTCTGGAACCGTTTTAAGATCACCCGTTGGTATAAAATGGCGAGTCGGGTGGAACGGCGGATGCCGTACATGCAACTCGATCCGATTCGAGAGGAGATCACACGGATACAAGAGTATGATGATGAACTGCTGGATCTGGTCAATGTGCCCACGAATCAGCTTCCGGATGCCTACCAACTGCATGAACACTTCGAGTTGTTGCTGCGTAAGCTGGAGCGGCGAGCGGACGACCTGAAGGCTGGAGCTGCCGCAAAGGCGGAAGAAACCGAAAGCGGTCCCGCATAGACATGACGCCGCGCATGGACGCCGCGGGCCACATGCGCGAAGATACACTTGCTGTGATATGATACCAGCAGGGACGGAGGCAACATGATCCGACATTTTGACCGGCGTGCCTTTCTGAAACAAGTGTTTGTGGCCTCGGCTGCGGGCGCGACGTTAGGGCTGGCAGGCTGTCGGTCGCAGCCCGCTTCTCAGGCCGCTAATTCCGTGCCCTCTGGGAGCGGCGCGGTAACCGAATCCCCCACGACCCTGCCTGCGATCCCAGCGGGCAGCGCTTATCTTGCCGTTGCACGCGGTGCAATAGACGCGGGCGAGCTGACCCGGCGCGCCATCGCGGCCGTCGGCGGCATCGAACGCTTCGTCAAACCGGGCGCGACTGTGATCGTCAAGCCCAACATTTGCAACGCCTACCACGGCCCCGAATATGCCAGCACGACCAACCCGGATGTGGTCGCCGCCATCGTCGCCTTGTGCAAAGCGGCCGGCGCGCAGAGCGTCCGCGTCATGGATTTCCCCTTCGGCGGGTCGCCCCAGGCCGGCTACAAGATGAGCGGCATCGCCGATGCTGTCGCCGCTGCGGGCGGCGACATGGAGGTGATGTCGGGCGTCAAATACCGCGAGGTTCCCATCACCGGCGGCAAGGCCATTCAGAAGTGGGAGGTCTACGGCGAGATTTTGGACTCAGACGTCGTGATTAACGTCCCCATTGCCAAGCAGCACGGCAGCGCCGGGCTGACGTTGGGCATGAAGAATCTGATGGGGATCATTCAAAATCGGAATGGCTTTCATGCGCGCGGGCTGCACCAATGCATCGCCGATCTGAGCACGACCGTGCGACCGCAACTGACCGTGATAGACGCCGTGCGTATCCTGACCGCCAACGGGCCGACCGGCGGTAACCTTGATGACGTGAAGCGGCTTGACACGGTGATTGCCAGCGCAGATATCGTGGCCGCCGATGCTTACGCCACTACGCTCTTCGATCTGCGCCCTGAAGATATCCCTTACATCCGGCTGGGGTCGGAAATGGGGATCGGCCAGATGGACCTCAAGGTGATCAAGATCGAAGAGATTGCTGCGTAGCGGTTTGGCTTATGGAATAGATAGGACATGATGAACGCGCGAACGTTTCGCCGCGTGCGGCCGTGGGTGCAGCTCGCCGCGGTTCTCCTCTTCCTGGTACTGATCGTGCGGGCGGGCAACGGGCGGTTTCTGCCCGCCGATCTCTTCTTCCGCGCCGATCCACTCACCGGGCTGGCCGGTATGCTTGCCGCCGAACGCGTCACCGCGGCGTTGCTCATCAGTGTCATCCTCGGAATCGGGCTGGCGCTGGTTCTCGGACGCGTCTGGTGCGGCTGGCTCTGCCCGCTGGGTACGCTGCTTGACTGGACGCCCTCGCGACGCACGCGGAATTTCGAACCCGACCCGTTGCCCCGCCTGCGTAGCGTCAAGTATCTCCTGCTGGCGTTCATCCTGATCGCCGCACTGCTGGGCAACCTCACGCTGTTGATCCTCGACCCGATCACGTTGCTCTATCGCGCGTTTGCCACGGCGGTCTGGCCGGCGTTGGTCTGGCTGATCACCGCCGCGGAGCGCGCGATGTATGCCGTGCCGTTCTTGCGCGGCCCCGTGGATTTCATTGAAACGAACTTGCGCGGGACGGTGTTGCCAGTCGAGCAGCCGCTCTATGGCCTGAATGTGCTTGTGGCGCTGGTTCTGGTCGGCGTGTTGGCGCTGAACGCCATCCGGTCGCGCTTCTGGTGTCGCTATCTGTGCCCGCTGGGCGGCCTGCTGGGGCTGGTGAGCCGCGTTTCGTGGCTGCGCCGTACTGTCAGCGATTCGTGCATCGAATGCCGGCGCTGCGCCCGCGCGTGCCCCACCGGGACGATTGATCCGGCGCGTGGCTTTGCGAGCGACCCCGCCGAGTGCATCATGTGTCTGGATTGTGCGCCGGTCTGCGCGCGCGCCGGGCAACAGTTCACCCCGATCTTGATTCCCGCGCCGCGGCTGGCCTATGACCCCACGCGGCGGCAGTTCCTGGCGGCCGGCGCGGCCGCAGTTGCCGCGGTGGGTTTGCTGGGCGCGGAGCGCGCCGCGGGCCGGCCGCATCTTCGTTTGATCCGCGCGCCGGGAGCGCAGGGGCCGGAATTTCTCTCGCAGTGCATCCGCTGCGGGGTGTGCTTGAAGGTGTGTCCCACGGCGGGCCTGCAACCGAGCTTCACCGAAGCGGGCTGGTCGGGCGTCTGGTCGCCGGTGCTGGCGCCGCGCCTGGGCTACTGCGACTATAGTTGCAACGCCTGCGGGCAGGCCTGTCCCACTGGCGCAATTCCAAAATTGACACTGGAAGACAAGCGGCTCACCGTCATCGGCAAAGCCTACATCAACATCGACCGGTGCATCCCCTGGGCCGATGGGCGCAGTTGTCTGGTGTGCGAGGAGATGTGCCCGCTGCCGGAGAAAGCCATCATCCTGCGGGATGAACAGATCATCGCCCCGGATGGCAGCGCGGTCGAGGTGCGCCGCCCCTACGTGGTGCGCGAACGCTGTATTGGCTGCGGCATTTGCGAAAATAAGTGCCCGCTAGTTGGGGAGGCTGCGATCCGGGTGGAAACCGCGTAAGGTGCGCTTGCAGGAAGTCAATGCGTTTGCAGGCTTCGCAACCAGGCGTTTGCCTCATTTGGCCGGTGAAAGCACAAGACTTCCAGATGCGCGTATTCCGGCCTGGTCAGATCGGCGGCCAACTCATGACGGCGGCGTTGATGCGTTTGCAGTGCATAGAGGAACAGCGAGTCGTGGCTGGCAAATTGACCGCGCCACGTCTCTCGGTTCCCTGACCATAACTCTTCACGCGTCACGATGCGCTTCACGGTGCGGCGAAACAACCGCGTCAACGTCAGCGCCAGCGGATAATCGAGCCAGACCATCGTGTCGGCGCGCGCCCAGACGATATCCCGCGTCTTGCTATAATTACCTGCCACGACCCAGCGCGGCCCCGCAAGCGCCTCGGATACCCGTTGGCGAAATAGCTCGCGCGGCGTGGGCGTCCAGTCCGGCCCCCAGTGCAGCGCGTCCAGGTCTACGAGCGTGTAACCTGTTTGCGCGGCCAAACATTGGCCCAGCGTCGTCTTCCCGCTGCCGGTAGTTCCGACGATCACAATTCGATTCATGATGTTTCTGCTTCCATCACGGGTATGCCGTGTCTTGAAACTCGAATTTGCATTGTCGCACACAAAACGGTATTTCTTACAAAAGGACTTGAATTGCTGATCTGTGGCCGCGTAGTTTGACAGAGAACCCTCTTTTACATATACTAATCACCTGAGAGCGGCCCAGATGGCCGCGCCTTTTTCGGTTGAGACCGTTTCTAGCATACGGGTCGCCAAGGCGAAGTCTCGGCCATGCGTTCGCAATGCGGGCGCATGTGGCGGGCGCGATCTGTGAGAGGAAATCGCAAAGTGTATGCAGTTGTAGAAACCGGCGGCAAACAGTATCGCGCCACGCCGGGCGAATTTGTGGAAGTCGAAAGGCTGCCGTTCGAAGTTGGGCAGCAAGTAACATTGGATCAGGTTCTACTGATCGCCGATGGCGACCAGTTCACCGTCGGCCAGCCTCTGGTAGAGGGCGCTACGGTTGTGGCGACCGTTGTGGGCCAGCGGCGGCGGCGCAAGGTGACCTGGTTCCACTACGTGCCGAAAAAGCGTGAGCGCAAAAAACGCGGTCACCGCCAGTATTACACCCGGCTGCGTATCGAAACGATCCAGGCATAGGGCAGGAGAATAGATCATGGCACACAAAAAAGGCGGCGGTTCAAGCCGTAACGGTCGCGATAGTCAGAGCCAGCGCCTGGGCGTGAAACGATTCGGCGGCGAACAGGTGATTTCCGGCAATATCATCATCCGGCAGCGGGGCACCAAGTTCCATCCGGGTGAGAACGTCGGCATCGGCCGCGATCATACGATCTACGCGACCGCTGAAGGTTTCGTGAAATTCGAATCACGCAACGGGCGCAAGCTGATCAGCGTTTATCCCGAGGCGTAAGATGAAAGCAAATATCCATCCGAAATACTACGAAGAGGCGCGGGTGATCTGCGCTTGCGGCACATCCTGGACCACCGGCGCGACGGTACCCGAGTTGAAGGTTGACGTCTGTTCCTCCTGCCATCCGTTCTACACGGGTGAGCAACGCATCGTGGACACCACCGGGCAGGTGGATCGCTTCATGAAGCGGCTCGAACGCTCCGCCGACACCATCGAACAGGTGCGCACGCAGCAGGAAGTTCAGAAGAAGACGGTTCAGGAAGAGCGCGTGGCGAAACGGCGCGGCGACCGCTAATCCGTAACCGGATCTCTATGGATTGAAGATAGGAAGCTCGGTGCGGCAGACGTACCGGGCTTTTTCTTGCCTTGACGCGAACAAGACAGTGCAGGCATAGAGAGCGAGGGAGACGATGTTGTTTCAACAACCCAGAGGCGGCTGGATCGAGCTGATCTGTGGCAGCATGTTCAGCGGCAAAACAGAGGAGCTCATCCGGCGCGTGCGCCGCGCCAGGATCGCCCGGCAGCGCGTACAGGTTTTTAAGCCGCAAATAGATAATCGTTACGCCGTTGCGCGCGTGGCATCTCATGACGGCCTCCAGTTCGAGGCGGAAGTCATCGAGCAGGCGCGCGAAATCCTGGATAAAGTCTTGCCGGAAACCAACGTCGTTGCCATTGATGAGGCGCAGTTTTTCGACTGGATGATTGCCGATGTGGCGCGGGTACTTGCCGATCGCGGCCTGCGGGTGATCGTCACCGGGTTGGATCTCGACTTTCGCGGTGAGCCGTTTGGCCCGATGCCGTTGCTGCTGGCCGAAGCCGAGACGGTGGACAAGCTGCACGCGATCTGTGTGGTTTGCGGCGCGCCCGCCAGCCGCACGCAGCGCCTGATTGACGGGCGACCGGCCAATTATGCCGATCCGATCATCCTGGTAGGGGCAAGTGAGGTGTACGAGGCGCGCTGTCGGGAGTGTCACGAAGTGCCGGGCCGCCCCGACCCCGATTTTCAACCTCAGGCGTAATTTTTACTTCTTGTCACATGACCCCGCGGAGTGCGCATCCTCAGATGCGCCTCCGTGGCGGCTTTTACCCCTCATCTTCGCGATACAATTTAGCGAGAATCTGCGCCAGATCATCCGGCAGGGGCGACGTAAACTCGACCCTCTCGCCGGTGGCGGGCAGACGGAACCGCAGGTGGTGGGCGTGTAGAAACTGCCGCGGGGCCGGCGCAGGCAACTTGCGTTTGGCTGCATACACGGCGTCGCTGACGACGGGATGCCCGATGTGGGCCAGGTGGACGCGGATCTGATGCGTCCGCCCCGTCAGGGGGTGGCATTGCAATAACGTGTAGCGCACATCGCCGCGTTTGGGAGCGGCGCTGCTGCGATAGGCGGCTATCGTCTCGTAACGGGTCTGCGCGGGGCGACCCTCGCCGTTCGGCGTTACCCCCATCCGCTTCCGGTCGCGTGGGTTCCGTCCGATGGGCGCATCAATCATCCCGGCGGGCGGCGCCACTAGGCCATGCACCAGCGCCAGATACGTCTTGCTGACCTCACGATCTTTGAACTGCGCTTGCAGGGCGCGATGTGTCGCATCGTTCTTCGCGATCACGATCAGCCCGGAAGTGTCCTTATCCAGCCGGTGCACGATGCCCGGCCGGCGCGCCCCACCCACACCTTCCAGGTCATCTACATGATGTAACACCGCGTTGACCAGCGTGCCGTGCCAGTTGCCCGCCGCCGGATGCACCACCATCCCCGCCGGTTTGTCAACCACCAGCAGGTTTTGGTCTTCATACAGAATGCTCAGTGGGATGTCTTCCGGCTCGACGGCGTAGTCTTCCGCTTCCGGCATGTTGACGGTGATCGCGTCATCCTCAGCCACCCGGTAGCTCGCCTTGAGCGCTTTTTCGTTAAGGGTGACCAACCCGGCGTCAATCCAGCGACTGACTTCAGAGCGTGAGCGCTCGGGCAACTGCGCGGCCAGCCATTTATCCAGCCGTTCGCCCGCAACCAGCGGGGTTAAGATTTGGAGGGCGTGTGTGTCGTCGAGTTCGTCTTCCGGCTCAACCGGCGGGTTCGCGGCCTTCATCTATTGTTTTCCCCTCCTGAATCAGCAGGGTGATGCCCAGGAGGATGGTGCCGACGACGACGCAGGAATCGGCGACGTTGAACGCGGGGAAGGAGTACACGCGACCGTTAACGGGCAGCGAGAAGAGGAGGAAATCTGTCACGTGGCCGATTTGCACCCGATCAATGAGGTTACCCAACGCGCCGCCCGAGATTAACCCAAGCAACACCATCAGCGACCACTTTTTGTCGGGCAAGCTATAGGCGAAGTAGGCGATGCCGGCGATGATCGCCAGGCTGATCAGGATGGAAATGGAGTTGCGTCCCGCAAACATGCCGAATGCGACGCCGGTATTGGGGTAATGCACCAGATGGAAGTACGGCTCCAGCGCGGGGAAGGGCGCGAAGCCGCTCCACAGGGGGATGTTCGCCTCGATGAGGCCCTTAGTCCATTGATCCACGATAACAACGATCAACGCGACAACAGGTATGACGGCCAGACGGCGCGACAAATTCAATCGGTGAACTCCACAATCGTCTGACAACTCATGCAGAGTGTCGTCTGCGGCACCGCCTTCAGCCGGGCGAAATCAATCGCCTCGTTGCAACGGTCGCATACGCCATACGTCCCCTCATCCATGCGCTCCAGCGCGGCGACGACTTCATTGAGGGCGCGCGCATGCCCGCGACGCAGCGACACGGCCGTCGCCTGGTCGAACGCAGCCGTCGCGTCATCGGCCATGTGATTGCCCAGGCCCACGTTAGACTCCTGAGATGTGGCCGTCAGGTTGGCGAGCTCCTCTTCGAGATTCGCCTTTTCTTCCAGCAGCATCTTGCGCAGGCGTTCCAGTCTTTGCGGAGATAACATAGTATTTGTCCCCGATAGGGGCTTCCTTCACCCTTATTCTAGCGCGATTTCGACGAAACGCAAAGAACCCCCGCGCCGGGTGCAGCAAGGCAGTGGATCAGTATGCTGCTCTGCCACCTGAGTGTGGACACCATGCGTTTTGACTTCCCTCGCAACCGGCGCATAATGTTGTTATCCCGTTCTGGGCCAAGCTGTGGCCTGCTCCGCTTCTACATAGGAGACGACTATGAAGCGTCAGCGCCCTCCGCTCCTCGCACTCGTTGGTCTCTCGCTGCCCGGCGTGTGCCTGCCCGGTCCGGACTGCCGAAATGCAGGGGGTATGCCATGAACTGCACATTGTCGCCATCACGATGGGTCGGCAGGTTACTCGCTGCTGTTGTGTCGGCGGGCCTGCGGTGTGCACCCCTGTGGCCGTCGTCCGTGGGGTGTTTCCCTCGCCGGGCTTCCCGGAAGATATGGTCTTGCTGGAAGCTCGGAGTGCTCCGGAGGACGGGATGGCAGCTCTCTGGCGCAGCGACGACGCCGGGGTAACCTGGCAACCGGTGGGCACCGAGGCGCTGGGGCCTTAGTGTGGGACGTGAGCTTCTCACCCTTCTACACGGAGGATCGCACGATCTACACAGTCGGCGGCGCGGTCGGCCGGTCGTCCGACGCCGGCTGGAACTGGTCGCGACGGACCACGCCACAGTCCCCAGCCTTTTTAGCAGCCATCGCAGCGCTTTCCACGGATACTGTCCTGGTCGGTACCGTCACCAGTATCGCTGATCCCGAATTCGGCGGGCTGTTCTATTCGTCTGACGCCGGCGCTGCCTGGCAGAGGCACGCTGGCGTAAACACAGGCGTCGGCGACCTGGCGCTATCGCCGAACTTCCCGACTGATCGGACGGCCTTTTACCATCCCAGCGTGTATCACGGCGGAATGGGCATGTACAAGACCACCGACGGCGGCGTCTCCTGGCACGACAGTTCGGCCGGGCTGGCCCTGGCAACTGACCGGCTGGCCGGCGACATCACCTTCTCGCCTGACTACGCCGCGGATCACACGGTGTTCGTCATCAACTCGGATGCGCTCTACAGTCGGTGGACGGGGGCGACCACTGGACACAGGTCTCACCGCTCCCTGTCTGGCAACCGCCGTACGCGTCCGTCGAGCAGTTCGTCGTCTCGCCGCGCTACGGGCAGGATCAGACGCTGTGGCTGCGGGGCCACAACGAGGGATCGCTGGTGTCGCGCGACGGCGGCGCAAATTGGCAGCCGTTACCCGACCCGGTTGCGCCGCTGGCGGCAGCGGAGCGTTGCTTCTGGGGCAACCAGTGTGTCGTGCAACTTTTCGGTAGCGTCTACATCCCGGACATTCGCAGCGATAGGGTCTATACCTCGCTGGACTACGGCCGGACGTGGCAATGCCTGGAGACGCCCGTGACGCCGCCGCAGCCGCCGTATCGTCGGTTCCTCCCGATCATCCGCCAGGCGTCGCCCTGAAGCGCGGGGCGTACGCAAAGGGCCGGAGGGTGCAACCCTCCGGCCCCAGGCCAGCCGTGTGACCCCGCTGCGCCGCCTACACCTTCACTACCCCAATCACCACCGTCTCACCGTCCAGGTTCACCGTCGTCGTGAAGGCGTTGGCGGCCGGCGCGCTGCGCTCCAGGCTCACCGAGAGCGTGTCGTTGGCGATGGTTGTGGCGTGGCGCTCCCATAGTGGGGCTAGAACGTCGCTCGATTCCACCGTGGTCTCGATCCGGTCGCTGATCTCGAACCCCGATTTCTTGCGTAGCTCCTGGATGTTGCGGCTGACCTCGCGCGCCCAGCCCTCCCAACGCAACTCGTCGCTCAGCGCCGTGGTCACCGCGACCAGATACCCCGCCTCCTCCGCGACGGCAAGGCCCGGTTTGGGGCTTTTCCGCACTTCGATTTCATCGGGCTGGATGGCAAGGGTCTCGCCGTCCAGGGTCACCTCTACCGGCTCGCCTGCTTCGACGGCGTGCGCCACGGTCAGCGGGTCCAACTGCATCAGCGCCTCACGGATCGCCGGGAAGCGGCGGCCATACTTGCTGCCGAGTTGCTTGGGCAGCGGATGGATCACCACCTCCACCAGGTCGCTGGAGGCGGTGACGGTCTTGAGCGCCTTGACGTTGAGTTCCTCCATGATCTCGGTCGCCAGGCGATCCAGCGATGCCGCATCGCGCGCGTTGGGTAAGCCAACGGTCGCCTCGGCGAGTGGTTGGCGCAGCTTCAGCCCGGCGCTCTCGCGGGCGGCGCGGCCCAGGCTGACGACGCGTTGCGCCAACGCCATGTCCGCGATCAGTTGGTCGTTCGCATAGGACGGGTCCGGTTCGGGCCAGCGGCTCAGGTGCACACTGGCCGGCGCGGTTTCGTCCGCGCGCGAGACCAGATTACGGAAGATTTCATCGGCGATGAAGGGCGTGAACGGCGCGAGCAGCTTGCTCAGCGTCACCAGCACCTCGTACATGGTCTGATGCGCCGCCAGGGCGAGACGTTGGCTTTCCGCATCAGCATCCACGTTCCAGAACCGGCGACGACTCAGCCGGACGTACCAGTTGCTCAGTTCCTCGACGAATTCGTCAATCGGGCGCGTGGCCCCGGTCACGTCATAGGTTTCCAATCCCTCGGTCACGCGTTCGACGACGTTGTTCAGCCGCGCCAACACCCAGCGATCCAGCACGGAGCGCTCCGCCGGCGGAATGGGCGGCGTCGCCGGGTCGAAGTCGTTCAGGTTGGCGTAGGTCACGCAGAAGCTGTAGCTGTTCCACAGCGTCAGCAGGAACTTGCCGACCACCTCTTTCACCAGGTTCGCGGAGAAACGTCGCGTGTTGCCGGGCGGGCTGGCCGTCAGCATATACCAGCGCGTGGCATCGGCCCCGCTCTCGTCCAGCACGCTCCACGGGTTCACCACGTTGCCGCGGCTCTTTGACATCTTGCTGCCGTCTTCGGCCACGATGTGACCGAGACAGATCACGTTCTTGTAACTCGGCTGATCGAACAGCAGCGTGCTGACGGCGTGCAGTGTGTAGAACCAGCCGCGGGTCTGGTCAATCGCCTCGCAGATGAAGTCCGCCGGGAATTGCTCGTTGAACAGATCGTGATTCTCGAACGGATAATGCCACTGTGCGACCGGCATCGAGCCGGAGTCGAACCAGGCATCGGCCACTTCGGGTACGCGGCGCATCACGCCCTTGCCGCACTCGGCGCAGGTCCAGGTCAGCTCGTCTACCGCGGGCCGGTGCAGGTCGAGCGGCGCGCCCATCTGATTTGGGTCGGGCCATTCCTCTTTTTGTTGCGCCAGGAAGCGCGGGTTCATGAAATCTCGTCCTGTCTTCGCGCTCAGTTCGGCCACAGAGCCGATGCACTCGGCGTGCCCGCAGTCGTCGCACACCCAGAACGGCAGCGGCGTGCCCCAGTAACGTTCGCGCGCCACGCCCCAGTCAATGTTGTTCTCCAGCCAGTTGCCGAAGCGCCCGTCCTTGATGTGCTCCGGCGTCCAGTTGATCTGCTGGTTGTTGCGCAGCAGCCGGTCGCGGAACGCGGTGGTCTTAATGTACCACGTGGAGCGCGCATAATAGAGCAGCGGCGTGTCGCAGCGCCAGCAGAAGGGATACGTATGCTCGTAGATCCCCTGCTTGAACATCAACCCGCGGCTGGTGAGTTCCGTTTGGATGATCGGGTCGGCGTCTTTGACGAAGATGCCGCGCCACGGCGTCACCGCATCAATGAAACGCCCCTGCGGATCCACCGTGACCAGCGTCGGCAGGCCGAACTTGCGGCCCACCTCCAGGTCGTCCGCGCCGAACGCGGGCGCGATGTGTACGATGCCCGTGCCGTCCTCGGTGCTGACGAAATCGCCGGGAACGACATAGGCATAATCCTGATCCACTGAGAGGAAGGAATAGAGCGGCCGGTAATGCAGGCCGAGCAGTTCGCGCCCCTTGACCTCGCGGAGGACGGTAACCGGCTCATCGCTGAAGACGGCGGCCACGCGCGCTTTCGCCAGCCACAGGTGGTCATCGTCATGTTGCACCAGCACGTAGTCAATGTCGTCGCCGACGGCCAGCGCCACGTTCCCCGGCAGCGTCCAGGGTGTGGTCGTCCAGACGAGGAAGTAGTGACCAGGCTGGTCGCGCAGCGGGAACTTTACATAAACACTGGGGTCTTGCGTACCTTCGCGATAGCCCTGTGCCAGCTCGTGGCTGCTGAGCGGCGTACCGCAGCGCGGGCAGTAGGGCACGATCTTATAATCCTTGTAGATCAAACCGCGATCCCAGAACTGCTTGAGGATCCACCACAGCGATTCGACATAGTCGTTGGTCAGGGTGACGTACGCGGTCGGCAGATCTACCCAGTAGCCGATGCGTTCCGTCATCTTCTCCCATTCTTCGACGTATTCGAACACGCTATCGCGGCATTTCTGGTTGAACGCGGCGATGCCGTAGTCTTCGATGGACTTCTTGCCCGTGAACCCCAGCTTGCGTTCGACTTCCAGCTCGACCGGCAGCCCATGCGTGTCCCAGCCGCCGCGCCGCGAAACATAATAGCCGCGCATCGTCCGATAGCGGGGGAAGATATCTTTGAAGACGCGCGCCAGCACGTGATGGATGCCGGGCCGCCCGTTGGCCGTGGGCGGGCCCTCGTAAAAGACATAGCGCGGCCCTTCGGCGGTCTGCGCCAGCGTCTTGTGAAAGACATCGGCTTCCCGCCAGAACTCCAGGATGCCTTGTTCCATCGCGGGCAGGTCAACCTGGGGAGAAACGTCTGAAAATTTCGCCATCACAACACCTCAATTTGAGAGTTCGCCAGTTTCGTAAAGCGTCACCACGACCGGCCGATGATCCGAGCCGGTCGCATCGGCAAGCACGCGGGCTTCAGCCGCCCGCCAATGATTCGAATAAAACACATAGTCAATGCGCGTCAGCAAGGGCAGACGGCCAAACAACCGCCACGGCCAGAGCTCAGAACGGGCGTTGGGCCAGGTATTGCCGTATCCCGGCCCCGCGGCGCGATACCCGTCGTGCAGCCGGGCGTTGACACACGTATAGGTGTCGCTGAACTCGCTCATATTGAAATCTCCCGCCAGGATCACCGGGCGGTCGCCCAACTGGTCGAGAAAGTCGCAAACCGCCGTGATCTGCGCCTCACGATCCGAGAAGCTCTGCGTAATGCCCGGCTCGACGTAACGCCATCCGCCGCCGACATGCGTCGCCCACGGGTGTAGCGCGACGAAGCGCACGACGCCTCTCGGCGTATAAATGTCGGCCATCACCGAGCGCAGTCCCAACCCCGTGCGGATCGGCCCCAGGTCATCCAGCGGCCACCGGCTGTAGATGCCATTTCCAAATCCGGCCCCGGTCAGCCGGTAATAGGCCCGGTATGGATACTTTTCCCCCAATCGCTTTGCAAGCGCGCTGTCCGTAATTGGGTTCAGTTCTGCCAGGGCGATCAGGTCGGGTTGCGCGTCCTCGATGGCCTCGGCAATGGCGTCCACCTCGCGATTAGTGGTCAGTAGATTGAACGCCATCACCCGCACAGGTTCGCTACCCGCCTCAGCGCGGCTCACGCGTGGCAGAAAACGCCAGCCGAATAATCCCAGCCATAATGCCAGTGGAATCGCCGCTAACACCCAGCCCGCCCGGTTGCGCAGAATCAGCGCAGTGATGAGCGCTATCGGCAACGGCGTGAAGGGCAGCATCGGGAAGCTGTTCAACGCCGCGACCGGCCACCACGCGTCGCCGGTGAGTTGGCGGATCAGCAACCACCCGCCAACGAACGCAGCATAGAGGCCCAGCGCGAGCAGCGCCGTGGCCTTCAGCGCCCATGCCAGCGCATGTGCGTGCGCGCTTTGCGTCCGGCGCACGCCGCGTGGTTCAGCCAACCTCGATGTAGATGCGCTTATTGATCGCTCCCTTGGACTTGTAATCGGTGACCCGGATAGACCCTACCTCACGCGTGTTACCGACGTGCGTCCCCCCGTCCGCCTGTAAATCCAGCCCCACGATCTCGACCGTGCGCACTTCCGGGATGCCTTCCGGCAGCAGGTTGATCTTGGTGCGGATCAGATCGGGGATCTCAAACGCTTCGGCGCGCGGTAGAATTTTCACCCGCACATCGCGTGCGGCGGCGATTTCCTGATTGCAACGCGCCTCGATCTCCGAGACGAGATCGCCGTGCATGGTGGCAAATTCGAAATCCATCCGCCCCGCCAGCGGGTCCATGTTGCCGCCGGTGACCTGCGCGCCCCAATCGCGCCAGACAACGCCACACAATACGTGCAGCGCCGTGTGGGTGCGCATCAGTGCATAACGGCGCTCCCAGTCAACCACCCCCGTGACGCTGCTACCGTCTGCCGGCAGGGGCGCGCCCGGCGCCAGGACATGCCACACCTGGCCGCCTTCCCTGACGACTTTGACGACCTGGGAAGTGACCCCGTTGGCTTGACGTAAAGAGCCGACATCGCAGGGCTGACCGCCCCCGCCGGGATAAAACGCGGTCTGATCCAGCGCCACGCGCCCGCCGTCTGTGTCCACGGCGACCACCTGCGCCGGGAACTCGCGCAAATAGCTGTCGGTTTGATAAAGCAATTCCGTCATATGTTTGCCCCCTGGGAAAACAAAAACGCCCTCGTCCCATTGGGGACGAGAGCGCAGGCTCCCGCGATACCACCCCGCTTGACGCGCAATCATGCGCGCCCGCTCTGTGAGATGCCGTCACATCTCTGCGTCGGTTAACGGGTCGCAACCCCGGCGACGCCTACTTGCGCCCTGCCGCTGCATCAGCCGCCGGGCCGTTCGGGTCGCAGCTCCGGAAGGATTTTCGACGGTCGTGGCGCTTCCGGCTCTCACCGTCCCGGATTCGCTGGGCGCGCATCGCTCCGCCTACTCGTTTCCATCATTGCTTTGAGAGAGAGTGTAGCACAGGGGGAGGGGGGTTGTCAACAAAAACGCAAATCTGCATTCGCTTAGCGGCCATATTTGCGCGCCAGATCGCCGACGGCGGTCAGTGCGGCGCGGAGTCTGTAAAGCGCCCCGGAAACTGCTCCGCAATGGCTGCCGCGATCTCGTGGTTACTCGCGTTGCCGTCCATCCGTTCGAGGATTGCACGTTGAACTTTGCCTTCTTCATCCAGGGTGGGAAGATAACCTGAGCTACGCTTACGCAGGTCGGCGCGGGTCATGGGTTTGCCGAAAAACGTAGACTGGTGAAAAGTGTGCTTGATCTCAACGTTTTTGTTATAGATGGATGTGTCCCAACGCCAGACATAATCGTCGCCCACCAGATGCGCCCCCAGCGCTGCCGTGATGACATCGCCGGCTTCGACGACGACCGGCTCGCTGAATGGAAAAAACGCCTGCCCGTAGATCAATTCGGATTTGCCCGGTGCATTGGTGAAGCCAATGCCTTCTGCCAGCTCCGAATCGAACCAGACGGCGAGGCCGTGCATTTCACCGGGACGCCCGACCTCCCAACGAAGGTCGCTTGCGATGTTCGGCGTCGTCACGGTGCGGTAATCGAGGACGCCAAAAAGTTCGGGAGGGGAAAGTAGCTGCTCAACCGCGAGCCTTGTTTTCTGCCAGTGATTCGTAGCGAAACGCGTCGCGAATTCCATGCCGAATCCGTAGGGCGTGGTCTCAGAGAGTCCGGTAACGGATCGGTATGCGGCCGGCGACTCAACTGGTGCGGCCCAGAGCGGCTCGCGCTGCGGGATCAGCGCCCCGCCGGGGGCCAGGTGGCGCGTGCGGGCGTCCACAATGGAAGGCAGGTGATACAGGTAAAGCGGCAGGACGCCGTGCAAGTCTGAGACGATCACGTCTGCCTTCTCCGGCAGGGTGATGCGCGTCGAGAGGTCCTGGATGAACTCGATGCGATCGGCGTAGCCGTTGGCCGCCGCAATCTCGCGCGCGACCTGAATGACGCCATCCGACTCCACCGCGTAAACGCGCCGTGCGCCGAGACGACAGGCCATCAGCGAGAAAATCCCCGTCCCCGCTCCGATATCCAGCACCACACAACCCGGCTGCACGGCCCGTTCGAGCGCGTGCAAATACGCATCCGTGCGGTGCGCATCCGCGACCATCTGGCCGTATCCGGCGATGCTGTATCCGGGTATCTGTGTCATCGGTTATTTGTCGGGAGTCGTGTTGAGGGTTGCCGTCAGGGTTGCGGCGATTTTCGGTAAGGCGTCGCGCTGCCGGGCGAAAGTCAAGCGGTAGACGGGGATTTGCGCGGCGACTTCCGTACAGAACGCCAGATGTTGCGCCAAGAGATCGCCACCAAAGAGGCGGGCGGCCACCGTGTGCCGGATAAGCGCAAGCGTTGCGCTGCGCGGTTCAAGCAGGTCGCAGTCAACCGTCGCATGCTCCGCCTGCACGGAAGCAAGCAGACAAATCGCTTGCACCGGCAGCGCTTGCGGCAGGCCGATCCAGGGTTGTTGCGCCGCCGATAGTTTGAGTTGCGGGAAGTGTGGGAAGGCGCAGAGCCCGTCATCGGTGAACCCTATCGGCAAGATGTCGTCGGCGGCGGGTCGCCAGCCGCGTTGCGTTTCTGCTCCTAAAAAAGCCGCCAGGGTGCTTTTCCCCATCCCCGATTCGCCAATAAAGGCGATCACAGCGCCGTCAACAACAATGGCGCTGGCGTGGAGGCACCAAATGCCTTGCAACGCCAGCGCCAACGAAAGCGCGGGGCCGAGGATCACTTCTTCGGACAGCGGGGCGTCGGCCCACAGGTCGGCCTCGATCCAACTGCGGCCTTGTTCGTCGCGGGTGATGGAAAGTCGCCCGGCATCGGGCACGAGCAATAGAAACGAAGTTCCACCTTGCCGGCATTCTACGTTGCGTTGCTCTTCGGCTAGCCGGCCCTCGCCACGATAGGTGAGACGCCAGTCCGTTGCGGGCCTGTCTGCAAACTCAGGCCAACCCAGCATAGGCGCCGGGTCGGCCTGACACAGGGGAGCAAGGGCAACCAACGCGCGGTCGGCATGGAACGGCCGCCCCGCAACGTGATAGGTTACGCCGCAACCGGCTGTGTCCCCCTTGTTCGGTTTGGTCCGCAGAGTGATCAAATTTTGGTTTTGGTATTGATGCTATCCAGTGTGCCCATGGCAGTGCCGCCCAGGGTCAGGTCGCGCACGTCACCGTACATCTCGAGGACAGGCGGCGCATACGGCTTGCGTGAGGATGTAATTTCGGCGACTTCAGCTTCAGTGTTGTGTTTGTCTTCCATCGTTCTTTCCTCCTGAATTTACATATTTTAGCGAAGACGCACGAAAAGCGCAATTCGCGCGTCAGCGGGTCACCCGTAACGTTGCAGCCATATCTCCAGACTCAGGCAGTCCCACAGCCAGGAGCCGCGATCCGTCCATTCGGGGCCTGCCTCAAGCTCTTTCTGGAGCCATTCGGCGCGGATGTAGTCCCTTTCAACGATCTGCGGTTTCTGCATCAGCGTCCATACCGTTGCACGCTCGTGCTGAAGCAGACCCCGTTCAAACAGCGGATTGAGCGTCGTCTTGTCGGTTCTGGTTCTGACTTCTTCGGGCAAGACGCCCACCATGGCATCGCGCAGCAGGCGTTTCGACTGACCCGGCAAGGCCAGTTCATCTGCCGGGACCGCCATCGAAAACTCTACCAGTCGGCGATCCAGAAACGGGTGCACGACTTCAAGTTGATAGCGTAGCCCCAACTGCCGGATTCTGGTGATGTTCATCACCGATCGGCCATCTATCAAACCGCGATAGCGTTGCCACTGGCCTGGCGCCGTGTAGCGACCGTTATAGCGGTGGGCCATGTGCCGTTCACGTAATCCCACCCGCTCGACGAATTCCGGCGTCAGCCCCGGATGTTGAACGGCGGGCGGCCGGCGGCGGCGGAACGCTCTCCGAACTGGGAATGGCAGAAGTTGGCGAAGGCCGTTGTCAAAGACCTCCGACCGCCAGGAGACTTCTGTGCGATATCGCAGCAGATCAGGCAACATGCCGGGGAAGCGCAGCTCGCGCAGGGCGTCGGTCGCCCACAAGACGCCTCCCAGGAAGATTTCATCGCCTCCCAGCCCGGTTAAAAGGACGCGACACCCGTTGGCCTGCGCCTTTTCCAACAGGGCGACGACCAGCCAGAGGGTCGGGTCCTGGCCCGGATAGTCGCGATATGTCAGCCAGTTCGGCAGATCGCGCAGCGTCCATGCATCATCGCCGATGACATACGTTGCATCGTGCGCGCAATGCGCGACCACCGACGTGATATACGCGCGCTCATCGCACGTGGTCAGTTCATCAAAGATGTAAGAGAAAGTCTTGAGACTTTCTCCGCGCTCGACCAGAGAACTTCCGGCTATGGCCGCCACGGAAGTGGAATCCAGCCCGCCGCTCAGGGTCGCGCCGACCGGCCCCGTTGTCCGCAGGCGACAGACGACGGCCTCCTCGAAGAGCGCCCGAAAGTGCTCGACGTACTCCTCGTGATGCCGGTAACGGATGCGCCGCTCAGGGTCAATGTCCCAATACCGCCAGGTTCGCACGCCGTCGGCGCTGAACAGGATGCCATGAGCCGGCCGGCAGAAGAAAACGCCTTGATAGCACGTTTCCTCACCGTAGTCCCAGACACCCTCCAGAAAGTCGGCGATCTTCGTTTCATTCAACGTAACTTGCGTCGCCGGATGCGCCAGCACGGTCGACACCTCGGACGCCACGACCACGTGATCGGCGTTGGCGGCATAACACAGGCTGCGTTCACCAAGCCGATCGCGCGCGACAAACAGCCGATTGTCGCGCGCGTCCCAGAGCGCAAAGGCGAATGCCCCTTCCAGCTTCGGGAGGCAGTCTACGCCCCAACGTAGATAGGCCTCAAGAATCACCCGGGCGTCGGAGATCGGTTCATCCGACGGCAGTCCCAGGCTTGTCCTCAGCGTTTCGCGGTTATCCAGCCGGGCGTCGCTCGTGATGACACACCCGGTCAGCCTGTCATGTAGCGGCTGGTGTTCACCCGTCTCTTCGGGTGTGATCCACTGGTGTTGATGCGCGAGGACGACGTTCTCACAGAACCGGGCGTCTTCGCCATCGGACTGACGATAACGGCCGGCCGCCAACAAGCGTTCGATGACGGCTCGATCTACCGGCGCGCCGGTGCGATTGTAAAGTGCAAGAATTGCAGTCATTGATGCGGGGAGTTGGACGCTGCTAAGGCGTCCAACTCCCGTGGGTCGAAGTGTTACGGTTGGATCATCAGGGCCGGATCGCCGAGGAGCGACCAGCCTAGAATGACATCCTTCCGATTCGGTTGGGTGGCTGCGAGTTCAGCTTTGGCCGCCTGGATCGCGGCGCCGACTGTCATGGACGGCGTCGTCATCTTCGGCGTCAGCAACTGACCCAGCAAGCGTTCTGAAGACGCACTCGTCAAGGACGTTGCGCCCAGGACGGCGGCGCTGCCGTTTTCCCCGGAGAGCATCAGCTTATGACCGAGGGTGTTGTTGGCCGGATCTACAAAGTACGTATTCCAGCAACCCCACTGGGTCACAACCGTCGGCTTTCCGGTGTTGGTGAGTGCGGCTGCATCGGCTGCGGTGAACAGGCCGCGATACGTCCAGTTGGTTGGGCTGGAGTGGCCGACGAAGCTGGTGAGGGCTACGCCCTGGTTGATGGTGGTGATCAGTTTGTTGCGAGCGGTCGCGAGACCGTCTGCGCTGAGGCTGGAAGTTGTGGCGTTCCAGCCGGCCGGTAGCCCGCCCTTGAAGGACTGGCTATCTGCGTCAAACCCGGTATCGGATGCGAAGAGGGCGGTCTGACCGTAGGTCTTCGCGCCGTATGCCAGCGTTTTGTTGATGACCGCCGTGAGTTCGGCGCTCGTGCGCACCGGCAGGCGACCGATCGCCAGGTCGGGTACGTTGTCGCCGTTGATGTCTGCGTAGAGCGAGTCTACCGGCGCGAAGCGCACCAAGGCATCCGTCTGCGCATAGAGCGTTGGAACGAAGCTGACGCTGTTCAACCCGAGGTAGTTCCGATAGTCGTAGTTATCTCCACCGACCAGCAACACGTACTGCGTGCCCATGCCGGTCGCTGCGTGACGGATGTATTCGCGGATCGCAGTTGGATCCATCACGCCGCCGCTGTACTGGCGGTAGATATCTTCGACGTTGACCACCTTGACTGTGAAACCTTGCGCCTGGCGCGCCTGCACCAGCGGGCCAAGCCCGCCGATGAAGTCAGGGTGAGAGATGACCAGGTATTGCGCCGCGCCGTTCAGGATGTCCGGCTGCGCGGTTGCCGGGGCGATGACAGGCCTCAGCAGCGATTCCACGGTGGAGACCAGATAAGTGGCCTCGCCCGCGCCGCCCGCGAGGGTCGCTTCCCCGCCGTTCACTTGAAGGCCGCTCAGGTAAGTGGGTACGCCGCCGGTGATCCGGTAGGCGACCACGCCGCTGCTCCCCAGGTTGGTGACCTTGAAGGCCGGGCCAACCGCCGTGAACGTGAGCCGGCCGTTGGTTGCCGCGAAGTTGTGCGGATAGGTAATGCTGTACTGATCGAGGTACATCCAGTTGTAGTCCACTGTCGCCGGTACATCACCGGGCAAGATGAACTTGAGGCTGTTTGCATTCCCATGCGCGAGATCCAGCGGTAGTTGTGCAACGACTTTTTGCGCCGCCAGACCGTCAAACCACTGATCTGCCACGCGCTGCCCGTTGAACTCAATCGCCAGATGCTGATCGGGTTTGGCGGAGTAATCCACGACGCCCCACAAATCAGCGGTGAGGGCGGCAGGCGCCGCACCCGCTACGTAGCCGTCAAGGTTGACGACCAGGTCGTAGTTCGAGGTCGAGCCTTGCGCCGACCACATATCCAGGAAGTACCACGGATCGTCGCTGGTCGGGGCCGATATGTCGTAGGTTCTCTGTTTGTTGACCTTCAGGGTCTCCATGTAGTAGGTCGGCAGCGGCGCGCCGGCGGGCGCTGTCGCGCCCTCGCCGATGCGTTGGGCCAGCGACCGATCTACCCAGAGCACGTACACGTTCGTATCGGTGTAGAGCGTATCCAGCGCCTCGCCGTAGAACTCGATGTAGGCGCCGGGGCCGAACGCCGCCGGGCTGCTCACCCGAATCGGGACCGGCGTGTTGCGCAGCGTCAGCGCCAGGTCCGAGGCCGGTTGTCCGGTCAGATCCAGGCCTGCCGCCAGCAGCGCTTCGTAAGTTACCCGGTAGATGCCGGTGCGGTTGACTTTCAGTTCAGCCACCCGCAGGGCCGCCGTCGGAGCCGGTTCGGGCGTCGCGGTCGGCGCAGGCGTCGGCATGGCGGTCGGCGCGCTGGTCGGAACTGCCGTGGGCAGCGGCGCCGGCGTTGCAGTCGCCACAGGCGCGGGTGTAGGCCGCGGTGTGGGTCTGAACAAGCTTGTCGGCAGGGCGATGGGCGTCGGTTTCTTGGCCAGCCCCATGCTCGCCAGGCCGGACGCACGCTTCACGTAGCCCGTGGACGACGAGTCCAGGCGCGATTGCGACTGGTTGGTCTGCAGCGTTTGGTTGACCTTCGCCGCATCCTGCGCTGCGCGTTCCACCTGTTTCATCTCGTGTTCGGCGTTGACCGCCGCCCAGTCAATCTTATCCACCGTCAGCCGCTCGCCTGCGGGCTGCCCGGTTTCGAAGGGGCCATACGCCTGCTTCTCTTGCAGGACGCTGACTTCTTCGATGAAGAAGACATCTCCTGCGCTCACCGTGCCCTGATAGGCGTAGTCTTGCGGTTGCAGCGAGTTCACACCGCGCGAGCGGATCAACTTGCTGTTGACCTTCTCGCGTCCGGTTGCCGTCTGCACGTACAGGTTGAAGCCTGCGTTGCCCGCTTCGGTCGCCGTCGTCCACGTGAAGTTGACCTGATCGCCGTCACGCGTGGCCGAGAAGAAGGCCAGCGAAACAGGCGTGGTCCCGTCAATGTAGAAGCCGAAGTCGGTCCAGTTGATCACCGAGGCGTTGTTAGCCGCCGAAGTGTCGGTCTGGCCCTGGATCGCCGTCGCCAGCGTGCCCGCCGGGTTGTTCGAGTCCAGGTCGGGTGGGATGGGTGATTCGAGGCCGGCGCCTTCAATCGGGCTGGAAATCAGCGCGGCCAGCGCCGGCTGATTCGTGTCTACGCTGATCGTATAGGTCGGTTCGCCGCTGCCGATGCCGTTGTAATCCTCATCCAGCAGCAGGTTGTCGAAGCTGTAGAAGCCGTTCGCGTCGGTGAGCGTCGTGAGTACCGTCGTGTCGCCGTTCGGCCACGCGATCGTCATCGTCACCTTGACGTTCGGAATGCCAACTTCGTCGGGGTCCTGGACGCCCATTTGGTTGCAGTCGTTGGGACCACAATTGTTGGGATCGGGATCTGCATTGTCCAGCCAGATCCAGTTACCGGTGGAACCCGGCTTGATGTAGTAACCGAAGTCGCCGGTCAGGTTGGTCTGGCCGCCGGATACCGTCACGGTGTACGGGTCCACCTGGCTGTTGTTATTCGCGCCCGCGTTCGAGCCGTCCGACTTCCAGTAACCGTTGAGGGTGTTGCCGTCATCGGTCACGTCAATCGTGTACGTGCCGTCGGGCAGCCCGCTGAACAGGTAGTCCCCGTTGCTATCGGTGGTGGTCGTGGCGATGATGTCGCCATTCGCGTTCCTAAGGACAACGGTGACACCCGCGAAGCGAGTCGGCTCAGTGCCGTCCAGTGTGCCGTCCGCGTTGCGGTCTTCCCACAGCGTCCCGCCCACTGTGTTCGGGTTGGACAGGTCGCGGTAGGCGAAGTCCTGGTTCAGGTTGATCGGCGCCGCCGGTGTAAGCGTCACAACGGAGGTGCTGTTGGCCCCACCGTCCGGGTCCACCGTATTGGTGACGCCGGGGGGTAACGTGGTCGTGTCCACCGTCACGCGGTAGCTGCCGTCGGGCTGAAGTTTGCCGAACGAGTAGTTGCCGTTTTCGTCGGTGAAGGTGTCGCGCGTGGTGTCGTCGTCCGTACCCAGGATGCCGTCCGGGCCGGGATCGGTCAGCGTGACGCGCACGCCTTCCAGCCCCTCGCCGGGGTCGTACAGGCCGTCGCCGTCGCGGTCGAGCCAGACGGTATCGCCGATCACGCCCTCACCGGGTTGCTGGCCGGGCGGCGCATAGCCGAAGTCCTGCAGCAGGTTGTCGGCGATGCCGTTGATGGTGACCTTGCTGATCTCGTCGCGGCCGCCGTCCGCGTCATAGGTCGGGGCCAGCTCGCCGAGCACGTTCTCGGTGTCGGTCACGAGGACGAAGTAGGTTCCCGCGGGCAGGCCGGGGAACAGGTAGAGCCCGTTCTCGTCGGTGATGTCGGTCGCGATGATCTGGTCAATCCCCGGTTCGTAGATGCCGTTACCGTTATCGCGAACCAGCGCCACGGTGACGCCCGGGATACCCTTCTCGCCGGTGTTCTGCACGCCGTTGGCGTTCGCATCGAACCAGACGGTATCGCCGATATCACTGCTCGTGCCGGCCGGCTGATAGCCGAAGTCGGCGTTGACGTACACGTCGCCGGGACCCAGCACCACCGGGGAGGTGGTTCGGTTATCCAGCGTGTCGTCGGGGTCGCCGGTCTGGTTATAACCCGCCGGTGGCGTCACGCTGACAACATACGAGCCCGCAGGCAGGTTGTCGAAGATGTAGTTGCCCGCCGCGTCGGTGGTGGTCGTTCCGGCCACGGTGTCATAGACGCCGTTGCCGTCAGGATCGGTGTAGAGCATCACGGTGACGTTGGGGATGCCGGCCTCGCCGGGATCCTGCACGCCGTCGCCGTTCGCGTCAATCCACACGTGGTCGCCGATCGCGCCCGTCACGCCGGGGCCGGGGTTATTGGTGTCAACGGGCGGCACCCAGTTGTAGCCGAAATCGGCGCTGAGATGTTCGTCGCCCGCAGCCAGCATCACGGTTGTGGCGTTGGGCGTGGCGACGCCGTTCTCGTCATAGGTCTGGTTCAGCCCGGCGGGCGGCGTCACGGTGACCGTGTAACCGGCGCCGTTGCTCGGAGGCAGACCGTCGAAGAGGTAGCCGCCGTTCGCGTCGGTGTAAGTGGTCAGGCTGACCGGGTTGCCGAACGTGTCGGTGCCTGTCAACGTGACCAGCACGTTGGGGATGCCCGCTTCGCCCGCATCCTGGTCGCCGTCGCCGTCCTCATCCAGCCACACATAGTTGCCGATGACTGCCGGTGGGATGACGGTGACCGTCCACTCGTCCGGCGCGCTGTCGATGGGCGTCGTCTCGCTCTCCGGTGTGCCGGTGCTGTAGGCGACGTTCGTCGTGTCGAAGTAGATGTTGCTGGAGCAGGTATAGATCCAGGTTTCCGCCGGGAAGGGGTTCAGGAAACCGTCGGCGGGGTTGTTGTCGCCGGAGACGTACACCGCGGGCGAGCATTTGTTGTCGGTGACGCTGACGTTGAAGAGGTTGGTTGTCCCCAGGTTGGTGACAGCGAAGGAGTAGTTCACCAGGCCGCCCTGGGCCACCACCGTCTTGTCGGCCGATTTCTCGATGGCGATATCCGCGCCGAACGGCGCGATGCCGGTGCCCATATCGAGGGCTTCTTCGTCATTGCTACCGGAGAGCGCCGGGTCTTGGCCCCAGGCGGCGGCGATCTTCGTGCCGTCGCAGGTACCGATGCGCGACCCGGTCATATCCCAGTCGCCGCCCTGTGCGTAGTCAATGTGAACGTTATCCACGAACCAGTAATTGGTACCGGTCATGTTATTCAGGATGACGAAACGCATCGCGGTGTTGGCCGAGATATAGGGCGAGATGTTGACGGCATACGTTGCCGCAATGGGGTCATATGCCGCAGCTACCTGGTCGCCCTGGAACGTGGCGAGGCGGGTCCAGTTCGTTCCGTTCTGAGTTACTTCCACGGCCAACTTGTCTGTCGCCGCCAGCCCATTATCGCGTAGCTGGAAACGGAGATTTGCGTAGTTCTGGCCGGTCAGGTTCACGCCGCGTCGGACGGTCCAGCCGGTCTCGTTCGCGGTCCCGGTGTTGCCGAAGCGCAGTTCGCCGCCCACAACCTGGATTGCGCCAGTGCTGTAGATGGGCGTCGTGGCGAGGTCGCCGGTTTCGGCCCAGTCGTTGGCCCAGGCCGAGCTGTTTTGCGGCCAGCCCTGACTGATGTTATCGGATCCTGTGTAGTTGCCCGAAGTGAAGCCATGCCGCACGTAGGCCCGGGAGGTCGGGTCGTTCAGGATGCGATAGGAGACGAGCGCGCTGGCGGCGATGCTGGTCTCCGAGCCTGCGCCGGTGGGGCAGGAGATGCCGCTGCCGTCGTAGTCCACGTAGATCGTCGTGTTCGCCAGCGGCGTCACCCAGACAGGGCTGCGGCTGCCGTCGGTGGTCACGTCACGCGTATTGTAGGGCGGTTGGGAATCCGCATCCCGGCACACGCCCAGGAAGCTCTCACCGGAACAACCTGCCGCAAAGGGGACCAGCACCTGCGTGGTGAGCTGGTCGGCCGGGAAGAGCGGGTTGCCCCAGTCGTAGAGGCGGCCATCGGTTGTGCTGGTGTCACGGGTGCAGTCCGTGACCGAGATGGGGAGGAAGACCTGGCCGCCTGCCGACCAGTAGCGCCCGCCGTTGTTGTAGAGTACCAGCGGAGTCGCGGGTGTCGTCTGCCCTGTCGCGGTGTTGCCGGCGGCCACAGTGAAACTGCCGTCCGGGCTGGCGCCGCCGGGGAAGTCGTAGTTGATGGTGATCGTGCTCGCGTTCGGGTTGTAGACCTCAACTTCGGTGCAGCCCGAGTTGAGGGCCTTGGGTGCAGTACCCACCGGTGTATAGTAGTTGTTGGTCCAGACGGGTCGAGGGATCAGCGCGTTCCAGCGGAACTCGAAGGTGTCATCCACATCGGCGGTCAAGGAGTTGACCTGCACCGCGTTGCCGCTGACCACCGTGAGCGTGCCGCCCATCAGGATGCCGTTGACCTGACGCTTGGCGCCCTGCGCCATGACGAAGCCGTTCAGATCGTTGGCGTCCAACAGATCACCGTCGCCGTTGGCGTCTACGTTAATCGTGGCACCGCCAACGCCGGCCATGATGAACCAGCGCACATCTTCGAAGGCGTTGGTGTTCGAGTCTAGGGTGTCTTCGCCCAGCGGCGCTTCGTAGCTGGTACCCCAGCGACCGGTGTCCAACACCTCGTTCGCGCCGGCCATCACCGAGCCGGGGGTGGGCGGGAACGCCGCGCGGGTGACGGCGACCGGGAAGGTCGTGCCGAATTTGTCGCGTCCGTCGAAGAAGACGAGTGCGGCGTTGCGGCTGTACGGCCCGGGGGTCGTCCCGCTCACGATGACGTTATTGTCCAGGGTGATCACATCGCCGGCCTGGAGCAGGTCATCGGAGGCCAGCGTGCAGGGGTTCGGCACGTTGGCGATGCTGGGCGGGCAGCCGTTCGCCAGCACGCCGTCGCCCCAGATCTGGGTGCCATCCAGATTGCCGGGGTTGGCATAGGCGTTCGCCCCCGGATTGGCGATGTCCGCATCATAACCGCCATCTTCCCATTGGTCCCAGTACACCAGCGTGCCGCTGGAGCCGATGGCGATAGACGTAATGCTACGGATAGGACTGACCACCTGGGGCCAACTGCCCAGAGTGACCTGGTTGTCGTCGAAGAGTTGCAACAGGTCGTCTTCGGGCAGGGAGACGAAATAGAGCTGTTGCGGCGGTGGGTTGACGGCCAGCGCGGTTGTCGCGCCGAACGCCAGCAGGGCCAGCGCCAGGATCAGGGCGGGGATGAACCATCTCCCCCTCTTTCCCGCGCCGGCCGGACGTGTGTGCGTTTGCCGCACAATCTTACGATACATGGGTTCCTCCTCGGTGAGCGTGCCCCTTAATCATGGGGCGATGACTTGAACCTGGTCAATGAGAATTTCGGACGACTCGTTGTTGTACGATTTCTTGTTGTTATAACCGCCGATGGTCAACGTGTGGCCTCCGGCGGGCAGCGGGGCGGTGGTGATGGAAAATAGCTGCCAGCCGGTGGTTTCGGCAATGCCGCCATTGCCGTTCCCGGTGATCTGGGCAAGGAAGTCGTTGGGGGAGGCTCCCAGCAGCGTCCCATCCAGGCCGGCTAACGCCTGGGTCATTTCGTCGCCGTCGTAATCGGGGCTTTGCGTCAGCCGATACCAGAAAGAGACCGTGATCGGGCCGTCTGCAGGCAGCGTGAAGCCCGCCGACCAGCCGCCGGAGATATCGGTAATGATCGCGTCGTCCAGCCCCCCCAGGGTCACCTGGAGCGCGCCGCCGCTGAACCCGCCCGCAGGCAGATGCGCGCCGTCGGCATAGTCGGGCTGCGCCGTCTCGCGGAACGCGTCGTCGGCATAGACAAAGCCGTCCGCGCCGCCGTCGAACGCGGCGCTGAGCAGCGTCGGTGAGGGGGCCGATGCTGTCACCGAGAGGTCGTCAATCGCGGCCTCCACCAGCGTGGCGTTCGCGCCATCCGCCGCTTCGATCAGCAGGTACACGGTCTGCCCGGCAAAGCTGTTCAGGCTTACTGTGTACGGGGTCCAGGCGGCGTCCACATCCACGTTCGCGCCGCTCACGTTGAACACCGTCGCCGTCGTGTCGCCCACCACGCGCACCCGCAGGAAGTCCGCGATGGACGAATTCTGCGCGTGGGCCAGATAATAGGACAGCGACAGGGTGATATCTTGGCCCGATGGGAGCATCAGCCAGGGCGACCGGATGGAGGTCACGCCGCCATCCACATCGTTAGTGCCGGCGTTAGACCCGGCGAGCGCGCCGGTCACCAGGTCGCGCACCCCGCTCACCGTGACGCCGAGTTGTTTGGGGCCGTTGCTCTCCGTCGGTTGGGGGATGGCGCGTTGCCATACGCCGCCCGTCGCCCCATCCGCGCCCGCAGGATTGACCACCCAGCCCAGGTCGGTCTCGAAGTCATCCACGAAGGGCAACGCGAGGCCGGGCATGGTGATAGCGAGCGAGAAGGTTGCCGGGTCCGAAGTCGCTGCCCCATCATTGACGGTAAAAGTAAAACTGTCCGACCCGGTGTAATCGGTGTTAGGGGTGTACGTCAGGTTCGGGGCCAAGCCACTCAACGCGCCGTTGGTCGGGGCCGTCATAACGCTGTAGGTCAGCGCGTCGCCGTCCGGGTCGTAACCGCTGAGTGTGATATTGACGGGGGTGTTCTGCGGCGTCGCGGCCGAACCGGCGTCGGCGACGGGCGGATGGTTGACGTGCGTCACCGTAATGCTCACCGTCGCGGGGGCCGAGGCCACCGTGCCGTCATGCACCGTGAAGGTGAAGCTGTCCGGCCCGGAATAGCCGGGGTCTGGCGTGTAGGTGAGATTGGGCGCCGTGCCGGTCAGTGCGCCGTGCGCCGGGCTGGAGGTCACCGCATAGGTCAGCGGGCCGCCATCCGCATCGGTCCCGCTCAGGGTGATACTGGTGGACATGCCCTCGTTCACAGTGACCGTCTGCGGCGTCGCCACCGGCGGGTCGTTCACCGGCGTGACGGTGATGCTCACGGTGGCCGGCGCGGAGTCCACCGTCCCGTCGTTGACTGTGAAGGTGAAGCTGTCGCCGCCGTTGAAGTCCGGGTTGGGCGTATAGGTCAGGTTGGGCGCCGTCCCCGTCAGCGCGCCGTTGGCCGGGCCGGTCGCCACGGCGAAGGTTAGCGGGTTGCTGTCCGGGTCCGAGCCGGTCAGGGTGATGGCCGTCGCGACGTCTTCATCCGTGGTCACCGACTGCGGGTTGGCCGTCGGCGCGCCGTTCGCCGAGACGATGTGTGCGCCGGCCAGTTCCGCGACCAGACCCAGCGTCGTGCGCACCGCGTTGTAGCCCAGTTCGATGTCGTCGCGTTTGCCGTTGGCGTTGTCGTCTCGGTTGTAACTTGTCTCTTTATCATTGACCGTGTGGTAGTACGGGTTGATCCACTCTGCGTTGCTGCCTGATGTCAAATTGCGGCGATTCTCGCGCACGCTGATGGCGGCCGTATAAGGGTGAAATGGCGTGTCGTCGGTGTTGGTGCTGTAGTTATATGCCGTCGCCGGGTAATCAGGCGCGTAGGCGCCGTTGGCGTAGGCCCACTTCAGCGCCAGTGCACGCGAATCGGCTTCTTTGGCGGTGCCGGCGCGCCATTCCACGTCCAGATCGGCGTAGGCGCTCTGCGCCGGGGTCACCGAACCCGCACCGTGATCGTAAAGGATCATGTCATGCTGAATAATGCCTAGCCAAGTCGGCTCTGCCAGTGTGCCTTGCAAGGCGCGCCTGCCGCCGTTGGCGGTGTCATTGGAGGCGTAGGCGCTCGACCCGTTCAGGCCCGTCTCTTCCTTATCCCAGAAAATGAAGCGCACGGACTTGTCCGTCGTGACGTCCGCCCCGGCGAGTACACGCGCGACTTCCAGCACCAGGGCGACGCCCGAGCCGTCGTCATCAAAGCCATCCCCATTACTGCGGGCGTCCAAGTGCATCGAGACCATGTACATTTGGGTTGGGGTCACAGAGCCGGTCTTGGTGGCATACAGATTCGTCCCCCCGCCATTCAAGGCAAAAACATGGCGGACGGTGGTGTATCCCATGCTCTGCAACTGCGCTTCGACCCAGGCCAGAGCATTCATGTAGTTGGTGGTGTAGTCGGTGGATGAGCAGCCCATACCGTTTCCACGACACCTATCATGGAACTGCGCGATGCCCTGAAGATTGGTAAGAAACTGGTTGATATCTACGCGCCCGGTCAGCGTCTGCGCGGCGGAGGGAACTAGCGCGGGATTGCCGCTCGTCACGATCACGTCGTCAATCACCAGCGTCGTGGATTCGTCCAAAGCATCTTTCTTGTTGTTATAGCCGCCCAGGACGATGGTGTGATTCCCGGCGGTCAGGTTCCCCACGTAGATATCTACTTGCTGCCAGTCGGTGGTCGGTAAGAAGGTGTTCGAGTTGCCCTGCGCGCTGGACCCGTCGCCGCCGATGTGATCCACGTAGTTCTTTGTGGAACTGCGTCCATACTGTGTCCCGTCCACCTTGACCAGCACGCGCGAGTACTCATCGAACTCGTAGGTCGCCGTCTGTTCGAGCTTGTAGCGGAAAGAAAGCGAGACGCCGTTTTCGGCGTTCGCCAGGTTGAGCGTATAGTTCCAGCCGCCCGACATGCCGGTGATGGCGTTGTTATTCACTCCGCCCAGGGTGACTTGCAGGCCGCCCGTGCCGCTGTAGCCGCCGGTCGCGGTGCGGGCGCCGCTGGCGTAGGAAGGTTGGCTCGTGCCGAACGTGTCGTCGGCGTAGGTGAAGCCATTCGTTGTGCTGTTGAAGTTGACGTTAAGCAGTTCTACAGGCGCGGCGAAGGCGCTCGCCGGCAATGCCGTGAGCGCCGCCACAAGAAGCAGGATGATCGTGAATCTGGTCATCGGCCGTTTCTGCGCGGGGTTTGCGATGTGAGTGCGTTGAGTGGCGCCCATTGCGATTATTGGCTCCCTTATATTGAATATAGTCGTAGGGGATGCCCGTGGCTGGCGATCACAGGCATCCCCTGCGTCAGGATCGAAACAACCTCATTACTGGATCATGCTGACCGAGTCCGTCACTTCCCCTGAGAACCCGTTGGCTGAGCCGTCCCAGTACATCGCGAACGTGCAGCGTGTCGTGCTTCCCAACGAACTCGGGGTGCAGACGAAGACGTCCGAACCGTCGCCGCTGACCCCTGTTACGCCGAAGGCTCCCAGGGTCGTCAGGTAGATCTTACCGGCGGCGTCAATCCAGACGCCGTTCACATCCTCATTGGATGAACTGGACAGCCCTACGTCTGAGCCGTCGAAGTAGAGCGACCATGTGCCGCTGGTTGTGGAACCGAGTTGTGTCGGGCTGAAGGCCAACAGGTCTTCGTCCGCGCCCGATGCGCCGGTCACCGAGACGGCGTCAACGGTGCTGATCAGCAACCGGCCATCCGGGGCGAACCCAAAGGCGTCCACATCCTCGCTGGAGCCGCTTAAGCCCACATCCGAGCCATCGAAGTACATTGCCCAGGCCCCGGCAGTGGTGGAGCCGGTGGAAGTCGGCGTAAAGCGCAGAATATCGGAGTCGTCCACGGCGCCGAACCCCGACAAGGTGAAGTCGGAGTCGAAGCTGAACAACAGTGAGCCGTCGCTCAACATCTCGAAAGCGTCCACATCCGTGCCGCTCAACCCCACGTCCGAGCCATCGAAGTACATTGCCCACGCGCCGGTGGTCATGTTCTTGATCAGGATATCTTCATCGGCGAATGAGACGCCGCCGGCTGTGCCTGAGGTGCTCGAGCCGATATATAGCTGTGGGCCGGTGCTCACCGGTGTGACCGTAATGCTTACAGTTGCCGGAGCGGACTCAGTGAGCCCATCGCCCGTCACGAAAGTGAAGCTGTCCGCGCCGGAATACCCGGCTGCCGGGGTGTAGGTCAGGTTCGGGGCCGCGCCGCTGAGCGCGCCGTGGGCCGGACCGGATGCCACGGTGAACGTCAGCGCGTCGCCGTCCGGGTCCGAGCCGCTCAGGGTGACGCCGACGGCGGTGTCCTGGTTGGTGGTTACGGCCTGCGCGTTGGTGACCGGCGCATCGTTCACCGGATTCACGGTGATACTGATCGTCGCCGTCGCATTCGCCGTCCCATCGCTCACCTGGAAGGTGAAGCTGTCCGCGCCGTTGTAGTTGGCGGCCGGCGTATAGACCAGATTGGGTGCAGTCCCGCTCAGCGCGCCGTGCGCCGGAGCGGCGGTCACGCTGAATGCCAGCGCGTCGCCGTCGAGGTCGGAGCCGGTAAGGATGATGGCGACAGCCGTATCCTCCTCCGTCGTCACAGCCTGTGCGTTTGCCGTGGGCGGGTCATTCACCGGCATGACGCCAATGCTCACGGTCGCTGCTGCCTGCGCCTGGCCGTCGCTCACCGCAAAGGTGAAACTGTCCGGGCCGTTGTAGTTTGCGACCGGGGTATACACCAGGTTCGGCGCGGCGCCGCTCAACGAGCCATGAGCCGGCGCGCCCGTCACGGCATAGCTCAACGCATCGCCGTCCACATCCGAACCATTGAGTGTGATGGCCGTCGGGGTATCTTCCGCGCCCGTCACGGCTTGCCCTTCGGCCAGCGGTGCATCGTTTACCGGGTTCACCGTGATGCTCACATCCGCGGGCGTAGAGTCTACGATCCCATCATTGACGACGAAGTTAAAGCTGTCCGGGCCGTTGTAGTTCGCGTCCGGGGTGTAGGTCAGATTCGGCGCCCCGCCGCTGAGGACGCCGTGAGCCGGTGCGGCGATCACGCTATACGTTAGCGGGTCGCCGTTGGGGTCGGTCGCCGTCAGGGTGATGGTCACCGCTGTATCCTCATCGGTGGCAACTGCCTGTGCATTTGCTGTCGGCGGGTCGGTCTGTGCAATGACCGTGATGCTCACAGTGGCCGCTGCGGATTCGATGAACCCATCGCTGACGGTGAAGCTCAAGGGATCCACGCCGTTGAACCCGGGGGACGGCGTGTAGATCAGATCGGGGGCGGTTCCGCTCAGCGCACCGTTGGCCGGGCCTGAGACCACGTTGTATGTCAGTGCGTCGCCGTCCGCATCCGTGCCGGAGAGCGTAACGGCGACCGGCGTATTTTCGGAACTGCTTACCGATTGGGCGTCGGCGACCGGCGCATCGTTCACCGCGCCGATCTCGATTGAGACGAGCGCCGCCGCGGAATCCAGCAGGCCGTCATTCGCCTTGAAGGTGAAGCTGTCTGGCCCGTTGTAGTCGGGGGCTGGGAGATAGATCAGGTTGGCGCCCGCGCCGCTCAGCGTGCCATGAGAGGGTGCGGCGACGACGCTGAAGCTCAACGGGTTGCCGTCCACATCCGCGCCGGTCAATGTGATGTTGGCCGGCGTATCCTCGACGCCCGATATGGACTGCGCGTTCGCCGTCGGTGCGTCGTTCACGGCGCTCACGGTGATGCTCACGGTCGCCGCGACGGAACTCAGCGCGCCGTCGTTGACAGTGAAAGTGAAGTTATCTGCGCCGTTGTAGTTGGCTGCGGGCGTGTAGGTCAGGTTTGGCGCGGCGCCGCTCAACGCGCCGTGGGCCGGCGCGGTCACAACGCTGTAAGTGAGCGCGCTGCCCTCCACGTCGGTGCCGGTCAGCGTGATTGCTTTGGCGGCATCTTCTGCCGTCGTCACGGATTGCGCATTCGCTGCGGGCGCGTCGTTCACTGCGCTCACGGTGATACTCACTGTGGCCGCCGCCGAGTTGGTTGCGCCGTCATTGACGATGAAGGTGAAGCTATCCGCGCCGTTGTAGTTGGCTGCGGGCGTGTAGGTCAGGTTCGGCGCGGCGCCGCTCAACGCGCCGTGCGCCGGTGCGCTCGCGATGCTGTAGGTGAGCGCGCTGCCCTCTACATCGGAGCCGGTCAGCGTGATCGCTTTGGCGATGTCTTCGGGCGTCGTTACAGACTGCGGGTTGGCAACTGGCGCGTCGTTGACCGCCGTGACTGTTAGACTCACCGTGGCCGCCGCCGAGTTGGTTGCGCCGTCGTTGACGATGAAGGTGAAGCTATCCGCGCCGTTGTAGTTGGCTGCGGGCGTGTAGGTCAGGTTCGGCGCGGCGCCGCTCAACGCGCCGTGCGCCGGCGCATTCACGACGCTGTAGGTGAGCGCGTCGCCGTCCGCATCGGAGCCGGTCAACGTGATGACCTTCACCGTGTCCTCGGCGGTCGTCACCGTTTGCGGGTTCGCGACCGGCGCGTGGTTGGCGGCGCTGACGATGTGCGCCCCGGCCAGCTCTGCGACCAGGCCCAGGGTGGTCCGCACCGCATTGTAGCCCAACTCAACGTCGTCACGCTTGCCATCGCCGTCGTCATCTCGCGTGTAGGACGACTCAACGTCCGTGGTCTGGTGATAGTACGGGTTGATCCACTCGGCGTTGCTCCCCGAGGTCAGGCTGCGGCGGTTCTCGCGCACGCTGATCGAGGGTGCGTAGTTATGGAACGCTGTGTCGTCCGTATTGGTGCTGTAGTTATAGGCCGTGGCCGGGTAATCGGGCGCGTAGCTGCCGTTGGCATAGGCCCACTTCAGCGCCAACGCCCTCGAATCAGCCTCTTTGGTGGTGCCTGCACGCCATTCCACGTCCAGGTCGGCGTACTGGCTTTGCTGGGTGGTGCGCGTGCCCGCGCCGTGATCGTAGAGGATCATGTCGTGCTGAATAATCCCCAACCATGTGGGTTCATTCGTGGTGCCCTGCAGCGAGTAGCGATCCTGTACATAGCCGCGGGCGCCATAGAGGCCCACCTCTTCTTTGTCCCAGAAACAGAAACGCACCGACTTTTCGGTTGTCACATCCGAACCGGCCAGCACGCGGGCTGCTTCCAGTCCCAGGGCGACCGCCGAGCCGTCATCGTTGAAAGCATCCCCGCCGCCGCGGCCATCCAGGTGCCCCGAGACGATATACATTTGCGTCGGTGTAACGGCCCCCAATCTGGTGCCGCACAGGTTTGTGCCGATGTTACCACTGTAATTGAAGCTGTGACGGAAGGTCGTGTAGCCCATCCCTTGAAGCTGCCCCTCGACCCACGCCAGCGCATTCATATAGTTCGTGGTGTAGTCGGTTGACGAGCATCCCATGCCGCTCCCACGACACCGGTCGTGGAACTGCGCGATGCCCCGGTTGAAGTTGAGGAACTGATTGATATCCACCCGATTCGCCAGCGTCAGCGCGTCGGTGGTCGTTGGGGCTGCATTGCCGGCGGTCAGCGCCACGTCGTCAATTAACACCGTGGTAGACTCGTCGGTTGCATCTTTCTTGTTGTTATAGCCGCCCAGGATAATTGTATGGTTGCCTGCCGAGAGATTGCCGACATAAATCTGGTATTGCTGCCAGTCGGTGGTGGGCAGATAGGTGTTGCTGTTGCCTTGTGTGCTCGAACCGTCGCCGCCGATATGATCCACGCAATTTTTGAGTCCGCGGCCATAGAGCACACCGTCAACGCTCACCATGAAGCGACTGTATTCGTCGAACTCATACGTCGCCGTCTGTTCGACCCGATAACGGAAAGCCAGGGATACACCCGTTTGGGGCGAAGCCAGATTGAGCGCGTAGCGCCATCCGCCCGACATGCCTATGATCGCGTTGGCGTTCACGCCGCCAAGCGTGACCTTGAGGCCGCCGCCGCTATACGCGCCCGTAGAAATATAGACGCCGCTGGCATAACCGAGTTGCGTCGTGCTCAAAAATGTATCGTCCTGATAGGTGAATCCATCGGCGCTACCGTCGAATCCGGTGGCGAAAAGGGTGGTCGTCGCATCTAGCGCGGGCTGTTCGAGAGGCCACGGGCTTTCAGAGGCAACTGCCGCCATCGGGCTGAGCGGAAGGATCAGAAGCAACACGATGATAGCTGCAATGGGCAGCCGCCAGTGGGACGCGTGACGTGAGCCGGTGTGGAGGGTGAGGCGCATTGTGAGCTCCGATGTGAGAGTGGTGAAGGCTCCGGGTTGTTATCGCAATCTTTGGCTGGTTTGGGCTATCGCCCTGAACTCCCTGTGCAGAGAAATGCGAACGCCGATGTGTGGGTCGGCCCAGTGTTATTTTTCATTCGGATGTGAGGCGAGGACGACACGATGATCAACCGTCATCGCGGATATACGCGACGAGCGGTATCGGGTCGCTTGCAAACTTTATGGCAAGAGGAGCGCGTTTCTGAGACGGGCAGTCACACCCCTTGACGCATAGACAATATCTATTGCAATATTGTCGCGCAGGCTCGTGAAAAATGCAATATTCGGATTCGTGTAATTTACGATACATAATGCGTACTGTACCCGCACTTTTTACTGCATTGGCGTGGCTGATCTGCGGTTTATTTCGGGGCGAACCGCGCCCCGATGGTTGAGGATGGCGAAATCTGCGGTGATGTTCGGGGCTTCGTCCAGAGGACGGCCGGCGTGTTCTACCCAGGCATGGGCTGTCAGTCCGTTTGACTCCTTGTGGACGCCGAGCCGCAATTCGGCCGGTATGGTATGTTCGCGCAACATCCACCACAGGGCGAGAGATTGCGCCAGGCACGTTGCACGCACAGGTCCGGCGCGCGCCGCGCTGTGAACGACGCGGGCGATGGCTTCGGGTGAAGGTTGTGCATCCGCTGATTGTGGTGAGGGTGAGCGTCGCACGATGGCGCGCTCGACGCGCTGGAAACCGGCGATGCGCAGCGCCAGCGCGACAATGGCTAACCGCCACAGGGCGACGAAGAAAATGCGTTTTTCAGCCGCACTGAGTTGGCTGAAGCGCTGCCGGCGATGGCGTAGTCGAGTCCAGTGGTCAGGCGTCACCCAACTCCAGCAGACCTTGTTCGACGAGCTGCATCACGAATTCCGCGACATCCTCGCGTAAAACTGCTGGTGTGACGTCATATTCGCCGACGAGTTGTGCGCAGGCCGCTTCCACCGATGCGGCGGAAGTCAGGATGACCCACATGCGCGTCCCTACGGGGTCCAGGCCATAATAACGGCCGCTATCCAGGTGAAGCAGGACGGCCTCGCCCTCGACTTCGCGCATCAGCACGTCTTGCGGCGCGCCGGCCCGCCGGCCAAAGAGTTGTGATATCATCGTCGCATCCTTTGATTCAAGATACGGGTTCGTTGGAGGCGTTAACCGGCGCGCTGGCGGGGCTTACCGGCCGCGTCCGGCGGCGTGACCCGCGCTTGCGCGAGCCGCCCGTGCTGCCCTTGCCGCCATCCCCATCACCCGAGTTGGTGTAATAATCATTGTGGTAATAGTGGTAATAGTAATAGCCGCTGCCGCGCGTCGGCACCCGATTCAGGATCACGCCCAGCAGGTGTCCATTGACGCTGCGCAGCGCCTCGACCGCGCGTTGCGCATCATGTCGCCGCGTGCCGCCCGCTTCTACCACCAGCACCACGCCATCGCACTGCGATGCCAGCACCGCGGCGTCGGAAACGATCAGCGCCGGCGGGCTGTCCAGCACGAGGATATCCGCATATTCGGTGAGCCGGGTCAGAAATTCGCGGGTCTTCTCCGCGCCGAGCAGCTCAGCGGGATTTGGCGGCAGGGGGCCGGAGGTCAGCACTCGGAGGCCGGGCACGCTGGTGGCTTGCAATAAAGACTCCGGTGACGGGAACTCTTGCAGGAGGGCGGTGGTTAACCCCATGTTGTTGGGTACGTTGAAGATCCGATGGACCCGCGGCCGGTGAAGGTCGCCGTCAATGATGATGACCCGGCGTCCCGCCTGGGCCAGCGCGACCGCCAGATTGGCCGCCGTTGTAGATTTTCCTTCGGAGGGGGCCGGACTGGTGACTTGCAGCAGCCGGATCGGGCGATCCACGTCGGCAAACTGTAGGTTCGTCCGCAGCACGCGGTACGCTTCCGCCGCGGATGACTGCGCGCCGGAGAGCGCCACGATCTCATTGCCTTCGCTGATGCTGTCGAGTTTGGGCACCGCGGACAGGGTGCTGAGTCCCAACGCGCTTTTTACATCGGTCGGGCTCTTAAGAGTATCGTCCAGATAGTGAAGTACGTAGGCGGTTAAGATGGCGAGGAACAAACCCAGCGCCCCCACCAGCGCCAACGAACGCGGGATGTTCGGGCCGACAGGCCATTCCGGCAGGTCGGCCGTCTCGATGACGGATACGGTGTTGGTCGCGTTTTCCTGCGTGTTCGCCAGCAACGCGGCATAATTGGCTTGCAGCGTTGCGAGTTTATTCTGTAAGGCGATGATCTGGGTCTGGCCATCGGCGATTTCCCGCGCACTCAACAGGCTGCCCAACGCCTCCTGGGCCGTGGTCAATTCATCCTGGGTGTCTTGAATCTTGGTTTCGAGACCATCAAGTTGCGTCTTGACGAAACCCTGGCGCTGCGACACTTCGGTGTTCTCGCCCGCCGGCCCCTGCTTCACGAGCTGATTCGCCAGCTCGTTTGCCACGGCCTGCGCGCGCGGCGGATCCGTGTCGGTGACGACGATCTCCAAGAGTTGGGTGTTCGGAACCGTCTTCACCTGGTAGGCCGGCAACCAGCTCAACCCCAGGGCCGCCATGGTCGCCTTCTGCACAGGCCGGCGTTTGGCGATATTTGCATACGTGTTCGCCAGTTGTTCGCCCAGGTAGACCTCGTTGTAGTCCAGCGTCGCGCTCTTGATGGCCCGACCAATAGACACCGTTGCTTGCGCCTGATACACAGGCGGCTGGCGGCGCAGGACGAGAAACGCAGAGAGCGTGGCGACGAGCGTGCCGAGAATCAGTAACCACCACCACCGACGCAAGGGCGCAAAAAATTCAAGAATGTCCACGAAGCTTCCCCCTATCGCCGTGATCGTCTCGTTGAGACGCGACCGGCAATGTGTTGGCGTTGTGAACCCGCCGGATCATTTGACCCAAAGCGGATCCCAATCATTGTATGGAGACGTGAGTAACGGGCGTTGATTTGACCCGTCGGCGTTCATGACCCACAGTTGGCGTTGACCCGTATCCCGGTTTGACCAGAACACGATCTGCCGCCCATCGGGCGACCAACTGGGATGCTTATCCCATTCCCAGGTGTTCGTCGTCAGCCGGAGCAAGTCAGACCCATCTGTGCCCATCGTATAGATTTCATCGTTGCCGGCCTCCTGCGAGACGAATGCAATCCGGTCGCCGCGCGGCGACCATGCCGGATCATAACTCCACCCTGTAGTGGTCGTGAGCTGCCGCATCCCGCCGCTGCTCAATTCGCGGATATGCACCTGCGGGATGCGCCGGGAATCTTCCTGCACCACGAGATCATAGCGGCCATCCGGAGAAAGCGGCTCGATGGCGCGGGCCTTGCGCGCGGGCCAATCCTGGGTGAGGAACGCCGTGCGACCTGTGGCCGGGTCCAGCAGCATCAAGCGTGGCGTGGTATCCCGGTCGCTCATAAATAGCACGTTACCCTGGAAGGCGGCGGGCCATGCGTTCGGGATCGCCGCCGTTGGGGTGGGTGAAGGCCGGGGCGTCAACGCGTCTTCCCATTGAATCAGGGGCAGCGCGGTTGGCGCAGGCGTGCGTGTGGGCGTCATGGCGAAGGGCGGCAGGGGCGTGTTCGTTCCATATACGATGACGTTCGCGGTTGCCTCAACGACCAGATACGCGGCCGTGGCCCGATTTTCAGGGGTTAGTGTATATTTCAACAACACCGGGGTCGGCGTTGTTGTCGCCATGACCGCGCCAAAAGGCAACGGTGTCGCGGCCCTGCGCTGCTCGGCTTCGACGGTCATCGTGAGCATCTGGGCGGCCAGCGTGGCGACGTTTTCGGGCTTCGGTGTGGGCAAGATGATGATCGGCGTCACGGCCCCATCCGGTACCGGGGTGAAGGTGCCGGTCGTGAGTGCGACCGCCGTTGCCACGCGCTCTGCGAACTCCGCCGTCTCCGCGTTGGCCGGTGTGGCTGTGTAGATAACAAGCGGGGGCAGCCCGGCGGCGAACCGCATGGCCTCGACGGTTGCCAGGTTCCCCGCCGGTGGGGTCGGGGTGGCAATTGCGTAGATAGATGGCGTCGCTGTGCCCTGGGTGGCCGCTTGCTTTGTGGCCGTCAGGGCATCGGCTGCCGCCGTCAACACGTTGCCCGGCGTCGGCGTAAGCGTCGCCACGATCATTTGTTCCGTCGGCGCAGCCGGCGGCGTCTCAGGCGGCGCGCCCAGAGAGATGAGCAGGCTGGGCGGATTACCGCCTGTGGCCGGCCCTGCGCCGCTGTCCCACGCATAGAGGCTATCGGCGCTGCCTTGCGGCCCCGAAATACGGGCCAACACTAACTTCGCGCCCTGGTTCAATTGTTCTTGCAGCCATTGGATGGCTTCGGCGGTCAGCGGCAATACATTTTCGGTTCCCACCACCAAATCGCCCGCCGTTAACTGCGGTGAGAGGGTGATGGCGCTCTGTCCCGCCGCCAATTCCGGGTAGCCGAGGCGCGAGATTTCCGGCGCAGCCGCTTCGGGCAGCAACTCGACTTTCCAGACGCCGCCCTGTGCCGGATCGAGCCGCTCTGCGCTCAAACCGGTTAAACGCAAATCTGCGGCCAACACCGGCGCGCCCGGCGGCAGGCGATTCAGATCGAAGCGGATCAGTGAGAGGATAGGCCGTCCTTGATTTGTACCGGCGTAGAGATACGAATCGTCCAGATGCTCGGCGCGCAGGTCGCCCTCGGCCCACCATCCCGCCGCGCCCGAGCCGGGCGCAAGCGTTTCGATGCTGCCTCCCGGCGCGGCTGTCGGCGTCGGTTGTTTCTCAGCCGGGCGTTCGGCGGCGGCCACAACGGGCAGTTCTGTGGGGGCAGCAGTGGCTATCGGCAACGTCGGCGTCGGTTCGGCGACGACCGCATTGGTCGTCGCGGCTTCTGCAAGGGGCGGCGCGGCGCGATCGCTCAATAACGGCGCGATCTGATCGCGCCCGTACATGATCGCGATCGCGATAAGCGCCGCAACGAGTAGGCCCCAAGGCAAGATGCGCTTCCACTGTGCCGGGCGTGCAGATACCGCCGGGCTGTCATCGGTTGCAATATATACCGCGCAGGCAGTATGCGCCGCCCTGAGACAGTATGCGCGTTGATGCCCCTCTTCCAACGATAACGGCGGCAATTGCGCGTAGCAACGGTGTTCGCCATCGGGCGCATCATGTCGCGTGCCCCGGTCACTTGCCAGCCCCAGATAAGGACAGATTAGAGGTTCAGGAGTTATGGGCATGATTTAATCATTTTCAAGGGCAGCGAGTTGCGTCGCGATGATTGCATTCAGGTCTGAGGTCGTCGCATCCTCGGCCATCTGCGCGATGCCCCACTGGCGCAGCAGCCGGGTCACCAGGTGATCGAGCATCATGTGAATGTCCTCTTGCTGACCGATATAATCGGCAGGCGCATAGAGGCAAAAATCGCTCATGCCCGCCAGCGCGCCGCCATCGTTGCCCGTCACGCCGACCACATACGCGCCGATTTCTCGCGCGGCTTTAACTCCTTCCAGGATGTTAGGGCTATTGCCGCTGCACGAGAGGGCGATTACCAGGTCGTCGGGCCGGCAATAATTACGCATCTGTTCTGCGAAGACCCGCTCGTATGCAGCGTCGTTGGCCCATGCCGTCAGGAGCGGGATATTATCGGTGAGCGCCAGGGCGTGGAAACGTGGCATACCGGGTACGATAATCTTGTTTAGATCATTGACCATGTGTGCAGCCGTGGCGGCGCTGCCGCCATTACCTATGAGGATTACCATACGATCCTGTTGCCAGGCGTCTGTGAGGATGTGCGTCAGTTGTATAATTGCCGCGCGATCCAGCGTCTCGATCGCGGTTATGAGTTCTGCCAGGTAATCATCAATTTCGTGTTGCATGGTTATTGGGCCCTCCCATTAATCCGTTCGTTGACATAATTATGAATGCGGCTGCGACCTTCTCGCACCATCCGTAGTCCAACCTGTGTAATTAATTGCACGTCTAGCCAGATTGTCCAGTTGCGAATGTAATGAAGTTCTTCGCGCAGGGCTTCGTCGGAGTCCGTCTGACCAGTGAGCAACCACGGACCGACGATGCCCGGTTTCACGCTTTGTAAATTATAACTGACCAGTGGATCAACCGGCGGCTCGGTTGCGAGGCGCGGGCGTGGACCCACCAGGCTCATCTTGCCGACCAGCACATCGAACAGTTCCGGCAGGCGCGCGAGGTTTGGATGCCCCGGCGTGGCAAACCGATGCAGCGAGAAGATGTCGGCTTGTTGCCCCAGGGCAGGCGTTGCGGTCAGGGTCACTTTTCGATCGTGCAAGAGTTGCCCCAGCGCGACCAGCAGCAGCACCGGAGAGACCAGCAGCAGGCTGAAGATGCCCAGCCCATAGTCAAAGACGTTCTTGAGTATGGCGTCCAGTCCCACCAACCGATTCGCGTCCAGGGTCAGGAGCGGCACAAAGCTCTTGCTGGTCACCCCGACGCCTGATGCGACTAACTCATAGAAGCCCGGCGAGAGCCGGATGGTATAGCCGTTGCGCTGCGCCGCGTGCCCGATCAACTCCTCGAATGTTTCCCAGGCCACCGCGCCGCTGATCACGACGACTTCACGCGCGCCGGTTGCGCGCACGATGTCGGCAATTGCCGATGGCCGCCCCAGCACTTTGAGTTCGCCCACCACCGGCGATCCGATGGGCTTGAAATCATCCACGAACCCGACGACTTCCATGCCGGAGGTCGGATTAATCAGCCACTGAGTTGCCACGGCGCTACCCTGGTCGCTCGCGCCGACGATCAGCGCGCGTTCCGTCAGCCAGCCGTTGCGCCGCAGGCCGTAGCCTACCCGGCGCAGCGCAAAGCGTTCCGCAATCAGGATACCGATGGAGAGGCTCAGCGCCAGGAGGATATAGCCACGCGACAACGGCACCGTTTGTCGCCAGAAAAATGAAGCGACGATGATAATCACGACCCCCAGCACGCTCGCCGTGGCAATGCGTTTGTATTCTTCCACGCCGCCCAGCAAAATATCCCGGTTGTACAGCTTGACAATCCAGAAGGTCAGCAGCCAGATCGGCACACTGAACAAGGCGAAACGGCGATAGGCTTCAGGATCGTATGATGAAGCGTAGGCCAGGATGCCACTGGTAAACCTCAGCGAATAGGCCAGGGTCAGACTGAGCCACGTTGCCAGCGCATCACCGACGAGCATCAGCAGTAACAGGGCAAGCCACTGCCGCTCATAAGTGCTCTTCCCAAACGTGAGCCGAGCGGATACTTGCGTGTGATCCAGGGGAATCGTGCGCGTTGCCATCTAGTTGCCCCCGATCGAAGTTCGTTGCGCCTGTAAACGCAGGCCGGCATTCAAGAGCACGCGCACCCCATCCGGCTCGAATTCGTACTCGAGACAGCGCAGACCGTGAGCCGTCAATGCGGCTTCCACGGCCGGGGTCGCGTCGTCATCGCAATAGAGCATCAGAAAGCCGCCGCCGCCGGCCCCCGCGATCTTGCCGCCCAATGCCCCATGCTCACGCGCCAGCGCATACCACGCCTCAATCCTATCATTGGTAACCCCAGGGGCAAATCTTCGTTCGTGCTGCCACGCTTCATCGAGCATCATCCCGAATTCCCTGATCTGCCCTCTGGTCAACAGCGCGCGCGCCTCGACCGCCAGCTCGTGCGCCGCGTGCAAGGCTGAAATAACCTCGTCCTTGCCGGCGCGACTGGCGCTCGATTGGCGGGCCAGGATCCGCGCGGAATCGTGCGCCGTGCCGGTGAACGCCAACACCAGGTTTTGCCTCAAGCGCGCTAAACTCTCCGCTGGGATGTTCAACGGTTCAACCGTTGTGCCTTCACGATCAAACGTGATCCAGTTGAACCCGCCATAAGCTGCCGCAAATTGATCTTGCTTGCCGATCGGCTTTTCCATCTTCTCGATCTCAATGTAACAGGCCAATTCTGCGACTTCGCGCCGCGTCAGGCGTTCGCCGCAAGCCGTGCTGATCGCCTTAACCAGCGCCGCCGTCGCGGCGCTTGAGGACCCCAGCCCCGTCCCTGGCGGCGTCTCCGAGGCCAGGAACATCGTCAGTCCGTCCTCAATTCCGAAATGCGCCAGTACGGCGCGTGGCAGGCTCAGGTCGCCATCCCACAACAGGGGCCTCCCCCGTGTGTGCCGGTAAAATGTCTGATAATCCGAGGAGGTGATTTGCAACCCCTTACCCTCATTGACGCTGAGCATCACGTAGACATAACGATTAATCGTCGTGCTCAGCACCGCGCCGCCGTGTTGCAGATAATAGGCGGGTAAATCGGTCCCGCCGCCGAAAAAGCTGATGCGCACCGGTGCACGCGCGATCAGCACGCCATCCGCTCCGGGTGGGTTGCGCCTTGTCCGCTACCGATGGATAAGCCGAGCCCGATGAAAACCCAGATCAATGGGGCGGATCTGGCCGCCCATAACCCGGCGTCCACCAACCCATGCACACCGATAACGATCAAGCCTGTGGTCGCGGCGACGGCAAAACACCACTCGAAGGAGCACCGCGGCGCGCGCCCCGTGCCACGCCAGGCCAGCGCCAGCGCGCCCGCGAAAAGCGCGATGAACGCCGCCATCCCGAAAATTCCCAGATCCAGCCCCGCCTGTAGATAGAGATTATGTGCGTGCGGGACACCCGCATTTGGGCCGGCGATGAAGCTCGGATAGAAGGCGTCCATGACGACGGGAAATGCGGCCAGGCCGATGCCGGTAAACGGCATGTCGCGCAACATAAGCAAACTGCGCCCCCACAGCTCGAACCGGCCGGCCAGGCTGGCCGTCTGGCCGCCCCCCAACCAGGTCCGGCTCCATAACAACGCGCCGCCCAGACCCGCGCCGGCCGCGACCAATCCCCAGCGGGCGCGGCTGTTTTTCAGCCAGATAAAGCTCAGCGCCAGAAAACCGGCGGAGACCGCAACCCAACCCCCCCGAGATTGCGTGAGCAATAAAACTCCGGCCAGCGCGACGACCAGGAGCCACAACGCGACCTTCCAGGGCCAGGCCAACGTCGTTTCAAGGCTCAAGGCTGAGACAAAGAGCATCAGCGGCCCAAGCGTCGCTGCGATGACGTTGGGATGAAACGCGCCCACGATCCCGGCGGGGTCACGCGAGATCAATGTAGGCAGGTAATTGTAAAATGGGAGGTCGAACAACTTGCCGGCAAACCAACCGGTGCCGACCACGGCCAGCGTTGCCGCCGCCGCCGTCAAGAGGACAAGGGCCAGCGCAAAGGCGCGCTGCGACCGGCGACCGGTCAGCCCGTGCGCGATGGCCCAGCACAGGGCCAGCCCCCACGCTATGCGAAAGAAAACCGGCCAACTCAAATCTCGAGCCGGCGACGCCCAGAGGCCGACCCCCAGCCCGGCGATCAACACGACCGTCGCGAGCAGGATGTAGCTTGAAATTCGTGCCGGTTCGCTGCGCCGTGCGGCGATGATTTGGAGCAGCAGCGCCACCAACAGCGCGGGCATAGTATACAGCCCGGGGATCAGAAACAACGGCCCCAGCGCCGCCGTAATCAATACGTTGTGGCGGGCGACCCAAGCCAGCGGACCCTCACGCATGGCTGCTTCCTCGCAACGTCGTGGTCTCGCGCTTAAGCCGTGTGGCGACGAGTTGCCACACGGCCTTCAGCCCTAACCCTGTGATGCGGAGCGGATGCCACAGGCCATAGGCGAGGATGGCCCCTGCATCCGCGCGGCCGTATCGTTTAATCAACCAGCGTTTTCCGGGGAAGAACGCGCGGAAAGTTCCGGCCAACCGGTCGCGCGGGCGGTCTACCAGCAAGAAATGCAGCACCCTGAGCGCCTGTGGCCCGAGCAACCGGCTCCCCGTGATACAGCGTTCCGGCGGAGCCAGGCGCTCCACACACCAGGCGATGAGCCATGACGGGCGAAGCTGCGCCATGACGTACGCGGGCGCGGGCGTATCGAGCAGGCGTTGCGCATAAGCAAGCGTGAAGTAAACCGCGTTGGCGACCTGGCCGGTTCTTGCGCGTCGCGTCACCCGATCCCAATCCAGCGTCAGGCCGTCGGGTAGGTTGCTTGCGCGGATCAACCGGTCGAGATCCATCAACAACCACATTTCTTCAAACGCGTGATGAATCGCCAGATGTAAACAAAGATAGATTAATGCGTCTTCAGGCGAAAGCATCAGAAAGGCCGTTTGGCCGCATCGGCAGGGGCCGGCTTCCGCCCAGATATCTTCTGTCCGAAATTGCGCGCTCTGGCTGAACCATTCGAAGTGCATCAGTTCCCAGTGAAGCTCGATCGGCAGCAGACCGGGGTCCGCTTTGCGCATTTCGAGCTCGCTGCTGATTTCTTCGTGATCATCTTCAACACCCTTCCAACCCTCCGCGCACAAGGCTGTCGTTGCCCTCACCCGGTTTGCGGCGTCAATCACCAGGTCTACATCGCTCATGGGCCGGCAATCCGGCGTGGGGTAGAGTGTGTAGCCCAGCGCAAGCCCCTTGAGTACGATGAACCGGATGTCTTGTTGGCCCAGGGCAACCTGGATTTCGGCCAGCGTCCGCTCGGCGCAGATGCGTGCCAGTGCGCCCTTGCGCGCGGCGCGATGCAGTCGCACACGTGACTCCGTGGGTAAATGCACGCTTTGGGCGCGCAACGTATGCTCCAGCAGCGGCGCAAGACGCAATTCGTCCGCCAGAGAGATGAGCGCGTCCCACTGACTCGCACTCCACGTGGGGATTGGCGGCGCGCCCCGAAGCAACGCGGCCAGGCGACGCCAGAAGATCAGCCGGTTGTTTTCAGTGTTTGACAACCCGCACGGTCCCCTTATCGGCCATGGCTCGGTCTGCATCTACGGTGTAATCGCGCAGATCTGGTTGCGTCTGCGCCCAGAGGATGTAGGCTTCGGCGATATCCTGTAGCGTGCCCTCGGGCTTCCAGCCCAGTGCGCGCAGCTTACTGACGTCCGAAAAAATATGGCGGGTATCACCAAAGCGATACTTGCCCGGTGCCTGCGGATCGAAACAGCACCCGATCAGGTCACTGATCAGTTGCGCGTACTCGCGCACCGTCACCTGCCGCCCGCCGCCGACATTGAACGCTTGATAATCGGCGCGTTCATCTTCAAGCACCAACAAGTTGGCCCGCGCAACGTCATACACTGAGACGTAATCGCGTAGTTGCTCGCCATCTTCATACAGCACCGGCGACTGCCCGCTCAGCAGGCGCATGGTGAAGATGCGCAGCACGCCCGAATAGGCGTTGCGGAACGATTGCCGCGGCCCCTGGGTGATGGAGTAACGCATCGCCACTGAAGGGATGCCGTAGCGGCGTCCCAACGTCAGCGCATACAACTCCTGGCACACTTTGGACACGGCGTATTGGTTGGCAGCGTTCACGCGCGATTCGTCCGTCCAGCACGGCATCATTGGCGCGGCGCACTCTTTGCAATAAACGTGCCAGTCGCCGGCGCGCAGTTGCGCTTCTGTCCGTGGCTCGGGGAACTGTTCGCCGTGTTCGGGGCATGCGTACTTACCCTCGCCGTAGGTTGCCTGGCTGCTCGCAATGACCACTTTACGAATCGGCAGCCTGCCCGCGACGATCCGTTCGTAAAGCACCGCGGTGCCGCCGTCATTGATGAAGGCAAACGTGCTGAAGTCGGGCAGATAGTCCTGATAAGCCGCCAGATGGAAGACGGCGTCTACGCCTTCCAGGGCGTGATCCATCATCGCGGGGTCGCGCACGTCACCGTGGATGAACTCGACCTCTTGCGGCACATAGCCCGGGATTAGCCCCGGTACATGCACCGGCGGCCTGAGCGCATCCAGAATCCTGACCTCATAACCGCGCGCCAGCAGCAAATCCACCGTGTGAGAACCGATAAAGCCCGCGCCCCCTGTGACCAATACTTTCATCGCATTCCTCGCTTTTCACATAACATCATTCGCATTTAGCTTGCTCCTCGACCCGTGCCGACGGCGATCACCGTCAAGATCAGGATTTTGAGGTCTAACCACAACGACCAGTTGTCAATATAGTGAAGATCCAGACGGATCCAGTCATCAAAGTTCGCGATGTCGTTACGACCGTTGACCTGCCAGAGGCACGTCATGCCGGGCCTCACGCTCAACTTTCGGCGGTGCCATTCCGCAAAAGTAAGCCACTCGGTCTGCAATGGCGGTCGGGGACCGACCAGGCTCATGTCCCCCTTCAGGACGCTCCACAGTTGGGGCAGTTCGTCCAGGCTCAACTTGCGCAGCGTGCGTCCCAGCGGCGTCACGCGCGGGTCGTTCTTCATCTTGAAGGCCGGCCCGGTCATCTCGTTGCGGGCCAGGAGTTTGGCTTTTAGCCGGTCGGCATCGTTAACCATCGTGCGGAACTTATAGCCCGTAAACGGACGCCCGTCCTGGCCTACGACATTCCAACGATAGAGGATCGGCCGGCTCATGGTGAGCCAGATCGCCGCCCCAATGATCATGAAGACCGGGGCCAGGATGATTAGCAGGGTCAAACTGCCTGCGATATCCAGCCCGCGCTTCACGGTCTGCTGCAAGCCGGTGTTGGTTCGGAGAGTTTCAGTGGTTGCGGCCATGGATGGGGAACCTCCGAGCGGACCTCAGTGAATTGATGGCGAGCGCGGCCGCAAGCCGTGCAGCCATCCCGGTATAAAGAATCCCGTTGGTCACGGGCGAGTAATCATGCGCCATGTTCTTGCGATGGAACTGATAAATTGCTTTGTGCCATTCCAGCACCATGCGTACGCGGCGCTTACGGGTGCTCGATCCCTTGTGATGGATGACGACGGCGTCTGGGTGATAGACGACCTTCCAGCCATGCCGCTTCGCCTGGAAGCACCAGTCCTCGTCTTCGCAATAGATAAAGAAACGTTCGTCCAGCAGGCCGATTTCCTGCATACATTCGCGACGAATCATCAGAAATGCCCCGATCACGGCATCCACTTCCGTCAGGGCGTCTTCCGGCAAGTACCCCATGTAGTACCGGTTGAAGCGGGCGCTATTGGGCCGCAAGGCGCTGAGGCCAATGGTCTTGTAGAGGTAGATTGCCGGAGTCTTGAATGAACGGCGACACGGCTTGTCCAACTGCCCGTTTGGCAGCAACACCCGTGGCCCCACAATGCCGACGTCGGGATGCTCATCCAGATATGCCAGCGCCGTTTCGATTGCGCCCGGATGCAATTCGATATCGGGATTCAACAGCAGGGCATAGCGGCCGCGCGCCTGCCGCAACGCAAGATTATTCGCGCGAGCAAATCCTAGATTTGCGCCTGCCTCGATCAACGTCACTTGCGGGTAAGCGTCTCGAACTCGCGCCGGGCTGCCGTCGGTCGAGCCGTTATCCACGACGTAGACCTCCGGCGCAAGGTCACTTGCCGTTGCAAACAGTGAATCGAGCGTCGCAGACAGCAGCGCGCCACCGTTATAGTTCACGATCACCACGGTAAGCGACGGCACTTCATCCATCGGACGCGCCCGACTCTCTTCTGGGTTTGTTTCCCAAAAGCCGGTTGATGCCCAGGCGGTCGCGTCGGGCTGGCCTGTCTCGATCACCGCCGTCTCGATCATTGCCTCATTGCCCAGACCGCAGGCACGACGAAGACGCGTTGTTGGCCGATAGCCTGTGTTCGCGCCCAGGCCGCCAATGTCGCCAGGGTCTCGGTCATGTCGCGCTTTACGCGCTCGCCGAAGACGGCTTCCAGTTTCTCTTGAGAAATCCGCAGGGCGCGGCGTTCATTCGGATCGGGCGTGCTCGTCATGCGCGCCTCAACGCCAACCGCTTGCGCCACAGCCGCTGCCAGTTCCCACTCGCTGCACGTGTGATCGGCGCCGATGTTGAAGAGTTGATTGCGTGCGTCGGCGATTTCGGGCGCCTCGGCTATCAGCGTCGCCACATTCCGCACGTCGGCAAACGACACGCTCTGCGCCCCATTATCAGCCAGTGTCATCGGTAGTCTTAACAGCGCCTGCGTCATGAATCTCCCGACCGGATGATCTTGCGCATCCTCCAGGCGTTGCCGCGCCCCGCAAACGTGATGCAGGCGAAAGATCACATGATCCAGGCCAAACATCTTCTGCGTCAGATCGAGTTCCTGTTCAACTGCCAGCTTGGCGATGCTGTAGGAGTCTTCGGGGTGAGGCGGCGTGGTCTCTTCCCGCACGAGACCGGCAGTGCTGCGGCCATAGACCGTTGTGGAGGACGCGAAAACCAGACACTTGACGTCGGTTTGGATGCAAGCGCTAATGAGATTGAGACTGCCCAACAGGTTTTCGGCGTAGTTGAGATAGCGTGCATGGTGCAGGGCGCTATTGGTGGGCGAGGCGGCAAGGTGGTAGACATAATCGAAAGAGTCGCGCGCCAGCACATCCATGATGCGTCCATATTCGCAGATATCTTCGATCACCAGGCGCGCGCTGGGCGGCACGTGATCCACCGATCCACCGGTCAGGTTGTCCAGCACGACCACGCGATGCCCGCGCTGCAACAGCGCTTCGGCCAGGTGAGAGCCGATAAATCCCGCGCCGCCCGTGACCAGAACCTTGCTCATGTGATCTCCGTATAAAAAGCGGTCTGTGTGCCGGTCATGCTGCGCGCAATCCTTCTCTGACGTGGGTATCCGCGAAAGCCGATTCGTATACAGCGATGGTGCGTTGCGCCGTCTCTGCCCAGGTAAATCGCGCGGCCTGAATCAATCCCCGAACGCGCATTTGTGTGCGCAGTTCATCATCGGCAAGGACCCGCCGCATGGCGTCGGCCAGCGCATCGTCATCGTGTGGATCCACCAGCAGGGCGGCGTCACCTGCAACTTCGGGCAACGACGAAAGGTTCGACGTGATCACCGGCGTCCCACAGGCCATCGCCTCAAGCACCGGGAAGCCGAAGCCTTCATACAACGACGGGTACACGAAAAGATCCGCCCCGGCATACAATGCGGGCAGGTCATCCTCCTCGACGAATCCGGTCAACCGCACGCGCTCGCGACGACCGATCTCTTGCAAGGCATCTTCCACTGCGGCGTAGTCCCACCCCGGATTGCCCGCCAGCACAAGTTGATGTTTCGGAAAGTCATCGGCGATACGCGCAAAGGCGCGAATCAGCGTAGGCAACAATTTGCGTGGCTCGAGTTTCCCCACGTAGAGGATGTAAGGCGTTTCGATGCCGTAGCGGGCGGCTGGATGCGCGAACGTTCTCGCAGGTTGTGGCGTGAAGCGTGCGAGATCCACGCCCAGGTGCGTCACCGTCACGTTATCCCCCGCAACACCGAGCAGCTTGACGACATCCTGTTTTGTTGCCTCGGAAATCGCGATGATGCGCGCCGCGCGGTTCGCCGAAATTGGGATCAGCGAACGGAAGTACGCGCCTTTTGCGCGCGTATGGTGTTCCGGGGTCAAAAACCAGGTCATATCCAGGATCGAAACGACCGACGCGCAGGGCAGCCACGTGGGCGCGATGAACACCGGCGAATGTAGCACATCGAGCCTGAGCCGGCGTGCGAGCAGGGGCAGCGCTGTTTGTTCCCACAGCAGCCGCAGCGGGCGTACTGCGGTCAGCCCTTCGCAACGGATGCGTGTGCATCCGGTTTCCGGCAGCAAGTCCCAGTTATCGGCGTTCGCCAGCAAGATGATCTCGTGTCCGCCCGGATTGCGCGCCAACGCACGTGACAACTCCAGGATGTAGCGTCCAGAACCCGCCATGCCCCGCGCCGCCGACAATGCAAATGTGTTGATGCCGATGCGCAATGCCTACGCCTCTTCTAACGCTTCGACGGTGCGACCTGCGGGATAACCGGGCCGCGGGCGGGTAAAATGCAGGGCCGACCGATCCAGCGCCTTCACGATACGGGCCGGGTTGCCGCCGATAAGGACGAACTCTTCTTCAAAGCGTTTGGTGACCAGCGCGCCCATGCCGACGATACTGTTGGGCGCAATCGCCGCGCCCGGCGCAAACAGCGCGTGCGCCCCCACGTAACTGTTTTCGCCGATCATGATCGGTTCGGCAATAAGACGGTTGATACGGTAGTCAATGCCGTGCGTGTAAAAGCTGGAGTTGCGTCCCGCCAGCGTCACGCTGCGCTCGATGCGGAGCGGTGCCTGTACGTCGAAGAAATGCGGCCCGATGATGTAGGAGTCCTCCCCGATATGGAGGCTCGGCGCGGCATCTTTCACATCGACGCCGGCGCCAGCCGACCCGGTCACGAAGACGTTGCGATTCCCGATGTGGACTTTGTTCGCCAGTGTCAGCTCCGGGATGCGTTGGAAACGGTTAAATCGTCCGATCACCACATCGTCCCCGATGGAGACCCTGCGGGCGTCTATCAGCGAGAGGCCAATGCGGACGTTGCGCCCGATCTGCCACCCGAAGAGCTTGCGATAGGATGGGATTTTCAGTACCGACGGCAGCAGGGCGATCAGCACAAGGAGCAAGAGTCGCAATCGTGTCATGATGCCGCCGGGCCTGCATTCACTTGCTCCGGTATAGGCGACAGGCCAGAAGGTTTACTACTGCCTACCAATGTTGCGCCGAGCGGGAAGCTGCTTAACCATCGCACGCTGATGGCGCTCAAGGCCAGCGTGATCATGAAGACCACGGGGTAAAAGAGCCAATCTGCCGGTGTAATCCCGACTCTGCGCAGGCCGGAAACTGCACCGAGGCGAAACAACTCATGGATCAGATATATGCCGAACGAGTATCCGCCGAGCGATATCAAAAATTTCGATGAGCGACTCGTGCGACTGGCCGACCCATCGGCCCATCGGCTGAGCAAGAGCACAAACGCCATATAAAGCGCCGGTTCGACCAGTGTTGAGATGATGAAGTGCTGAGGCGGCGTCTGGTAGAAATCTCCATACTTCATGACTGCTGTGACCCAGGTCGCGACCGTGATTGCCGTCAGCGAGATTGCCACAACACACAGCCTGTTCGGATGTCGCAGCCATTGCTCGGCGCGCGTTCGGTTAAGCGCCGCGTAGATGCCTGCACAGAAGTAGAACAGATGCGACGGAAAGAATCGGTATCCTAAGATGAGCTTGCCCCAGTCCGGTTGGCTGCCATCCGGTTGCCACAGTAAGGTCAGGATATTCCACGCAAGTTGGGCAACCAGGGCGTATGCGAGTAGCCTTTCAGGATGGCCGGTCTCCTCGAAATGCGATGCAACGGCGAGGATGACGGGGAATAACAGGTAGAACTGAGCGATCAACGTGACGTACCACAGGTGATAGTGCGCGTTGCCGAACGAAAGGTCGAGCAGAATGCTGGTTGGGGTCAACGCTGCACCCCTCAACGCTGCAATGGCGAAGTACAGGGCCGAAAAGGCCAGGTACGGCGGCAGAAGCCTGGAGAAGCGACGACGATAGAACGCCATGACGTCGTAGCGTGAGCGGAGCCTTCCATAGCGGCTAGCGAGAACGTAACCGGAAATGACAACGAATAGCGGGACCGCGTAATGCGCCACAACATCCATCGTGATCACTGCTGTGGAAAGCCAGTTAACTGTTTGGATGGCAACAAACGAGGCTGACGTATGGATCGCGATGACCCCCAGAATGGCCCAGCCTCGGAGCCATTGCACTTCCTGGTTTTGACTCACTGCAGTGATGACACGGCTGGCGCGCTTTACGGTCAACAGGGCTATCCCTTCTCAGCCAGAAGGCGTTCGTAGAGCGCCGCTGTGCTCTCGACCATCGTTTCGTAACTGAAGCGCGCGGCGGCCACTCCCGCCCCACCCTTCGCTCGCGCGTCATAAGCTGGGAGATCGGACAAGACCGCAATCAACGCCTCGGCGAACGCGGCCGGATCACGTGGCGAGGTTAGTAGCGCCGCCTGGTAATCCGCGATGACCTCCGGGATCGGCCCGACATTCGTCGAGACAATCGGCTTGCCCGCGGCCATCGCCTCCACGTTGACTTTGCCCATGCCCTCCCACAACGTGGGGTTGGCGAACAGATCGCTGGCGGCCAGGACTGCCGCAATATCATTGCGTTGTCCGACGAATTTCAGGCTGCCGTTCAGCGCCAGGCTCGCGCCCAGCGTCTCCAACTCCGCCCGTAGCGGTCCGTCTCCTACGATCAGGAAATACACATTCGGTCGCTCGACGTGTATGCGCGCGGCAGCTTGCAGGAAGTCGGGTATGCCCTTCTGTTCCACCAACCGCCCGATGGCGCAAATGACCGGCGCGTCGGCGGGGAGGCCCAGCTCGCGGCGCGTTGTGGCTCTGTCTGTGGGGCTACGAAATGATTCCAGGTTCACCCCGCTGTAGATCGTCGTGATCTTGCCTGCCGGGATCTGTTCCTCGGCGATAGCGCGGCGACGGAGATCCTCCGAAACGGTGATGATCTGATCGCAGAAGAAGCGGCCCAGAGTCCATTCGACCGCATGATAGAGTGCCTTTTGGCGGCGAGGCGGCGCTTCATCGGGGTTCACACCCCGCAACACATCCGGCTGGAAGACGTGCATTGTCCAGATGATCAGCGGGACGCCCGCCAACTGTGCGGCGATCCGCCCGTGAACGCCGGCTCGTGCGCCGTGCAAATGGACGATCGTGAATTGCCCGCGGCGCATTACCTCGATGAGCCGGACGACTGCGGCGGGATCGAAACGCCGACGCATCTCAACCGGGGTGCAGGGTGTCCCTGATCGGTGGGCCTCTTCCACCAACGGCCCCGCCGGCTCGGTCGCCAACGTTTGGGCATACCGGCGCGCATCCAGGCCGGTTAGGAGCGCCATGATGTCGGTCTGCTCACCGCCCAACACGGCCCTCTCTGTCACGCGAAGCAGCCGAATCGCGTCAGACAATGCGTCGCCCCATCGCCGCGCCGTAGACGGCTTCATAGCGCCCCACGATTTCCTCCCAGCCGAAACCATTCGCATATTGGCGGCAACGTGCGCGCAGTGCATCACTCTCAGCGTGCGCCGCGTCCTGCCCGCACCGGATCGCGTCGGCCAGCGCCGGGGGTTCTACGGCGGCGGCGAGGAAACGGCGATCGAAGCTCCCCAGCAACTCGGCGGTGCTGCCTACCGGCGTCCCGATGACCGGCGTCCCGCAGGCCAGCGCCTCCAGGGTGATGAGGCCGAAGCCCTCGAGCGCCAGCGTCGGCAAGACGAACAGGTCGGCGGCCTGGTAGTAAGCGGGCAGTTCGTCGTCGGGGATGAAGCCGGTGAAGCGCGTGCAACCGCCGATGCCCAGCGCCTCGGCCTGCGCCCGAAGCGACCCGGCCAGTGGGCCGCCTCCGCCGATCACCAGCGTGATCTGCCGTCCTTCATCCCGCAACAGGGCGACAGCCTCTAGCAGATTCTCGATGCCCATGCGCGGCACCAGGCGTCGCACCGAAAACAGCACGTCGCCTTCTGCGGGCAGGCCCAGCCCGCGGCGTGTGGCCTGCCGATCCACCGCCGGATGAAAACGCGCCAGGTCCACCCCGCCAGGAATGAGATCTGCCCGGGCGGCGACCTTCTGAGACACCAGCTCGCGTACCTGGCCTTGCGAATAGCCGCTGAGCAGGATAATTCGGTCCGCATCGCGCAGCAGTTGGCGCTGCCACGCGGCCAGCCCCAGGCAAAGCCCGCGCACGTAGGATTGATAGGTGGCCTTGCGCGCGCCCTGCAATGGTTTTGCGCTCAACTCGGTGCGCATCTCATCGCCCCAGGGGCCATAGAAAGAAGCCACGGTCGGGATGCGCGCGTGGCGCGCTGCGCGTTGTGCGCCCGGCCCGATCAGCGGCAGATGAATGTGCAGCAGGTCGTAATCATCCTCACGTAATGCCTGGGATGCGGCGCGATAACCTTCTTTGTAGGCGAGTGGATATGTGCTGAGGCGTCCGCGCAGCGGGATCCGCCGGACGCGCGCGCCGCCGATCTCTTCTTCCGCAGGCAACTCAGCATCGCGCTCGAAGGTCAGCACCGTGACCCGGTGGCCGTGTGCGGCCAGGCGACGCGAGGTCTCGTAAATGACCCGCGAAGAGCCGCCCGGATGGGGCAGATAGTGATCGGTGGCGAGTAAAATCTTCATGTGGAATGCGGGGTCGGGCGAGCAAGTTTCGTTGACGCGGCAATCCGATCGAGGCTCATGATCAGTCCGACGAACGCCCAGAAATAGAGGTCAACCACCGGATAGGCCTGGGTGGAACTGCTCACGAAGTTGCTGAAGGTCATGATTGCCAGATAGCCCAGCAGCCCGGCGGCCATGATCTTGAACGGCCCATCGGCGAGACGCCGATAGCTGCGCAATCCTTCGCGCCAGATGACAATGTGAAGGATGGCGTACAGCAGATAACCGGCCGCCCCGGTCTGCGTACCGATGGCAAGGGCCATCGTTTCGCTGGATGTCACCGGGAAGCCATTCCAGTAGCACGTGTAAGGCGGTTCGGGTTGTTTGGTGAGGCGTGCTAGGAGGTCCGCCGCATCCTTCATGCTGCCCACGCCGCAGCCCAGCGGCATTTCTACGAACACCATGCGATGCCCCCAGTAATAGATAGATGTGCGCTCTACATAACTGCGGTCTTCGCTGGTGAAGCTCCAGCTCAACGTATCGCGCGCCGCGGGAGTGGCGAAGCCGATAAATAGGATGACCGCAAGTGCAATGAGCGCGATGATTTGAATGCGGCTGCGTTTCATGGTCAGGATGCCTATGACGAGCAACCCGATCGCCGCGCCGATCCAACCGATCCGGCTGAGTGTGAGGGGCAACACACCGATCAGCAAACCGGCGATCCCGATGGCGAGCCAGCGACGCCAGCCCGATTCCGCCAGCGCCAACGCTGCGGCGAGCACAAGCATCAGTGACAGATACAGCGAGAATACGACCGAGTGCGTAAACGTCGAGAAGACGCGAAAACTGCCGTTACGCAGGCTTACGAAGCTCTGCTGGCCCTCGATGGTAATGGCGATATTTTTCTGATCGTGCAGGGTGACGTATTGCCAGAGACCGTAAAGCGCCGTCACAGCCGCCACCAACACCACCAGCCACAGCACGCGCCGCAACTGGCTGCGCGTGGGCGCGTTGTTCGTGACCAGGAAATAGATCGGCACGTAGAGGATCAAGACTTTGAGTCCGACTACCCCCCGCATCAACGACGGCGCACGCAGCACTTGCAGGGCGAGCAAGGCCATAAACAACACGAGCCAGACATCCAACGGTGTGCGTACCCAGCGCCGCCGCTCGACCAGCACTCGCAGACTCCACACAGCGACCAGCAGCAACGCAAAAACATCTTTAGAGAGTGACTGAAGCGTCGATGCGCCGGCAAACCGTAAGGCCGGCGCGAAGGGCGCATAGCTCAACAGCGCCGGGAGGCTCAGCCACGGGAAGTAGGCCAGCGGGGCCAGCGCCAACAGGGGACCGGCCAGCAACGCCACGCGCCTGAACGACGTGTGCAACGCGAAGGGCAGCGCCGCCTCGATTGCCAATAGTGCAGCGATCACGGCCGCCAGCCGGCGCGATACGCCGCGCCCGCCTGCCGGATGGAGCCACCCTCCCGCGCCGAAAGGCGTGACGTTTCTCACCGGATGCCCCTGCCGTCGGTCTGCACCAACCGCGAGACCCTGAGCTTCGCCAGTGCATCGCGTTTCGCCGCCATGCTCACGCCGAGCAGACGGATGAATTCAACGTCGCGCTCGGCGCGCAATCGCCCGATGTAGGTACGCGCGAAGACGGCCAACCCCATCTCGGGGTAGTCTCCCCACACTACGTTGTATATTAGGAACACACTGCGTCGCCAACCCTTCAGGTGCTTAGCCTGACATAACGTGAGATTGTGATTTGCCGCGCGCACAAAATCGCTGTTGAGCGTATCGGGCCGGGCTGCCTGATAGTGGTAATGATCAACGACGATGTCTGGGTCAAACACGAGGCGCATTCCCGATGCCCGTATGCCGAGGCAGAGATCCAGTTCCCAGTGCCACCGTCCGCCGGGAATCAACCTGCTGTCCAGCGACTGATAGCAATATTTGCGACAGCTCATGTTGACGCCCTTCAGTACGTCCACATCTACAACCTGCGGGTAGCTGAGATGATGATTTCCATGTACCCGGCCAAACCAGGTGATCGTCCCCACGCAGTCGGTCGGGCCGTCAATCACGCCGCCCTCGCGCGTGTGGATGAAGTCGCGTCCTCCGACCCCACCGACGGTCGGATCGGCATAATACGGCTCGATGCGCGCCAGCCAGTCGGGATACGGCTCGGCGTCGTCGTTCGTGAAGACGATGATCTCACCGGCGCTTGCCGCCACGCCCCGATCAGTCTGTTCGGTCACACTGGGGGTTGGGCTTTCCACCCACAGGCAATCAATGACGTTTATCTGATTGAACGCTTCAACCACCGCACGGGTCTCAGTGTCGCCCTGCACACCAGCCAGCACAATTTGATCGGGAAGGCGCGTCTGCCGCGCCACTGCGGCAAGGCAATTTCGCAGCAACTCTGGCCGGTTGTAGGTGACAATCACCACGCTCATCCGCAACGTCGGCGCGACCGTATCCGCGATCATGTGACAGGCTCCAGTCGAGGTGATGTCGTGGGCATTTTGCCGTTAATCAGCGCGCGCATCGTGTTGGCCGAAGCCGCCCAACTGAACTGGCTGCCCGTCCACGTTCGTCCAGCCGCTGCCATGCGCGCCCGCGTTGCCTCGTCGGCGATCAGCAGCGTCAGCGCGTCGGTCAGCGCCGCGTCGTTGGTATCCTCAAGGATCAGCCCCGTCTCGCCGTGGCGGATCACCTCCGGCACGCCGCCGGTGCGCACCCCGATCACCGGGACGCCGTGCGCCATCGCTTCGAGAAAGACGAACCCGAACGACTCATAGTGTGACGGCAGGGCGAAGACGTCGGATGCGGCATAGGCGCAATGCAACTCCGCCTCGGAGACCGGCCCGGTGTAGCGAATGGCGCTCGCCACGCCGCACTCTTCGGCCAGTTGCGCCAGCCGCTCCGCTTCCAGGTTGCGCCCCACCAGCAACAGCACGACATCGCGGCCGGTGCGCCGCCGCACTTCGGGCAGGGCGCGGATCAGCCGGTCGGTGCCCTTGAACGCGGAGAGCCGCGCCACGTGCGAAATTACGCCGCGGCCGCCCAGATCAAAGCGCCGCCGAAAGTCCGCGAGCATCTCCGGTGAGACGGGCAGCGCCTCGATGCCGGGGTAGACCACGCTGATCTTCTGCGGCGCAATGCCGCCATCGTGGATGATCTGCTCCCTTTCGTGCTCCGAATAGGTCAGCAGCCGGTCGCTGTACCCTGCGACGCGCAGTTGCAGCCGCGCCCGCCACGGATCGAGTCGGTGTGGCGCAAGGTGCGCGTGATACGCGGTGCGATACAGGACGGTCGTCCGGCGCTTCAGTTTGATCAGCGCCGGTAACACGGTGAGCGGCCAGCCGACGTTGAAGAAGATCACCCCGTCCGGGTCGGCAGCCATGATCGCGTCGCTCAGCCCCGGCAGGTAGAGCGGCGGATTCGCCGGGTGAAAATTGCGCACCCGCGAGCGCCATTTGCCCTCCAGCCGCACGATGCGCAGCCCCACCGGTAATTCATAAGTGAGCAGTTGCGCCAGGTTTACACGCCCTTCGGGGAACTCATCATAGGTCGTCACGAACGTGACCCGGTCCCCCAGCGCAATCAGTTCGCGCGCCAGATAGAGCATATCCTTCTGGATGCCGCCCGGCACCGGGCCGAAGTGTGGGCTGACCATCACGATGTTCATGGGAGCGCCGCCGGGGAGCGTTTCTGGAACAAGGCCGCGAACCTGCCCGCCGGCGGGAAAAGGTGCGAGATGACCACCTGTTCCTCCTCATTGAGAGGCTTGAGGAGGAACAGCGCTGCCACGAAGAGCGAACCGTAGAGGGCTACCTGCGCGATGAACCATCCCCACGTTCCACCGGGCAAGACCAGCGCGCCGGCCGCGCCCAGCGCTGACGCCGCCAGCACCTTGAACAGGAAAGACCAGGGATATGAGAGCGAAAAACGGGTGATGACCATGCGCGTCTCGACGAGCCACATCAACGTGCCGGCGCTGCTTGTCGCCAACACGGCTCCGGCTGCGCCGAACCGGGGTATCAGGATCAGGTTCAACACGATATTCAGAACACTGGCGATCAATCGCAGCCGCAGGGCCAGGGTCTCCAGATGAAGAGTCTGCATCAATTTCGTGTTGAGGCCGAAGCCGACGGCGAACCCCAGAATGCTGACGAGCGCATAAAGCTGGAGCAGGGCCACGCTGCTGGCGTATGCGTCAGAATAGAGCAACGGCAAGAAAGTGTCGGCGGTGACAGCCAATAACAATAGCAGCGGCGCCGCGAGTAACAGAATCAACTTGACATAAGCAGACCAGGCTTTTTGAATTGCCGCTGATCCGCCAGTGGCCGCAGCCTCCGAAAGCACCGGCATGGCAATACCTTGCCAACCGCCCATGATGAACCCCATCAGGCGTTGTACGGGCATCACCGCCGCGCGGTAGAGGCCGATCTGCATCTTGTCGGGCACGAGCGCGCCCAGCATGAGGACATCGGATTGGCTTTGCAGGCCGAAATTGGCCAGCGTCGTTAACCACACGGTGCCGCTGAACCGCCAGATTCCCTCGACGCCATGGCGCATGTCCCGCCCTTTCACCAACCAGTGTCGTAACGACAGCAATGCAATGCCCAGCGCTGCGACCGTCGCCAGCGCGGATGCGATAAGCACGGTTTGAGGCGTCGGCCCGTAGATGCGGAAGCCCGCCACGGTCAGCGCCAGGCTCAATACCCAGTAACACAAATTGACCATCGCCCCGAGTTTTGTCGCCAGCAGCGCATCGAAACACGACAGTGACAGTGAGAACAGATTCTGTGATACAAACAGGGCGCTCAACGACCACCGATACGCCGGCAGGGTGGGCATATGGAACAAGCGCGCCAATGGCTCGATGAACACCATGAAAAACATGACCATCGCAAGACTGATCAAGAAGCGCCAAAAAAAGGTCCAGCGAAAGAGCGCGGAAGCCCGGTCGAGGTGTGATTCGGCCAGGAAGACTGGCATGTGTTTGCCGAGAATCTCGGCGAACCCCAACCATGTCAACAACATCGCTGCGAACATTAATCCGATGAGCAACCCATATTCGCCGTAAGCCGCGGGGCCGAGCCGTCGGATCACCAGCACAGAGAGCAGCATGCCCAGCGCCGTTTCTACCAGCTTGCCGGCCTGGGCCCACAGGATGCCTTTACTCGCGCGTTGAGCGAGCGTCATCGCGTGCTCTCCCGCCTGAAATCATCTCGGCCACTTTGGGTCATCGCTATCCGTTTACTTGCGCCTCGACAGGCGAGAAGCGGCGACTGCGCCGAGCGCGATTGCCAGCGCAGCCGCCCCCGCGCCCACGGCGACGCCCGCGTTCTCCGATGGCCCGCCCGGCTGCGCAGCCGTAGACCAGGCCGGCGTCACGACCGGCGTCGGCATAAGCGTGGCACTCGCCCTTGGCGCGGCCGGCGCCGTGGCGCGGGGGCTTTCGCTGCCGGAAGCGTCTTCAGGCATGGCGGGCAAAGGCGCCGCGGGCGTTTCGGGTGCATCGCTGATGAAGCTGCTGTAGAACACCTCGCCGCGACCTGAGGGCGGCGCAAATCCCAGCCGGCATTCGAGGCGCTCATACCACACGGCGTGTAGCCGGTTGCCTTGCGAAATTGCCAGCTCGATGTCGTCCGCGCCTTCGCTGCACGTGTTCTGCGCCACC